>NZ_SMJX01000030.1 GCF_004348535.1 Actinomadura sp. KC216
GGTGGGTCGCGGGGCTGCTGGGGTTGGGCGTTGATGCGTTGCGCTCGGCGAGCTGGACTTCCAGGATGATGATGCGGCAGGCGGCATCCAGAGCGGTGCCTTGGTTGACCAGATCCCGGGCGCGTTGGGCCAGCGCAGCTGGTAGCGGGAGTAGCGGCGATGGCCGCCGGCCGAGCGTTGCGGGACGAACAGCCTGGCGGTGTCCAGGCTGCGCAGGAACGCGGGGTTGACGCCAAGGATGTCGGCGGCGCGGCCCATGCTGTATGCGGCGTAGTCCTCGTCGTCCAGCTTGTCGTTCAGGCTGTTGCCGAGCTTGTTGCCGTTGACGGCCATTTTCAGGGTCGGGTGTGGCTTGCTTGGTGGACTGTGATCGCCAGATCGGCCGTGGAGTAGATCGGCAGGACGCGCGTAAGCCCGGTGGTCCGCAGCGTCTCGCGGATGCGTGGGATGACCGCCGCCAGGACCAGGGTGCGGTTGGGCTGGCTGCCGGGATGGCCGTCGCCAGTGCCGTGTACAAGTCGGTGCGCTGCGGTCAGCACGCTCAGCCCGCTGGAATCGATGAAGCTCAGCCGGGCGAAGTCCAGCACCAGGTGGTCGGCGCCCTCGCCGAGCACGGCGGCCAGGCGTTCACGCAACTGCGGGGCGGTGGCGACGTCCAGCTCGCCGTTCAAGGTCACGATGGCCAGATCCATGTGGTCCGGATGGAACCGGCTTTCCACGATCAGAGCCATGACGGCGAACGAGGCTAATCGGGCCGCGTGAGGGCGTGTCTGAGGGTGGGGCTGAGGGCGATGTGCTGATCCAGGCCGGTGCGCTCCAAGATGCGACGGCACACTCCCGAAGGCCGGGAGACGACCAGGCTCCTGCGGCGAATGCGGACGGACCTCCAGACGGTGATCACGGCACCCAGACCGGAGGAGCCACAGAAGTGGACCTGGGCCAGATCCAGGATCACCCGGGAAGGGCAGGCCGGGTCGGCGATCAGGGCCTGGACGTGGTCGCGCAGCCGGTCGGCGCCGCGATGGTCGATCTCGCCGTCCAAGTAGACGATTACGGCGTGGCCGCGCTGTTCGGTCCGGATACCTAGCAGGTCGGCAGGAGCCGGGGCGGCAGCGGCCGCGGCCGACCGGGTCAGCCTGGGAGAACCAACCGTCAACACAATCTGTCACCTCCGCAGATGAGACGACGTGCTTACCCGCAGGAAGAGGTTCATAACTCGCTGGCCGGATACGGTCGAGTGTGACGGTAATGCACTGGGCACACTTCCGTCGTCCTGTTTCCGGCCACCTGCTGCTTGTTCGGGTCCGCTCACGCATTCACCGGAATGTGCGCGCTCGGACTTGGCGCAGTGGGGTCGTCGCCGCAGGTTGGCCGGGAAACTGGCGCCCGCGTTCAACGTCTCCGAAGGCGCGTCCATCGGTACGGCGTCAGGCATGTTCCAGCAGGTCAGCAGGGAGACATCCAAGGCTGCGGCTACTAGATATAGCCATCGAATCTCAGCGGTGGATTCCAAGAGTCATGTTTATCGCTCGCCGAACCGGGCATATGTGGGCAAAACTCTATTAGTATCCACTGCGTTCAAGGACCGTCAGTACCATCTGCGGTCAAGGCCAAGTTGCCGTTTTTTCAGCCTGCGGCAGGCTGGTATGTCATACCGCTGCGCATAGCCGCTGTCACACCTATCCTCGCCGCCCTGGCAGCGTTCTCCTAATACACACTGCAGGCGACGCTCAGTTCCGTTCACGACAATGGCCAAGCTGGCGGGAACATGGCCTTGCTCATGCGGCTGGGAGCGCCCGCTGCGGCTGACCTTGCTTGGCGGACTGGTGTCGCCGGCGATCGAGACGGCACGAGGTCTGCTGGTCACAGGCCGCGCCTTCGACATCGAGGATGTCGCCTGATCAGACGCAAACCTCTCGCCTGATCCGCGGAAGCAATTGATCCACCGGCGCTTGCGCTCATGATCTACGCGCTCCAGGGGTCGCGCGACGAAGTGCTCCATGCCGCCTCCAGCTTCGTGCCGGCCAGCCTCGCCTTCACCGGGGTGCCACGTGACCGCAACGAACGCGCGGCGCTGATGGCCCTGGCCCGCCAGCGACCTCTTCGACTGGGAACGTCCTTGGCCCCCATGCCACCCACGGCAATCCGCCAGGAACCGAGCGTCAACAGGCGGCGCCGAAGCTTTCACATCCCGCTCCACCGGTTCCGCGCCTAGGAGGAGGTCGATCGCCTCTTCGACGTCTGAGCCATCTCCGCCCCATGAGGTCGTGAGGGGGCAGGGATGGCAGTCGTCGTCAGCCGAGCAGGAAGGCGCGTGCTTGTTCGGCGACCGGTTCCGGTGCCATCCAGAACGCGGAGTGGTCTTGGTCGGGCAGGGTCAGCACGGTGGCGTTCGGTAGGAGTGTGGCCAGCGCGTTGGCGCTTTGGCGGATGAAGGCCTCGCCGTTGCCGCCGACGGCCACCGCGACCGGCGCGTCGATCGACCAGCGGTCGGTGGGCAGTGGTTTGCCGTCCTGGAGCCCGCGCATTATCCGGCCGTCGTAGGTGTAGGTGTGGGCGTATTTGGCCATGGCGTCCCAGGAAGGGTCCTGCTTCATCGCGGGAATGTACTCGGCGGGGACACCGATCATCTCGGTCATGAAGTACTCGACGGCCTCGCTGCGCTTGCCCGCCGCGATCAGCGCTTCCTGGTGTTCGAGGTAGTCGGCGGGCGCCGGAGCGCGGGAGTCATCAACGATGAAGGGCGGCTCGTACAGGTAGAGCCCGGTCACCTTGCCGCCCAGCGCGCTGGCGGCGTCGAGGGCGAGACCGCAGCCCCCCGATCCGCTGGTCAGGGCCGCGGAGCCGCCTGCGACGTCGATCAGTGCCGCGATGTCGTCGATCTCGCGTGCCGGGTCGTAGGGCTGGGGGTCGCCGCTGGCGCCGCGCCCGCGGCGGTCGAAGCTGATGACGGTGAAGTGTTCGGACAGCGCCCGCGCGACGCCCGAGACGCCGGTGTGGTCCTCGGCGACGTTGCTGATCACGATGATCGCGGGGCCCGAACCGGTCTTCTGGTAGGCGATGGTGGTGCCGTCGGCGGAGGTGACGGTGCGAAGGTCGGACATGATCGTCTCTCTTTCGGGTGAAGGTGTGTCGGTGTGCGGGGCGTCCAGCAGGTCGCCGAGCCGGTCGAGGGCTTCGGCGTAGCCTTCGGCCATCTGGAGCTCGACTGCCCGCTGTAGCGCCTGGCCGTCGGGGAATCCGGCCGTGACCTCGACGGTGCAGCCGGTGCCGGCCGGTGCGAAGGTGACCGCGGTGGGGAAGGTGCCCGTGCCGTCGGGTCGCCACGCCTGGTCGGCGAACTCGTCGTCGTAGCGCAGCTCGGTGCGGGCGACGACCGCCTTGTAGGTGGCGATGCTGCGGACCGGGGCGGCCGAGCCGTCCACCGGCGCGATCTGGAACCGCCAGCGTCCGCCTGGGCGCACGTCCATCTCGTACACGGTCGCGGCCCAGCCCTGCGGGCCCCACCAGCGGGTGATCGCCTTGGGATCGGTCCAGGCCCACCACGCGCGCTCGACGCCGGCGGCGTAGGTGCGGCTGATATGGATGGTGTTGCTCGACTTGTCGATCACAATGCCGTCCGCGGTGCCTTCGGGCATGTTCAACCTCCTTGCGGGTTCGCCGTGTCGGATGCGCAGGCGTCGTCGTCTTCGAGGAAGGCGCCGAGGCGGTCCATCCGCTCCGACCACAGGGCGGCGAATCCCTGCGTCCAGTCGCTCAGCTCGCGCATCGCTTCGGGGTGCAGCCGGTAGATCCGCTGCTGGGCCCGTTTGGTCACCTCGACGACGCCCGCCTGGGCGAGCAGCCGCAGATGCCGGGACACCTGCGGCTGGCCCAACCCCAGCGCGTCGACGATCGCGCCCACCGAATGCGGGCCGTTCCTGAGCAACTCGACGATCCGAAACCGGTTCGGCTCGGAGATCGCCGTCATTCGCTGTTGCACGCTGTTGACCACGCCTCGAAGATACATGAGCACATATATATGTGCAAGTGTATATAGCGAGGTTGTGGGCCCTGCCGTTGGACGCGGTCATGTGGGGTTCGCGCATGGTCCCGGCCTGCGTGGCGGGCGGGACGTGGCGGGCAGGGCGTTGCGGGGGCGCTGGCGCGCGTCGCTGATCTCGGGCCGGGGGACCCGGGCGTCCTGCTGTATGGGCGGGGCGGCCATCTGGAGACCTTCGCGCGCAACCTTCCTGCGCTTCCGTGGCCGGACGCCGAGCGACCGCGATCGGCCTGCTCGGCCATGGGCTCACCGGACGGTCGCCGTCCGATTCCTACACGGGTGCAGGCGTAGGACCGATCACGTCCTCGTCGTCCCGCCCGCGCTCGGCCTGGACGCCGCCGACCTCGTCGCGCCAGTCCCTGGGCGGCCGGGCCGCCGCGCTGGCGGCTTCGCGTGCGCAGGATCGGCGCGACCGCGCCCTAGGCGTCGCGGTCGCCGAAGCCATCGGCGACCGCAACGCACTCCTGCTGCACCGGCACAGCTTCGCTCACCAAACCCAGTTGGGTTGGTTGTTCAGGCGGCGGTGTCTGGTGGGGTCCAGGAGAGGACGTCTATGGCGCCGTTGGTGCCGTAGGAGCCGAGGCCGTTGATGTTCTTGGCGAAGATGTAGTTGTGGACGGTGGTGATGGGCACGAACCAGGCCTGGTCGAGGACGGTCTTGTTCAGGTTCTGGGCGGCGGTCTTCTGGTGGCCGGTGGGGGCGGTGGCGAGACCGGTGAAGGCGCGGGTTATCTCGGGGTTCCGGCTCTGGTAGGGGTTGAGGGGTGAGGCGGCGCCGGCGAAGTTGAACAGGGCGCTGGCGAACATCGGGTTGGCGAGGCGGAACGTGGTGGCCCCGTACTTGTGGGAACCGAGTTCCGCGACGTACTTGTTCAGGTCGTTGCCGACGTTGGTGATGGTGGCGCGGACGCCGACCTTGGCGAGCTGGGCGACGATGGCCTGGGAGACCACGTTGAGGCCGAAGGTCGAAAGGTCGACGATCTTCACTTCGAAGCCGTCCGGGTAGCCGGCGTCGGCGAGCATCTTCTTGGCCTTGGCGGGGTCGTGGGGGTAGGTCTTCTCGAGTGCGGGGTCGTGGCCGTCGGTGCCTTGCGGCGCGAGCTGGCCGGTCGGGTGGTAGCCGGTGCCGAGGGCCTTGGCGAGGGCGTTGCGGTCGATCGCGTGGTTGAGCGCTTGGCGGACCTTCTGCTCGCCGAGGGCGGGGACGGTCCTGCCGTTCCGGTCCAGGAGGTAGAGCGAGATGACGCCGGGGTCTCCGCTGAGGACGGTGGCGCCCATGCCCTTGGCCTGGGTGCTGAGGGTCGCGGTGGCGTTCAGGTCGACGTCGATCTGACCGCTGTTGAGGGCCTGGAGGGCGGAGTTCGGGTCGCTGATGACCTTGATGACGACCTTGTCCCAGCGCTGGGCGGACGGATCGTGGTAGTTCGGGTTCTTCACCAGGGTGTAGTGGTCGCCGGCGACGGTGGCGGAGGTGTCGAGGGTGTAGGGCCCGGCGCCGAACGTCCTGGTGGTGAGCTGCCCGGGGTTCTTCAGCCCGGCGGGGCTGATGACGTCGCCCCAGTTGACGAGCTGGCTGAACACGTAGGGGAGCATCGGGTTGGGGGAGGACAGGTCGACGCGGACGGTCCGCCCGCCGGTCGCCTTCGCGCCGGTGATGCCGGTGAGGAACGGGCTCATCGAGCCGGGGGTCTTCAGGTAGTAGTTGATGGTGGCGGCGACGGCGGCGGGGTCGACGGTCGTGCCGTCGGCGAACTTCACGCCGGGGCGGAGGGTCAGCTCGAACCTTGTGTTGCCCGTGCCGACGTACTTCCACGAGGTGGCGAGCGCCGGAGCGAAGGTCCCGTCGGACTTCGCGCGGATCAGGGGCTCGTACGTCAGCCAGTGCACGATGCCCTGGGCTCCGGAGCCGTTCTGGCCGGGGTTGAGGCTTTCGGGCGGTGCGGGCAGCGCGACGGTGAGGGTGCGGTCGGTGGGGGAGCCGCCGGCCGCTGAGCATGCGGTGAGGCCGAGGGCGGCGATGGTCAGTGCCGTGACAACGCGCTTCATGGCGCGGTCCTCTCAGGGGTCCGTAGTTCCCGCCGCAGCCTTCTGCGGCGGGCCTGTTCCTGCGGGTCGGCGACCGGTGCGGCGGCCAGCAGCGCCCGCGTGTAGGGGTGGGCGGGGTTCCCGCAGATCTCGGTGACCTCGCCGGTCTCGACCAGGCGTCCTCGGCGGAGCACGGCGACGCGGTCGGCGAGGTGGCGGACGACGGCGAGGTCGTGGGTGATGAACAGGTAGGCCAGGTCGTGGCCGGCCTTGAGGTCGGTGAGCAGGTTGAGCACCTGGGCCTGGACGGACAGGTCCAGGGCGCTGACCGCCTCGTCGCAGATGATGAGCCGGGGTTCGGGCATCAGCGCGCGTGCGATGGCGATGCGCTGGAGTTGCCCGCCGGAGAACTGGCCCGGGTAGCGGGCGGCGGCCGATCCGTCCAGGCCGACCGCTTCGAGCTTCTCCGTGACCCGGCCCGCGTCGTGCTTGCCGGGGAGCGTCTCGGCGACGGTCTGCCCGATCGTCCTGCCGGGGTTGAACGACAGGTACGGGTTCTGGAAGACGACCTGGACGTGCCGGGCGAGTTCGCGGCGCGACAGCAGGCCGATGTCGCGGCCGTCCAGCCGGATCGAGCCTTCGCTGACCGGTACCAGCCGCAGGATGGCCTTGCCGAGCGTCGTCTTGCCGGATCCGGACTCGCCGACCAGGCCGACGGTCTCGCCGGCGCGGATGTCGAGCGACACCTCCGTCAGCGCGGGTGCGGGACGCGGCCGCCGCCGTCCGGCGTAGCGGACGCTGACGTCGCTCACCTCGATGAGTGGTTCGGGCATCGGTCAGCCTCCGGGTGTGGGGTGCAGGCACCGGTAGGCGGCGGCGCCGTCCGGGGTGAGCGGCACCGGCGCCGCGGCGCAGTCGGCGCCGGCCCGGAGGCAGCGGGACGCGAAACGGCAGCCGTCCGGCCGGTGTCCCGGTGCGGGGACGGAGCCGGGCAGGACGGGCAGGTGCCGTCCGGGGGTCCCGGCGGTGGGGTCGGCGGACAGGAGCGCGCCGGTGTAGGGGTGGCGCGGGCCGGTGAAGATCCGGTCGACGGTGGTCTGCTCGACGACCTGGCCCGCGTACATGACCACGGCGCGGTCGCAGGAGTCGGCGACGACGCCCCAGTCGTGGGTCACCAGGACGAGCCCCATCGCGGTGTGCTCGCGCAGGTCGCGCAGCAGGTCGAGGATCTCGGCCTGGACGGTGACGTCCAGGGCCGTGGTCGGTTCGTCCGCGATGAGCAGGGCGGGTTCGCCCGCCAGCGCGCGGGCGATCGAGACGCGCTGCGCCATTCCGCCGGACAGTTCGTGCGGGTACTGGCGCATGACCGTGCCGGTGCGCGGCAGCCGTACCCGCTCCAGCAGTTCGGCGGCCTTCTGCCGGGCGGCGCGGCGGCTGAGGCCGGTGTGGTGCCGGACGACCTCGGTGAGCTGGGCACCGACGGTGAACAGGGGGTCGAGGCCGGCGACCGGATCCTGCCCGATATAGGCGATGGCGCTCCCGCGCAGCCGCGCCATCTCGCGCTCGGTCAGGGCGAGGAGGTCCCGTCCGTCGAAGCGCAGGGCGGAGGCGGTGACGGTCCCGCCCGCGGGCAGCAGCCGCATCAGCCCGGACACCGCCATGGTCTTGCCGCAGCCGGATTCGCCGACGAGCCCCACGGCCTCGCCCGGGTGGACGTCGAAGCTCACGTCGTCGACGATCGTCACGCTTCCGGCGGTGTCGCGGAGCCGCACCGACAGGTCCCGCACCGACAGCAGGGCGTTCCCGTCCGGCCGCGGGGTGTCCGCCTGTCCCGCCTGCCTTCCCGTGGAGACGCGGGTCCGCATCCGCCGCCACGACAGCGGTTCGGCGGACGCGCGGTCGTCGGCGGCGTCCCGGACGGCGTCGCCGAGGACGCCGAGCGCGAGCGCGGTCAGCACGATCACGCCGCCGGTCGGCACCAGCATCCAGGTCTGGCGGAAGATCGCCTGGGACGCTTCGGCGATGAGCCCGCCCCAGCTCGGCCGCGGCGGTTGTACGCCGAGGCCGAGGTAGCCGAGGGACGTCTCGATCAGCAGCGCGGCGCCGGCGATCAGCGAGGTGATCGAGATCGCGGGGCCGGAGACGCGGGGCAGCACGTGGCGCCACAGGATCCGCGGGGCGGACAGGCCGGCGACGCGCGCGGCGACGACGTACGGCTCGTCCCGGACGTCCCGGGTCCCGGCCCGGACGACGCGGGTGAGACCGGCCGAGGTGAGGAACCCCAGCGTCACCATCGCGGCCGACTCGTTGTGGCTGAAGATCGCCAGGATGGCCAGCAGGATCACCACGGACGGCACCGACAGCAGCAGGTCGCAGAACCGCATGACGACCCGGTCCGCGAGCCCCGGGCCGTACCCGGCGACGAGCCCGAACAGCACGCCGAGGACGGCGTACACGGCGACCGCCTCGGCCACCACGAGCAGGCTGACCCGGCCGCCGTGCAGGATGCGGCTGAGCAGGTCGCGTCCGAGCTGGTCGGTGCCGAGCCAGTGGTCCGGCGTGGGCCCGCTGTAGACGGCGGTCAGGTCCTGTTCCTGCGGGTCGTAAGGCGCGACCAGGCCGGCCAGGGCGCAGGCGAGGACGATCAGCACGAGCCACCCGGCGGACAGGTATCCGGCGGGACGGCGCAGCACGCGGGAGATCACGAGGCCACCGCCCTCGGCATCAGCCAACCGGACACGAGGTCGGTGAGCAGGTTCACCACCACGACCAGGACCGTGAAGTACAGGACGACCCCCTGAAGGACGGGAAGGTCGTGCTGCGCCGTCGCGGACACGGCGAGCGGGCCCAGGCCGGGCAGCGCGAACAGCTGCTCGACGACGATGGAGCCGCCGAGCATCCCGATCAGCACGACGCCGAAGACGTTGACGACGGGCAGCGCCGCGTTCTTCGCCGCGTGCCTGAAGATGATCGACCGGGCGGGCAGGCCGTTGGCGCGGAGGGCGCGGATGTAGGGGCGGCCGAGGACGTCCACCATCGCGCCCCGGACCTGCTTGGCGATCATCGCGATCCCGCCCACCGCCAGGCACACGGCCGGGAGGACCAGGGACCGCGCCCAGTCGGCCGGTGACTGGGCGAAGGGCACGTATCCGGTGACCGGGAACAGGCCGAGACTCACCGCGAACACGACCACGAGCACCAGGCCGAACCAGGGCTGCGGGACGCTCATCCCGATGACGGACGCGCCGTCCAGGATCCGCCCGGTGGCGCCGCCGCGCAGCGCGCCGGCCATGCCGACGGCGACGCCCGCGACGGCTATCACGAGGGCGGCCCCGGCGAGCAGGCAGAGGCTCACGCCCAGCCGCGCGTTCAGCGCGGACGCCACCGGCTCCCCGGTGAACAGCGAGTTCCCGAGGTCGCCGCGGACCGCGTGCGCCAGCCACGTCCAGTACTGCTCGGCGAGCGGCCGGTCGAGCCCGAGCTGCTCCCTGACCTGCCGGTAGGCGGCGGGGTCGGTGTTGGTGCCGAGGATCGTCCGGGCGGCGTCGCCCGGCGTCAGCCACGACAGCGTGAACGTCAGCGCCGACAGGACGAGCAGGAGCGGGACCGACCAGAGCAGCCGCCCGCCGATCATGCGCAGCACGGCCATCACTCGTCCGGTCCGGCGGGCAGCGAGACGGTCGTGCCCGGCAGCAGGACGGCCTGCGCCGGGGCCGCCGACTCGTCCGCCCGGACGAGGGTGAGCCCGACGCGGAGCCGGTCCCCTTCGGCGAGCCGCAGGTGCACCGGGTAGATCTCCACGTGCAGCGTGACGGGGACACCGGGTTCGACCGGGTCGGCGTGGGTGTGCGCGTGCCAGGGCACGACGATGCCGCCGGCCTCGTCGCGGGCGCTGCGATGGTCGTCGACGGCGCGGTGGGACGCGCGGAGCCGGCCCTCGGTGATCGGGAGGACCTGCCCGTCCGGGCGGACGACCGACAGCCGCGCGTGCGCGTCGAAGTCCTCGCAGCCGTCCGCGCGCACGACCGCCCGCAGCCCGACCGGGCCGAGAAGCCGCGCCGGCGCCTCCGCCGCGGGAAGCTCGAACACCGTGGTCTCGCCCCACATGCGCATCCCGGACTCGGTGACCAGGTCGACCATCGGATCGACGTTCGACGGCGGCGGCATCGGCGTCGCCGACAGCGCCGGCGCGATCGGGACGGGGTGTTCCGCATCGACGGGGCGCCACCGGAACCAGGGGATGTTACCGGCCTCCGGGAAGTCGCCGCGGGTCTCCCAGCCGTCGGTGCCGACGCACGACAGCCGCACGTTGGCGCCTTCGGCGGAGGGGTCGGGGCCTTCGCCCCGCAGCCAGTGGTTCAGCCACCCGGCGAGCTCGTCGCGCTGCTCGTCCGACAGGAACGGATCGTGGCTCCAGGGGCCGACGACGAGCCGTTTGGGGCAGGTGACCTGCTGGAACCCGCGGACGGTGCCGCGCAGGAAGTAGTCGTACCAGCCGCCGAGGAACAGCGCCGGCACCTCGATCGCGGACAGGTCCGGGTTGCTGCGGTGGAACAGTCCGGTGTCGAAGTCCTCGCCGAGGATCTCGCCGTAGAAGTTCTCCAGGCCGCGCCGCCGCGTCTCGGCGCGCTGCGACGCCAGGAACGCGCGGGCGCCCCATGCGGTGTGGGACGGGATGCCGCCGCGCTTCCACATGTCGCGGTAGAAGTCGATGGGCGCGATCCAGGGGGCGATGCAGCGCAGGCTCTCCGGGCGGCGCGCGGCGATGAGGAGCTGGTTGAGGCCCGAGTACGAGCCGCCGATCAGCGCGGTCCGGCCGTCGCAGAACGGCTGCCGGGCCGCCCAGGCGAGCAGCTCCACCCCGTCCTCCACCTCGCGGGGCGCGAGGATCCCGTGGTAGGGGCCGGACGAGCCGCCGATCCCGCGCACGTCCGCGATGAGCACCTCGTACCCCTCGCGGATCGGGACCTGGAGCAGTTCGGCGTGCATGAGGGCTTCCTTGCGGTACGGCGTCATGACGACGACCGCCGGGGCCGGACCGCCGCCGGGGGCCGCGTACCGCAGCACCGACAGGGTCGCCCCGTCGCTCATCGGCACGTCGACGTGCTCCGGGCTCGGTAGCGGGAAGGTGATCGAGGGCATGGTGAACTCCTCGCATGGCCCTGTAACGGGCAGGTGGGGATGGCGCCGGGACCCTTCAGGGCGGGTGGCGCAGGGAATGGTGTGAGGTCAGGTGTCGAGCGGAATGGGCGCGGGGCGGCGGCCGGTCAGAAGAACCAGGACTGCGGCTGGTGGCCGCGTCCGGTGAAATCGCCGAACCGGCCGCCGAGGAAGGCCAGCGGCGGGCCGTCCCGGTCGCACGTGCGCCGCACCGCACCGAACACCACGACGTGGTCGCCCGCCTCCACGCGGCGGTCCACGGTGCATTCGAGGTGCGCGAGCGCGTCCGGGACGACCGGGACGTCGTGCTCGCCGTAGGTCAGCGGCAGCCCGGCGAAGTGGTCCTCGCCGCGTCCGGCGAACCGCAGCGCGATGGGCTCCTGGCGGGCGGCGAGGATCGAGACGGCGAACCGTCCCGACTCGGCGACCGCGACGGCGGTGCGGGCGTGCGCGCCGAAGCAGACCAGCAGCAGCGGAGGCTCCAGCGAGACCGAGGTCAGCGAGTTGACGGTCATCCCGTGCGGGTCGCCGCGCCCGTCGAGCGCGGTGATGACGGCGACCCCGGTGGCGAAGCGCCCCATCACGCGGCGCATCGTCGCCGGATCTGCGGCACGGCCCATCGGACCGGCGAGAGCGGACATGGCGTTCCCCATCTCAGAGGCGGTAGCGGACTTCGAAGGTGAGGCAGCCGTCCTCACTGCGCCACGGCCCGTGCTCCATGCCGGGCGGGCGGCAGGCGTACATCCCCGCGGTGAACGTCTCCCCGAGCCGCAGGTCGGTGATCGATCCTTCGAGGATGTAGACCTCCTCCCAGAAATCGTGCGCCTGGACGCCGTTCGGCGTGGTGTCGGTGCCGGGCTCGAAGCGCAGCATCCGGGTCGCGACGCCGCACGCGGCGTCCGCCGCGAGGATCCGCTCGGTCAGCTGCGGGACGTCCCCCTCGCACGGCGCGAAGCCGATCGTGTCGGCGGGGAAGAACTCGTGTTCGGGCTTGGCCATGTCCTTCCTCCCTTCAGGCGTTGCCGGTTCAGGCGGCGGTGTCGGTGTAGGCGGCGAGGAAGGCGTCCACGTCGGCGATGGCCCTGTCGTAGCCGAAGTTGCGGTACGCGTAGCCCTTCGCGACGAACGGCGCGCCGGCGTAGAACATCTCGTACTGGTGGTGGCGGCCGGCGAACTCCGATCCGATCGCGTCCCAGACGAGCTTGAACAGCTTCACCCGCTCGACGGCCGGGACGCCGGGCGACTGGACGTACCGGTCGATGTCCGCACGCGCCGCCGGGTCGTGCAGGTCGGCGACGCTGGAGGGCAGCTGCAGCACCCCGCCGCCCGCCAGGTCGCGCAGTATGGCCAGCACGCGCGGGTACAGCTCGGCCTGCAACCCCATCGCGCCGTAGACGGCGCGGGCGTCCGGCCGCCACATCCCGTTCGCGTCCGACGCGGCCCGGTACTCGGCCGCGTACACCGCCGACTCGACCAGCGACGCCAGCCCCGCCAGCTCGCCGAGCTTCTCCTGCACGCCCGGGATCCGGCCGACCCCGTTGACGTCGGCGACCTTCCCGGCGAGCCCGGCGATGAAGCGCAGCTTCACCGTGAACCGGATCTGCGCCTGCCAGTTGCCCAGGACGTGCGCGCCTGTCGCGAAGAACTGGCGCCGCAGGCCGTCCACGTCACGGTCGACGAAGACCCGCTCCCAGGGGACGAACACGTCGTCCAGGACGACGAGGGCGTCGGTCTCGTCGTAGCGCGTGGACAGCGGGTAGTCGTAGGGCGCGCCGGCCGTCGCGTACGGGCGGCGGCAGTACAGCTTCAGGCCCTCGGCGGCGACGGGCACGGTGAACCCGACGGCGAAGTCCCGGTCGTCGGGGGTCAGCGGCTTGATGCACGAGATGAAGATCTCGTCGGCGACGGCCGCGCCGGTGGCGAGCATCTGCGCGCCGCGCACCACGATGCCGTCCGGCCGCTCCTCCACGACGCCCGCCTGGACGAACTCGCCCTCCCAGGCGTGCGCCGTCGTCGCCCGCGACACCTGCGGCGGGATGATCGCGTAGGAGACGTAGAGGCTCTCCTCCAGCAGCCGCCGGTGGTAGCCGGTCACGCTGCCCGACAGGTCGCGGCGGTCGGTGACGAACGACTCCGGCGACGAGGCGAACGCCGCCAGGAACGACCCGACGTGGTCCGGGCTGCGGCCGACCCAGCCGTGGGTGTGCCGCGCCCACGTCTCGATCGCGTGCCGCCGGGCGGCCAGGTCGTCGCGGCTGCGCGGGATCGTGAAGACCAGGTTCGCCTCCGCGCCCGTCTCCGGCGCGTGCGCGGTCATCTTGGCGGCCGGGTCGGCGGCCAGGTCGAACAGCTCCGCCATCGTCGCGGCGATCGGCGCGAACGCGGGGTGGGCGGTCACGTCGGCGACGCGCTCGCCGTCCAGGTGGATATGGCGCGCGTCCTTCAACGCGGTGAGGTAGTCGGCTCCCGTGCGCATCACTGCGCCCTCCGTTCGGTCTCGTAGTCACAGGTCAGGGTGGTATCTCCGGCGGTGAGCGAGAGCCGCCACCGGCGGCCGGGCACGAACCCGCCGTTCAGCAGCGGCAGCGTCCCGGCGAAGATCACCAGGTCGCCGTCCAGGTCGCCGAACGCGGCGGCGAGCCGCACCAGCAGATCGGTCGGCGTGCGCAGCTCGGTGAGGGAACCGGACTGGTAGGGGCGCCCGTCGACGCGGCACTCGACGCGGATGCCGTCCCAGGTGTCGTCCGCGGGCAGTTCCACGAACCGGTCGCCGACGGGTTTCGGGCAGGCGGCCTTCGCGGCCGCGACGTCGGTGCGCTCGATGTCGCGGTCGGTGTGGTCGGAGCCGACGCCGAGGTAGTGCCGCCCGGCGTGCCGGACCAGGACCGGCTCCACCTCGCCCGAGGTGTTCCCGCCGGCCACCGTGATCGTGGGGCGGCTGGTCAGCAGCCCCGGGTCGAGGGGGTAGAACGCGGGGACGGTCGCGGGCTCCGGGACGCCGATCGCGGCCAGCTCCTCGATGTGCGCGCGGGTCGCGGCCTCGTCGCGTCCGGTGTAGCCGGCGACGATCAGATGCTCGGGCGCGCAGCGCAGTTCGCCGTCGCCGACCCGCATGGTCAGCTCGCTCACCTCCGGGCCGCCTGCGCGACATGCACGGGACGCCGGTCGCGCAGGACGGGGAACTCCTCCCGGGTCCGCGCCACCACGCCCCGGTCGACCTCGCGGTACAGGATCTCCTCGGCGTCGCCCGCCTCCGCGAGGACCGTCCCCCACGGGTCGACCACACGCGACGCGCCGCCCAGAGCCACATCCCCTTGCACACCGGCCGCGTTGCAGGCCAGGACCAGCACCTGCTGCTCGACCGCGCGGGCCTCGGTGAACAGCCGCCAGTGCGCACGGCGCCGCGCTGGCCACGCGGCCGGGACCGCCACCGCCTCGGCGCCCGCGTCAGTCAGCGCCCGCCAGATCTCCGGGAAGCGCAGGTCGTAGCAGGTGGTGGCGCCCATCGGCCCGAGCGGGGACGCGACCGTGCCGACCGTCTCACCGGGCGTCAGCAGCTCCGCCTCCCGGGACCGGTACCCGAACACATGGATCTTCCGGTACGTGTGGACGACCGTCCCGGACGGGTCGATCAGCACGGCGGTGTTGTGCAGCCGCCCCTCGGCGGACCGTTCCAGAACGCTCCCCAGGTGCAGGAAGCAGCCCAGACCACGGGCCCACTCCCGGCCGGCCTCGACGGTGTCGCCGTCCAGCGGCTCGGCCAGCTCGGCGTACCGGTCGAACGCGAAGTACCCCGGAACCCACAGCTCCGGCAGCAGCACCAGATCGGCGCCGCGGGCGTCCGCGACCATCCGCCCGACCCGCTCCCTGCGCCGCGCGGGCGCTTCGGACCCGGGGCTCGCGACCTGGACGAGCGCGACGCGCGTCATCGCCCGTCCCAATTCGCCACCGAGGGAAGGCGCAGCACGCCGAGCGTCCCGTCCAGGTGCGCCGCGAGGGCCTGCGCCGCGCGCAGCGGGTCACCCGACCGGATCGCCTCGACGATCGCGCCGTGCTCGGCGAGCACGACCCGCGCCCGGTCCTCGGCCGCCGCGATCGCCCGCAGCCCCATCCGGACCTGCCGGTCGCGCAGCGACTCGTAGAACTCCGCCAGCACCGGGTTCCCCGCCGTCCGCACGATCGCGCGGTGGAACGCCCGGTCGTACTCGATGAACGCGACGGGATCGTCCAGCAGCCCCTCCTGGCGGCCGACCAGCTCGGCCAGCTCGGGCGCCAGCTCCTCCGCCAGCGGCGCCGCGCGGCGCACGCACCAGTCCTCGACCAGCTCGCGGGCCTGCATGACCGCCTCGATCTCGGCGTCCGACACCGGCGGGACGAACGCGCCCTTCTTCGGCATGATCTTCAGGAAGCCCTCGGTCTCCAGCCGGAGCAGCGCCTCCCGCACGGGGGTCCGCGACATCCCCGTCGCCTCGCACACCTCCGCCTCGGTGAGGAACGTCCCCTCCTGCCGCGGCAGCGACCCGATATGCCGCTTCAGCCACCTGTACGTGGTGTCCTGCGCACTCTCTCGACGCTCTTGTGTCCGACTCATGGACGTAATGTATACAACACGCCTACATCAAGACAAGAGCCTCTTTCCGCAGCACACACGGCCAAGCACGCCCCGGCGAGCGGTTCAAGTGCCTCGCCCCCGCAGCTCCCTGGCCACCGGCCGCGCCGCCGCGCCCGTAGCGGCGCTTCGGCGCGGACCCACCGCCGGCCGTCGTGTTCGATCTAGTGGAGCACCCTGATTCGCAATTCCGCATATCTCGCGCAGGGTTTCAGTTCCGTATTGTCTTCAATGTTCCTTTTATTAGCCTCCTATTGGTGAGTTTTCAGTAGTAGGCCGGCGAGGTTCACGTGCTCGTATCTATCGGACGTACCGGTCTTGCTGCATCACTGGCTGCAAGTGTCGCCTGCCGGTCGGACAGCGCCAGACGAACAGGGGGACCGAATGGGACGCGCCGCCAGGATGACCTCCGCGGCGCAGGGGACGCCGTGCTCCCGGAGACCGTTGGCGCGGTCACCAGCGGCGGACGGGCACACGCCTCGCATCTTCTCGGACATGACATGTGCAACATGGAGGACCCATGGCCTCATCGCCACCCGTCCGTCACGTCGCCTGCATTATGGACGGCAACGGCCGCTGGGCTCGGAATCGCGGGCTGGACCGGGTGCACGGGCACCTGGCGTCCAAGCCCGCGTTCGAAGCGATCATCAACACCGCCATCGCCGAGAACGTGCAGTGGTTGACGCTGTTCGCCTTTTCCACCGAGAACTGGTCGCGTCCGGCCGAAGAGGTCGCCTTCCTGGTCGACGTCCTGGCCCCTTGGGCGTTGGAAGTGTGGGTGCCGTTCTTGCGCGACAGCGGCGTCCGGGTGCGGGCGCTGGGCGCCACGAACCCCAAGATCAGCACCGGGATCATGGAAAGAATCCGCCGCGCCGAAGAGGCCACCCGCGCCAACGACCGGCTGAATCTGACGGTGGCGTTCGACTATGGCGGACGCGACGACATCGCCCAGGCCGCGCGATCGCTGGCCGCCGCGGACGTGCCGGCCGAGAACATCACCGCCGACCTGCTCGCCCGCAACCTGCAACTGCCGGAACTGCCCGACGTCGACCTGCTGATACGCACCGGAGGCGAGCAGCGGCTGTCCAATTTCCTGCTGTGGCAGTGCGCCTACGCCGAACTGGTGTTCCTGGACGTGCTGTGGCCGGACTTCCGCGCGGGCCATCTGCGCGACGCCCTGAGCCTCTACCAGCAGCGCCAACGCCGCTTCGGCCAGGTCCCCGACGAAGCCGACACCCTCGCCGACCTCTTCGGAGACCCCCGTGCCGTCGCTGACGCGGCGCTCACCGCCGCCGGGGCCGTCGGCGTGGAGGTGCCCACGTCCGCCCTGTCGCTGGCCGTCCCGCCGGGGGCCGTTCCGTTGCCGGGCCTGGCCAGGATGCTCAGCCTGCCCGGTGTGGTGGCCACTCACCTGACCACCGGGCTGCTGAGCAGCGCGTACAGGACGACCCAAGCCGCGGCGGCGCACCTGCGCCATACCCGGGGTGATTCTGCGTGGCCGGGACCGAGGCCATGAACGCCGCCGACCGCGTGCGACGGCCGCCAGGCGGCCCGGCGCCGCGCACGCTCCCGCCGGTTCCGGTCCCGACGCCCTGGCGCCTCACCTTGGCCCTCGCCGGAGTGCCCGGCAGGCTGCGCGCCGACTACACCGCCGCCGCCGGTCTGGTGGCCCGCCGGTTCCTGTTCGGCTACCCGTTCGCACGTCTGCTGACGCCCCCGGCCTGGCAGCCCCACCTCGTCACCGCGATCGCCTTCGGCGCCCTGGCCGACGATCTGGTCGATGCGGGAACGGGACAATACGCCGCGGAGGCGTTCTCCCGCTGGGCGGGACACGTACGCCAAGCCCTGGTCAGCGGGCAGGCAGATCAGCCCGAACTCCGCGCCTTCCTGCACACCGTCGCCGTGCGGAACGTCCCGCACTCGGCGATCCACGCCTACCTGGCCGGGCAGGCCGCCCGGCAACAGGTCGGCGACTACCTCACCGACCAGAACCACGACGACCACATCGACCAGGTCCTCATGCCCAGCGGCCGGATCGCCTACGCCCTGTGCCACCGCCCGGGTGAACGCTTCCCGGCCGAAACGCTGCGGCCCGTCGCCGACGCCACCCAGCGCGCGGACGACCTGTCAGACCTGGCCGTCGACCTGCGCCGCGGCCGTCTCACCATCCCGCGGACCACCTTGCTGCACTACGGCGTACAGCGCGCCGACCTGGCACGCCGCCGCGACACCCCGGCCGTTCGAGCCGTGCTGGCCCACGTCCGCGGCAGGGCCCGTACCGCACTCGCGACCGCCCGCACCGCCCTCGCCGACGCCGACCCAGCCACCCAGCTCCTCGGATGGCCTGCCCTGACCGGCTGTGAACTGGTCCTGGCCGCCGCCGAACGACGGGGCACCGCCGTCCTGAGCCGGCACGGCCTGCTGCGAGGAATCCGCCCATCCCCCCACGGCCTCATCGAGGGCACCCTCCGGACCCTGCACAGCAGCCTGCGCCTGGCCGAATCCGACCACGACCCTTGACCAGCGGCGTCAGGCGAAGGATCCGGGCAGATAAGCCGCTTCCTGACAGGTCCGCGCAACAGCCGCGCGGTGCCCCGGCTCTGGACATTCAACTAGAATCTAACCGAAATCCGGGTATAGCGTTGTCTCGACGGCGCATCTGACCAGGATCGACCGGCGGGCGGCCGTCCTGACGCGCTCAGTCGGGCACGCCCGCGGCGAGCACGGGCGCGAGGGTGAACCCGAGTGTTCGCGGTCGCTCTGGCAAACCGCAGGTGCCCTCACTGGGGTCCACGACACCGTCCTGAAGAGACCGACGCGGCCGCACCCATGCGCGCAGAGTTGCTCAACCGTCGTGTTCCCGCGTTACGACCCCGCCCTGAAAGCCGGGTGGCCAATCGCCACCGGCGTCATCGGAGGAGCAGTCCGCGGATCGTGGCCGACAGGCTCGACATCGGCGGCGCCAGATGGGGCCTGACGGGTACGACCCTGACGTAACGTGCGCGTGGTCCGTTGGTGGTCAGCGCACGGCCGTCCTCTGGGTCAGCGCGGCGGTGATCCGGTCGACGTCGCCGCGTTCCGCGGGCGGCAAGGGCGCGCCCACCGACTCTCTGAGCGCGGTGGCCTCAGCAAGGAGGGCTGTCGCGTCTTCGTAGGCGCCCTCGGCCGCCGCGACTCCGGCCAGCCCCTCTTTGGGCAGGGCGATGGCGCGCGAATCGTCGGCCTCACGCGCCGCTGCAAGCCCCTCCAGGTGCAGTGTCCTGGCTGTGGGGAGGTCGCCGCGCAGTTCGGCGATGAAGCCGAGCTCGGCCAGCAGCAGTGTCACACCGTAGAAGGGGACGCCGTAGTCGGCTTCGAGGCGGCGGTTCCATGCCAGCGACTGCTCGAAATGCCGCGCCGCCGTGTCCAGGTCGCCGGCGCGTCGGGCCACGAGGCCGAGGCCGACCCGGGCGAACTCCTCCGCGAAGCTGTTGGACTGCTCGGTGGCCTGGCGCATCCCCCGCTCATGGAGCTCCCGTGATCCGTCCAGGTCCCGGGTCAGCAGGGCGAGCCGGCCGAGGCTGGAGAGCCGGTAGGACACGTCGGTCCACAGTCCCAGGTCCTCGGCGAAGCGCAGGCCTTCGCGGTGCAGGCGACCGGCGACCGGTCAAGAACCGGTCGCTGACCGCCTCGGGCGCCGCGTCGAGGTCTCCGGCGAGCACCAGGCAGTACCCGGCAACCATGTGGAAACGCCAACCGTTGAGGGCGGGAAAGCGGGCGTGGACCTAAGCCGGTGTTCCAAGCACCGCGGTGCTCGCATCCTCGCGCTTGTGGTGGGATGGCCGGATGCGCGCCGCTACGTTCCCCGCACTGTCCACCGTCCTCGCCTGTGCAGTGTTCATGACGGCGTGCGGCACGAAGGGCGAGCCGGCGGCCGGCGGCGTGAACGCGGCCGCATCCGGCAGCCCGGCTCTTCCCGGTGCCCCTGATGATCTGGCGCAGGACGGGGTGAGGATCACCGGCATGAGCGGCTGGTCCCACCAGGAGACGCCGCCGGTGATCTCCGCCGAGTTCGAGGTCACCAACCACGAGAGCGAACCGTTCACCTACACCATCACCTTTGACGCCCTTTCCACCTCTGGCGCGGTGCTGGAGAACACCAAGCAGACGGTGCCCGCCGTGGGGCCCGGCCAGACCGTCAGGCGCACCGTCCGCCTGAACGGCTCCTCGCCGGACCTGCGCGGCGACAAGGGGCGTGTGCGCATCGCCGAAGTCCGGCGCGTCCCCGCCGCCGAGGCTCCAGCAGAGACCGGCCCTTGCCCGTCTTCCGGAATGCGACTGACGACCGACGCCGGAAACGCCGCCATGGGGCTACGCGTAATAGGACTACGTCTGACCAACTGCGGGACCCGCGCCTACCACCTCAACGGCTTCCCGCTCCTTCAACTTCTGGACGAGGACAGAAAACCCGAACCCACCGTCAAGATCGTCAAGGGTAGCGGCGGCATCGCCACCATGTCCGACTTCGATGCCCCGGCCCGGCCGGTGGTCCTGGCGCCGGGCCAGACGGCCAACAGCGGCCTGATGTGGCGCAACACCACCGACGCGGGCGAGGCGGCGGTCGAGGTCCCCTACGTCAGGGTCAGGGCCAAGCCCGGAGCCCGGCCCGTCATGGTCACTCCGGGACTCGATCTGGGAACCACCGGAAGACTCGCGGTCAGCCCCTGGAAGAAGGGCCCGGCACGCTGACCTGGGCGCCGTCCACCCTCCGGCTGTCCGCTCTCGGCCGTCCATCTCCGGCGTCCATACCGGGTCGTCCAGTCACGCCCGCGACGGGGGCGCCGTCGGCCTCCTCGAACGTGTCCGGGCGGTGCGGCGTTCGGAGGCCGTTGAGCCGGCTCGGCCCGATGGAACGTTCCCGAGTGGAAATTTACTGCGTGTTCGATCGCCGTTGATGAAATGGAACGCTTCAGGCCCGAGTCTCCAATTCTATTCAAGTATAGCGAAGTTAAAGACTGGTGATTGAGATTCGGGGATGCCGTGGCTAAGCTCAAACCGGTTCCTGGCTCCACGCCTATTCGGCGAGTTCAGGGGCGCAAAGAATTGCCGGGCGGTCGCCGGCTTGGCACCCCCGAGAGCATCGAATTCCGGTGAAAAGGAATCGTATGTGCGAGGGCCTCGCGGGTTTTGTTGCGGCCGCCGGTGCGCGTGTCCCTTTAACCCCGTGTCACCCCCACTCAGAAGGAGAACGACCATGCGCAAAGGTCTGACCGCCTCGGCAGCCTGCCTGTCCGCGCTCGCGCTGTCGGTGGCCGCGGCCCCTGCGGCGTCGGCGACGGCGGACGACCCGCCGCCCCCCGGCAAGATCACCATGGAGGTCCTCACGGTGAACGGCTCCGGCTGCCCCGCCGGCACCGCCGCCGTCGCCCCGTCGAGCGACAACACCGCGTTCACCGTCACCTACAGCGACTACACCGCGCAGCGCGGCGGGGACTCCAAGCCCACCGACTTCCGCAAGAACTGCCAGCTCAGCCTGGCCGTGCACGTCCCGCAGGGCTTCACCTACGCGATCGCCAGCGCCGACTACCGCGGCTTCGCGCACCTGGCCGCCGGCGTGACCGGGACCGAGCGCGCGAACTACTACCACCAGGGCATGGCCCAGTCGGCGTCCATCAGCCACACCGTCAAGGGCAAGACCTCCGGCAACTGGCAGTTCACCGACCGGACCCCGGTCGCCGAGCTCGTCTACAAGCCGTGCGGTGAGAACCGCAACTTCAACATCAACACCGAGCTGCGCGTCGAGGGCGGCGACGGCAAGGAGACCAGCTTCATGTCGTTCGACTCCGCCGACGGAAGCGTGCGGACGATCTACCAGTTCGCCTGGAAGAAGTGCTGACCCCAGACGACCGAACCGCGCCCGCGTCCCCCAGGGACGCGGGCGCGGCCCTTTTCACCGCCTCCACCGGGGCGCGCGGCCACCGGCGATCGCGCGTTCGCGGTTGCTCTGTGTGGTGATGCGAATACAATCCAGGATGTCGTTGGTAGCCGGGCTTCCGGCGGGAGCGGACTCGGGAGGCGGCCGTGGCGTCGAACGCGATCCTGGAACGGCAGACGGGGCGGCTTCCCGCGGAGCTCACCAGCTTCATCGGCCGGGACGCGGAGCTGACCCGGCTCCGGCGGCTCATCGACGAGCACCGGCTCGTCACGCTGAGCGGGCCCGCCGGCGTCGGCAAGACCAGGCTCGCGGTCCGCGCCGCGGCCCAGGTGCGGGACGCCTTCGGCGACGGGGTGTACTTCGTCGGGCTCTCGGGCCTCACCGAGCCGTCGCTGCTGGCGCAGGCGATCTGCGACGCGCTCGGCCTGACCGAGCAGGACGGCGACGCGGCCGCCCGGCTCGCCGAGCACCTCGCCGACCGCCGCGTCCTGCTCGTCCTGGACACCTGCGAGCACCTGCTCGACGAGTGCGCCATCCTGGCCGAGGAGCTGCTGCGGACCGCCGCCGGGCTGCACGTCCTCGCGACCAGCCGCCAAGCGCTGGACGTGACGGGCGAGCACACCGTCGTCGTCACGCCGCTCGGCCGTCCTGACCCGGCCGCGGACACCTCTCCGGACGGCGCCGACTGCGATGCGGTCAGGCTGTTCGCCGAGCGCGCCGCCGCGGCCGTCCAGGGCTGGACGCTCACGCACGGCAACCGCGACGCCGCCACCCGGCTGTGCGACCGGCTCGACGGCATCCCGCTGGCGATCGAGCTCGCCGCCGTCCAGCTGCGGGCGTTCTCGCTGGAGCAGGTCCTCGGGCGGCTCGGCACCCACCTCTTCCAGGTCCGCGGCAGGCGCACCACCGTGCGGCGGCACCAGACGCTGCGCGCCGCGGTCGACTGGAGCCACGAGCTCTGCTCGGCCGAGGAGCGGCTGCTGTGGGCGCGGCTCTCGGTGTTCGCCGACGGCTTCGACCTCGACGCCGCCGAGAACGTGTGCGCCGGCGACGGCCTGCCGCCCGAGGCGGTCGTCGGGGCCCTGACGGGCCTGGTCGAGAAGTCGATCGCGCACCGCGCCGACCGCGGCGGCCAGGCCCGCTACCGGATGCTCGACACCCTGCGCGAGTACGGCGCGGAGCGCCTCACCGAGCTGGGCGGGGCCGACCGGCTCCGCCGCCGCTGCTTCGCCTGGTACACCGAGGTGCTCCGCCGCGCCCGCCGGGAACTGGCGGGCGCGTCCCAGGCCCGCTGGCTCGAATGGTTCGACGGCGAGCGCGGCAACATCCGCGCGCTGCTGGGCGAGGGCGTCGCGGCGGCCGAGCCCGGGCAGCTCCGCGACGCGGTGGAGGCACTCGGCCGCCTGTGGGCGCTGCGCGGGACGCTGGGCGAGGGCCGGCAGTGGGTGGACCGGGTCCTGGAGACCCGCGACACCACGGGCCCGGGCTGGTCGGGCTGCCTCGCGGCGGCCGGCCTGGTGATGACCCTCCAGAACGACCTGGACCGGGCCGATGAGCTGCTGGACCGGGCGCTGGCCCAGGGCCGGGCCGACGACGACCGGGCCGGCATCGCGCTCGCCTGCGCGGGCCAGGGCATCAAGGCCCTGTTCACGGGCGATTTCGATCTCGCGCTGCAGCTGCTCACGACGGCCGACGGCCGGTACCGCGGCTCCGGCGCCGACGACGTGCTCCTCCTGCTCGTCGACGTCTTCCGCGGCGTGGCGCACCTGTTCAAGGGCGACTTCGCCGCGTCCGCCGAGCACGCCGACCGCGCGGTCCGCGCCGGCGAGGAGCGCGGCGAGCTGTGGGTCCGCTCGTACGGCATGCTCGTCGGCGGCCTCGCGCTCTGGCTCGCCGGCGACCTCGACGCCTCGATGGAGCGGCTCCGCGCGTCCCTGCGGATCAAACGCGACCTGGACGACGGGCTCGGCATGACGCTGGCGCTGGAGTCGATCGCCGCATGCATGTCGAGCCAGGGCGAGCCCGACCGCGCCGTCAGGCTGCTGGGGGCCGCCGACCGGCTGCGCGAGCGCACGCAGACGTCGTGGTTCGGCCCCCATCACGCGCTGCTTCGGGAGATCCACACCGGCAGGGCCCTGGAGGCCCTCGGCGAGGAGCGGTACCGCGCCGCCCTCGAGGAGGGCGGGCGGCTGCCGCTCGCGGACGCGATCGAGGACGCGCTGGACGAGACCCCGTCCGGCGCCGAGGGCCGGCCCTTCCAGGCGGACTACTCCGGCGGGGTCTCGTCGTCGTAGAGCCTCGTCGTGATCTCGCCGTCCCTGGTCACGTAGCCGTTGATGATGCCCTTGGTGCTGTGGGGCGCGGCGAGGGTGCCGCGGGCGTCCAGCGCGATCGCGCCGCCGGTCGCGCCGAGCGCCGGGATCTTCTGGTTGACGACCGTCGCCGCCGCCTTCGTCACGGGCATGCGCGCGTACTCCATGAGGGCGGAGATGTCGTGCGCGGCGACACCGCGGATGAAGACCTCGCCGGTGCCGGTGCACGAGACCGCGACGGTGCGGTTGTCGGCGTAGGTCCCGGCGCCGATGACGGGGGAGTCGCCCACGCGCCCGACCTGCTTGTTGGTCAGGCCGCCGGTGGACGTCGCCGCCGCGATGTCGCGGTCGCCGTCCAGGGCGATCGCCCCGACCGTCCCGCCCGCCTCGGACCGCCCGGCCTTCGCGCCCGCGGCGGACGCCGGCGGGTTGCCCTTGGCGGCCATGAGCTGGTCCCAGCGGCGCTGCGTCCAGAAGTAGTCCTGGGGGGTGAACGGCACGCCGTTGCGGAGCGCGAAGTCGTCCGCGCCCTTGCCCGCCATGAAGACGTGCGGCGACTTCTCCATCACCATCCGGGCGAGGGAGATCGGGTTCTTGGTGTGATGGACGCCCGCCACCGCGCCCGACCTGCGGTCCTTGCCGTTCATGATGGACGCGTCCAGCTCGTGCTCGGCGTCGGTGTTGAACACCGCGCCCTTGCCCGCGTTGAAGTTCGGGTCGTCCTCCAGGACGTTGACGGCCTTCTCGACGGCGTCGAGCGCAGGCCTCCCGTCCTTGATCAGCTCGTAGCCGGTGCGCAGGGCCCGGGTGAGTCCGTCGCGGTAGGCCTTCTCCTGCTCGGGCGTCAGGCTGCCGCGCGGCAGCGAGCCCGCGCCGCCGTGCACGGCGAGGACGACGCCGCGCACGCCGGGACCCGGCGCCGCGGCCTCGGCGGGAACGGTCGCGGTGGGAACGGCCGCGGCGCCCGCCGCGAGCTGGGAGCCGGACAGTCCCGCCACCAGCGCGGCGACGCCGGCGGAGATCAGGAGGGAACGCTTGGGGGACGGCATGGGAACCTCCTCGGTGATGACCTTGGTCGTCCCCGGGCGCGCCCCCGGCACACTCGCAAATCATGCCAAGCGGGCGCCGGTGGCCGGAGGCGGTCACGCGGGCGCGTCTTCCGCGCAGGCCAGGCCGTGTTGTCACCGGGTAACACCGCCGATACCGTGCTTCCATGACGAGACCGGGGGACGGGACGGCGCCGGGGACCGGACGCGATCCCGGACGCCGGCGCGCCCTCCTGGAGGCCGCCGACCGGGTCATCCAGCGGGAGGGCCCGGAGGCGTCCATGGCCGCGATCGCCGCCGAGGCGGGGATCAGCAAGCCGATCCTCTACCGCCACTTCGGTGACAAGAGCGGCCTGTACCAGGCGCTGGCCGAGCGGCACACCCGCAAGCTGATCGACGGCATCCGGGAGGAGTTCTCCGGCGACGGCCCGATCCGCGCGCGCACCCGCTCCACCATCGACACCTACCTCGCGACGATCTCCAAGAACCTCAACCTCTACCGTTTCCTCATGCACCGGGCCAGCGCCGAGGACACGGCGACGCACAGCGCGATGAGCACGATGATCCGCGACGTCAGCCGGGAGCTGGCCGAGGTGATGATCGCCGAGGGCGAGATGGCGGACCGGACCCGCGCCTACGTGTGGGGCCACGCGATCGTCGGCATGGTGCAGACGGCCGGCGACTGGTGGCTCGACCACGGCGCGGACGTGCCGCGGGAGGCCGTCGTGGACGGCCTCGCCGACCTCGTCCTCGGCGGGCTGCCGGCCGCCGCGTCCGGCGCCCGCGGCCCGCAGCCGTCCGACAAGACACGATCCCCGAGGTGACTGTGAAGACCGACGCCCGCTCGCAGACCGACGCCGGCCCCGAGCCGGCCGCGCGCCCCCAGCCCGACGTGCGACCGGAGGCCGGCGTGCGGCCGGAGCCCGCCGTGGAGACCGAGCGGCGGCCCTGGGGGAGCTTCGAGCGCTTCACGCTCAACGAGCCGTCCACCGTGAAGATCATCCATGTGGCGGCGGGGCAGCGGCTCAGCCTGCAGCGGCACCGCGACCGCGACGAGATGTGGGTGGCGCTCGACCCCGGCGCGGTGTTCGAGGTCGCCGGGCGCCGCATCCTGCCCGAGGTGGGGGAGCGGGTCCTGATCCGCGCCGGCGACACGCACCGGCTCGGCTCGGACGGCCCGCCGGTGCGCGTCATGGAGATCGCGTTCGGGCACTTCGACGAGGACGACATCGAGCGCCTCGAAGACGAGTACGGGCGCGCCTGACCCGGGCGCGCCGCCATCCTTCAGATGACACGCGGGCCTGAGAGCGGGCCCAAGTGAACGGCCCGGCCGTCCGGAGTGCGGACGACCGGGCCTCTGCCTTGCGGGGAATCGAGCGGGCTACCGGAGCAGCGTCCAGTAGTGCTGGGTGCGGCCGGGCTCCTTGCCGCTGCGCGCCCGGGTCGCCCGGTACAGCTCGCCCTGGTGCCGGACGAGGTCGCCGGGCCGGTAGGACTCGCCGCCCTGCCAGTTCTGGACGCCGACCGGCGAGATGCGGCTGGCGCGCCCGTCCGCGCTGCGGGTCCGGGTCAGCGCGGAGTCGCCGACCTTCACCGGCCCGGTGTAGGGCCGCCAGGTCTTGCCGTCCGTCGAGTACTCGATCGCCAGGCCCGGGTTGCGGACGTTCGCCGTCAGCGTCCCGTCGGAGATCTTCGCCCCCGGCAGCGGGATGCGGTAGTTCACGCCGCGGTCAGCGTAGGTCCCGACCGGCTTGTAGAACGACAGCAGCGGGAACGTCTTCTGCCCGAGCGTGTTGTTGAAGACGTTCCACGCCTGGCCCATCTTCTCCGGCGACGGCGTGTTCCGGTTCCAGGCCCGCTCGGCCACGCCGAGGAGCTTGGGGAACGCCTGGTACTCGCGGATCCCGGGGGTCTTGCCGTTCTCGGCCCACAGCTGGGCTTCGAGGCCGAGGATGTTCTTCTTGCCCTCGGGGGTCAGCTTCGTCCACTTCGGGTTCGGTGTGACGGGGTTGCCCCAGCGGTCCGCGGTCGCGTTCGCGTACACGTTGAACGGCTGGTAGGTGAACGTGCTCTCCTCGTCGACCAGGGCGGCCCAGTAGTAGCCGGGCTCGTCCGGGTCCTTGTTGTAGGCGAGGTCCATGTACAGGTTCGTCGCGTGCGCGAGGATCACCGGGCTGCCCTCGTTGGCGAACCGGTACGCCCAGTCCTCACGTCCCCAGCCCCAGACGTTCTGCCACGGCAGCGGGGCGAAGCCCTTGAGGCGGAACTCCTGGGTCGGGTCGGTGACGTCCTCCCACCCGGCGGTGGTCTTGGCGTGCTTCTGCGCGATCTCGTTGTAGCGGCTGAAGAACAGGTGCTTCAGCTCTTCACCGGACTTGCCCGTGGTGTCGGGGTTCTTCTTGCACGCGGGCGATCCGGACCACCATCCCTCCGGCGGGCCCGGTGGCTCGTCGCCGCCGAGGTTCAGCCGGTTGAACGGCACGCCCGCCCGGCCGTACATCTTCGCCACCTCGGACACGACCTTGCTCAGGAACGTGTACGTGCTGGCCAGACAGGGGTTCGCCAGGTTGTCGGTGTAGTACTGGACGCTGACGTGCTTGCTGGTGTCGTCCGGGTCGAGCAGCCGGTAGGAGTCGTCGTTCGTCTGCTGGTAGCGGCGCTCCATCGACTGGACGGCCGCGCGCGCGTGCGCGGGGAAGTTCAGCTCGGGGATGACCTCGATGTGCCGGTCGGCCGCGTACCGCAGGATCTCCTCGAAGTCCTTGACGGTGTAGTACCCGCTGCCCTTGCCGACGAAGTTCAGGGTGCCGTCCTCGTAGCCCTGGTACGTCGGCCGCTGCCCGAGGTTGGCCTCGGTCTCGTTGCGGGCCTTGCCGGTGACGCCGTCACCGCCGCCGAGGTCGTTCACCGACCCCATGCCCTGGTGCAGCCCGTCCTTCTCCTGCAGGTCGTGCACCCGCTTGGAGCCGAAGTCGGTCAGCTCGGGCAGGCCGGGGATCTCCAGCCGCCAGCCCTCGTCGTTGGTGACCCCGAGGTGCAGCCTGTTGAGCTTGGTGAAGCTCATCAGGTCGAGGAACTTCAGGATGGTCTGCTTGGACTCGAAGTGGCGGCCCGTGTCGATGTGCAGGCCGCGGTACCCGAACAGCGGCGCGTCGGCGATCTCGGCGTGCGGCACGCTCACCGTCCACGCGCGGTGCCCGCGCGCGGCGGTCTTGTAGCCGTCGGTCGGGATGAGCTGGCGCAGCGTCTGGATGCCGTACAGCACCCCGGCCGGGTCGGTGCCCACGATCTGGACGCCCTTGTCGGACGCGGTGAGCGTGTAGCCCTCGGCGTCGGCCTTGCCGTCACCGTCGACGTCGAGCTTCGGGTCGACGCTCAGCGCGATCGGCGCGCCCTGCCCGCGGGTGACGTCGCTCAGCGCGGAGCGCAGGTAGCCGGCCTCGCGGCTCAGCTCGCGCGGGGCCGTGACCGGCGACTTGCCGCCGATCGCGACCGCGCCGCCGGACGACTTCGCCGACAGCGGCTGCGGGACGAGGCTCTGCTGGAGCGTGAGGTCGAGCTTCGGCGCGGTGTTCTCGGCGTACCGGGTCGCCGCCGTCTCCACGGGGCGGTTGTCGCCGGAGAAGGCCTTCGTCTGCTTGGGGTCGGTCGGGTCGAGGAGCGACTTGGCCGGCACCCACGCGGGCTTGCCGCCGTCGTAGGCGATCGTCCAGCCGCTGGGGGCGTCGGACTTGTGGACGGCCCACACCTCGAAGTAGATGTCGATCTCGCGGCGCTCGCCGGGGGCGATCGCCTTGAAGCCGTCCGCGGGTTTGAGCGCGTAGAAGTCGCCGCTCTGCGCGGCGTCGGCGCGGGCCACGGCGAGGCCCTGGGATGCGAGCTGCTTGCGGCCGATGTCGCCGACCTCGCCGGCGAGGACGGCGGTCGGCTGCCGCACGCCGTTGAAGTACAGCGCCCATCCGGCGCTGCCCAGGGCGCAGCTGTTGTCGTTGTTGTCGATGGTCAGCCGCGCGAGGTGGTACTGCGCGTCGGCGACGGTGTGGTCGACCGGCTGGTAGGTGACCATGAGTTCGCGGGGGTCCGGGTTGCAGGCCGCCGACGCCGCGCTCGACGGGGCGGCCCCAAGTAGGGCCGCGGTGAGCGCGGCGGCCGTCAGCACGGCCGCTGGTCTTTTCGGCATAAATAGGAAACTATCCTAATAATTTGCCAAGATCCCGGCCTCTGACCAGGCCTTTTGTGAAGCCGCAGGCAGTGCCGGTGGCCGCCTCCGGTCAAGCACCGGATCTTGACGGGGACGATCTCCGCAGTGTTCGATCACCGGTCAGCCTTCGCCGAAATCCCAGCTGACGGACGCGATCACGCCGCCGGGTGCCCGAAACGGCTTTTCGGGCACCCGGAAGGGAAACACGCCGCCGGTGCGAAATGCGCCGGTGCGGAAATACGCAGACCCCGCGTGGAAACGTGCGGTTCCGTCACCTGCCGGCGGCTCGGCTGCTAGCGGCGGCGGCTCAGGTGCTGGAGGTCAGGTCCAGCTCCTTGACCTTCGGGTCGCCCTCGTCCGCGAAGTAGTCGGACGTGCGGGTCGCGTCCAGGCCGTCCGCCAGCCGCGCGGCCCTGCAGACCACGGTGCCGATCACCGCGACCGCGACGTTGACGGCGAGCGCCAGCATCCCGGCGTACATCGTCATGTCGGTGTCGAAGCCGAGGTCGCTCAGCGGGTAGGCCGAGCCGCCGAAGTGCTCCTTGCCCTTCGCCGGGTTCGGGATCTGGTACAGCATCCACAGGCCCGCGGCCATGCCGCCGACCCATCCGGCGATGAGCGCGCCCCGGTGGAACCAGCGCGTCATCAGGCCGAGCGCCACCGACGGCAGCGTCTGCAGGATGATCACGCCGCCGATCAGCTGGAGGTCGATGGAGAACTCCGGGTCCAGCGCGAGGATGCACGCCACCGCGCCCGCCTTGACGATCAGCGACACCAGCTTGCTGACCGTGGCCTCCTGCTTCTCGGTCGCGTCCCGCCTGATGTACTCCCGGTAGATGTTGCGGGTGAACAGGTTGGCCGCGGCGATCGACATGATCGCCGCCGGGACCAGCGCGCCGATGCCGACGGCGGCGAACGCCACCCCCGCGAACCAGTCGGGGAACATCTGGTCGAACAGCACCGGGACGGCCGTGTTCGCGTCGGGCTTGCCGTCGGTGGTGACCGGCTTCACGTCCGCGGCGATCGCCATGTAGCCGAGCAGCGCGATCAGCCCGAGCACCAGGCTGTAGGCGGGCAGCGCCGCCATGTTCCGCTTGATCGTGTCGCGGTTGCGGGCGGCGAGCACGCCGGTGACGCTGTGCGGGTACAGGAACAGCGCCATCGCCGAGCCGAGCGCCAGCATCGCGTAGTTGAGCTGGCCGCTCCCGGCGATCGTGATCCCGTCCCCGGGCGCGGGCGTCGCCTCGAACTTGGCCTTCGCCGCCCCGAAGACCTCGCCCCAGCCGCCGAGCTTCGCCGGGATGTACAGCACCGCCACGATGATCACCAGGTAGATCAGCGCGTCCTTGACGAAGGCGATCAGCGCCGGTGCCCGCAGCCCCGACTGGTAGGTGTAGGCCGCGAGGATCACGAACGCGATGATGATCGGCCAGTGGCCGTGCACGCCCATCGCCTTCAGCACCGCCTCGATGCCGACCAGCTGCAGCGCGATGTAGGGCATCGTCGCGACGATGCCGGTGATCGCGACCAGCAGCGCGAGGGTCGGCGACCCGAACCGCGCCCGGACGAAGTCGGCCGGCGTGACGAACCCGTGCACGTGCGACACCGACCAGAGCCGGATGAGGAACAGGAACACCAGCGGATACACGACGACCGTGTACGGGACGGCGAAGAACCCCGCCGCGCCCGCGCCGAACACCAGCGCCGGGACGGCCACGAACGTGTACGCGGTGTAGAGGTCGCCGCCGATCAGGAACCAGGTGACCCAGCTGCCGAAGCTGCGGCCGCCGAGGCCCCACTCGTCCAGGTTGTCGAGGGTCTCGGCCCGGCGCCACCGCGCCGCGACGAACCCCATCCCGCTGACCGCGAGGAAGAACAGGGAGAAGACGACGATCTCGGTGACGTGGTCGCTCGCCATGCCTCAGCCCCGCTTCCTGGTCATCCGGTACACGACGACCGTGCTGCTCACGCCGAGCAGGATGAAGGCGAGCTGGATCCAGTAGAAGGCGGGGAACCCGGCCAGGCGGGGCTCGTCGCTGTTGTAGAGGAACGTCATCAGCGGCACCGCGACCGGAAGGAGCAGCAGCCAGTTCCAGGGGCTCCGGTCGGAGCGCCCACCGGACGGCGGAGCCGGAGGCGGGGGCGAGGGCCGGGACGGCGGGGGCGGATCGGTGTCCTTGGAGACCGGGACTTTCGGGTTCTCGGGAGCCAACGGGAGTCCTCCTCGTCGTGCGTCGCGGGCGCGGCCGTCCGGATCGCGTGACCGTGCCGTGCCGGAGAGTGCGGCCGGGCGAGAGTACACGCCACATGATCACGTTGTGATCTCGCTCACGGCACGACTGAGTGGATCGTTCCACCAGGAAGAGGGGGGTGTGTGGCCGGTCGGGCGCCGATCGGGCGGGGCGGTCGGGCCCGTTCAGACCGTGCGGTCGGCGGCGGTCCGCGGCTCGTGCCGGACGTCGGTGGGCCGGTCGAGCTCCCGGGTCCACGCGGCGAACTCCAGCAGGATCCCGTCGGGGTCCTTGAAGTAGATGGAGCGGACGAACACGCCCTCGTGGTTCTCCGGCGCGACGCCGAACTCGCTGTCGTCGTGGTTGAGCAGCACCCCGACGTCGACGCCCTTGGCGATCAGCCGGTCGCGGTACTCCTCGATCCGCTCCGGCGGGACGTCGAACGCGACGTGGTTCATCGACCCCACGGCCGACAGCAGCTCGCCCCGGTCGGGCAGGGTCTTCGGCGCGGACACGCCGGGGACGGGCTCGGGCGCGTCCGGGAACCAGAAGAAGGCGAGCGCGTTCCCGCCGCCGCAGTCGAAGAAGAAGTGCTGCCCCCAGCCCATCGGCAGCTCGATCGTCTTGATCAGCGGCATGCCGAGCACGCCCTGGTAGAAGTCCACGGTCCGCTCCATGTCGCTGCAGACCAGTGCGAGATGGTTGACGCCGCGCAGTTCGAACTCGGTGTTCTTGCTGGTCATGGGAGCCCGCCCGGTGAAGTAAGTGATCCCTTTCAGCTGTGCCCATGGTAACCTCGCCGCATGCGAACCGCAGCCTCCCAGTGGTGGTGGCGCCGCTAGAGGCGGTGCCGGTTCGTGCGTGTTCAGATCAGGCGACCGCCCTCACCGGCGGTCGTTTTGCGTGTTACCCGCCTGGTGAGGGCCCGACATGAGGGGCCACCGCGGTGGAGACCGTCTCACAGCAGCCGCTGACCAGCGAGTTCGTCACGACCGGGGGCGTACGGGTGAGCCGTACGGCCACCCCGGTCGACCCCGAGCGCAAGTCCGACGTGCTGAACGCCCTCGTCGCCGCCGTGGGGGAGCGGCGCGGCGGCGTCCTCAGCTCCGGGATGGAGTATCCGGGCCGCTACAGCCGCTGGCACATGGCCTACACCGACCCCTGCGCGGAGATCGTCGCCCGCGGCCGGACGGTCGCCGTCCGGGCCCTCAACGAGCGGGGACGCGTCGTCCTGCCCGCCATGGCCGCCGTCCTCCGCGGCGTCGGCGAGGTCCGGGCCGACGAGCCCGGCCTCTTCGAGGTGTTCGTCCCCCCGGCGGAGGAGTTCTTCACCGAGGAGGAGCGCAGCCGCCAGCCGACCGTGTTCACCGCCCTGCGCGCCGTCGTCGGCCTGTTCGGCTGCGACGACCCGCACCTCGGCCTCTACGGGGCGTTCGGGTACGACCTGTCGCTGCAGTTCGAGCCGCTGCGGACCCGCCTGGAGCGCCCGGACGACCAGCGCGACCTCGTCCTGCACCTGCCCGACGAGCTCGTCGTCGTGGACCGCAAGCGCGAGACCTCGCACCGCCTCTCCTACGAGTTCGAGATCGGCGGCACGAGCACGGCGGGACTGCCGCGCGCCACCGAGCCGACGCCCGTCCCGGAGGCGCGGGCGGAGCTTCCGCCGCAGCCGGTGCCCGGCGTGTACGCGCAGACGGTGCGGGACGCGAAGGTGAAGTTCATCCGCGGCGACCTGTTCGAGGTGACGCCGGGGCACGCCATGTACGGCCGGTGCGACGCGCCCGCCGCGTTCTTCGAGCGCCTCCGTGAGACCAACCCGGCCCCGTACGAGTTCATGTTCAACCTGGGGGAGGGCGAGTACCTGGTCGGCGCGTCGCCGGAGATGTTCGTCCGGGTCGCCGGCGACCGGGTCGAGACGTGCCCGATCGCCGGGACGATCAAGCGCGGCGCCGACGCGCTGGAGGACGCCGAGCAGATCCGCGCGATCCTGTCGTCCGCCAAGGACGAGTCGGAGCTGACCATGTGCACCGACGTGGACCGCAACGACAAGTCGCGGATCTGCGTGCCCGGCAGCGTGCGCGTCCTCGGCCGCCGGCAGATCGAGATCTACTCGCGGCTGATCCACACCGTCGACCACATCGAGGGACGGCTGCGCCCCGGGTTCGACGCGCTCGACGCGTTCCTCACCCACATGTGGGCGGTCACCGTCACCGGCGCGCCGAAGACGTGGGCGATGCAGTTCATCGAGGACCACGAGGAGTCGCCGCGCCGCTGGTACGGCGGCGCGGTCGGGTGCATCGGCTTCGACGGGTCGATGAACACGGGACTGACGCTGCGGACGGCGCAGATCCGCGACGGGATCGCGACGGTCCGGGCCGGGGCGACGCTGCTGTACGACTCCGACCCCGACGAGGAGGAGCGCGAGACGCACCTCAAGGCCAGCGCGCTGCTCGGCGCGCTCGCCGAGTCCCAGGAGGGCGGCGCCGACGCCGGGCCGCGTGAGGAGCCGGAGCGGCAGGGGGACGGGCTGAAGGTGCTGCTCGTCGACCACGAGGACTCGTTCGTCAACACCCTCGCCGACTACTTCCGCCAGCAGGGCGCCGACGTCGTGACCCTCCGGCACGGGTTCCCGGCGCGGATGCTGGACGAGCACGCGCCCGACCTGGTCGTCCTGTCTCCGGGGCCGGGCCGTCCCGAGGACTTCGCCGCCCACGCCCTCCTGGACGCCCTGGACGAGCGGAACCTCCCGGTCTTCGGCGTCTGCCTCGGCCTGCAGGCGATGGTGGAGCACGCGGGCGGCGAGCTGACGCTGCTGCCCGAGCCGTCCCACGGAAAGCCCGGCCAGGTCAAGGTCGCCGGCGGAGCGCTGTTCGACGGCCTCCCGGACGAGTTCACCGCGGCCCGCTACCACTCGCTGCACGCCACGCCCGACCGGGTGAAGGGGTTCCAGGTGACGGCGCTGACCGGCGACGTCGTGATGGCGATCGAGGCCCCGGAGCGGCGGCGCTGGGCGGTGCAGTTCCACCCGGAGTCCATCCTCACCGCGGCGGGCGGCGCCGGGCACCGGATCGTGGCCAACGTCCTGAGGCTGAGCCGTCCCTAGTCCCAAAGCAGGAGGGACGGCAGGGCGAAATGGTCCTCTGGGTCCTATCGCGACCCAGCGCGCAAGGGAAGACTGGGTGACCGGCCACGGCGCCGCCCTTCCGCGACGCAGTGATCGCCGTTATCCCAGCGGAGAGGGGAGTAATCCCCTCTCCGCACCCGGGGTCCGTGCTGTGGGGTACATAACAGCCTTTTCGGACATCCGAAACGCGATGCCCGTTTCCGGGCCCTCTCCGGGGGGATCCCGGCCGCCATGATGACGATTCTGTGGCTCATCGCCGTGATCCTGGTCATCGCCGGGGTCTATGTGATCCTCGCCCGCCGCGAACTGATCTTCGGCATCGTGCTGATCGTGGTCGGGCTGCTCGTCGGCCCGGGAGGGGTGAGCATCTTCAACTGACCCCGCCCCCGCCCTCGTGGCGGCACGCCGGGACGGAACGCTGACATGGGTTGTCAGGTTTCGGTGCCAGCATCGTCCCCATGAGCAGTGCCACCACACAGAACACCCCGCTGGCAGGAAAGATCGCCCTGGTCGCGGGCGGGACGCGCGGCGCGGGACGCGGCATCGCCGTGGAGTTCGGCGCCGCCGGCGCGACCGTGTACGTGACCGGACGCTCCACCCGGGCGGACCGCTCGGAGATGGACCGTCCCGAGACCATAGAGGAGACCGCTGAGCTGGTGACGGCCGCGGGCGGCGAGGGAATCGCCGTCCGGGTCGACCACCTCGACCCGGAGCAGGTCGCCGCGCTCGTCGCGCGCATCGACGCCGAGCAGGGCCGGCTGGACGTCCTCGTCAACGACGTCTGGGGCTCGGACCGCTACTTCGAGTTCGGCAAGCCGCTGTGGGAGCAGTCCCTCGACGGCGGGCTGCGGATGCTGCGGCTCGGCATCGACACCCACGCCATCACCAGCCACCGCGCCCTGCCGCTGCTGATCCGCGAGCCCGGCGGCCTCGTGATCGAGATGACCGACGGGACCGCCGAGTACAACGCGGCGTACCGCAAGGACGTCGGCTACTTCTACGACCTCGTCAAGAGCGCCGTGATCAGGATGGCGCTCGCCCAGTCCGAGGAGATCGCGCAGTACGGGGCGACGGCACTGGCGCTGACGCCCGGGTGGCTGCGCTCGGAGGCGATGCTCGACAACTTCGGCGTCACCGAGGCGAACTGGCGCGACGCGACCAAGGTCGTCCCGCACTTCGCGATCTCGGAGTCCCCGGCGTACGTGGGACGGGCCGTCGCGGCGCTCGCCGCCGACCCGGACCGGGCCCGCTGGAACGGCGCGTCGCTGTCCAGCGGCGGGCTCGCGAAGGAGTACGGCTTCACCGACGCCGACGGCAGCCGCCCCGACGCCTGGCGCTACCTCGTCGAGGTGCAGGACAAGGGGCTGCCCGCCGACGTCACCGGCTACCGCTGACGCTGGGATTTGCTCCTGTTTCAGATGGTTTGAGGCGGTTATGGCTCCAGTGACCTGGAAGGAGGAGCCATGCCGATGATGACCAAGAGCGGCAAGCTGCGGATGCAGGAGCTCCCCAGCACGCTCCAGCGCTCCCCGAAGGAGGCCCAGGAGACCTTCGCCAAGGCCCACGACTCCGCGGTCGAGACCTACGGGGAGGGGGAGCGGGCGCACCGCACCGCCTATTCGGCGCTCAAGCACAAGTTCGAGAAGCGCGGCGACCGCTGGCTCCCGAAGGGCCGCAAGGGCCCGTCCGACCCGCGGGCCAAGGACCCCCAGGCCCGCCGCGGGCGCGGGAAGAGCTTCGGCGGCGTGGACGTCGAGGGCAGCAGCAAGAAGGAGCTGTACGACCGCGCGGCCGGCCTCGACGTGCAGGGCCGCTCGAAGATGACCAAGGAAGAACTCGCCGAGGCGATCGCGCGCAAGCAGGGCTAGCCGCGGCCGGGACGAGGAGGCGAACGGCCATGCCCATGGACGAACGCACCAAGGCCACCGTCCGGACCCTGCTGGACCGGCACCCGGACGGCTACGTCGCCGAGGCCACCGGCTTCACGGTGACCAACACGGCGGCGGGGCTGTTCCGGCTGCTGGTCCTGGCGATCCTCGCCGACGACGGCGCGCCGTCGCGGGCCGCCGTCGACGCGACCCGCGCCCTGCTGGACCGGCACTGGGACAGCGCGCCCGAGATGGCGAAGTCGGACGAGGGCGAACGGTCCGAGGTCATCGACCGCGCGGGCTACGACGGTGCCGAGCAGGCGTCCCGGCGGCTGGGCGAGGCCACCCGCCTCGTCATGGACCGCTACGGCGGCGACCTGCAGCGGCTCCGGGCGGCGGCGGACGGCGACGCCGGGCGGCTGCGCGACCTCCTCCGGGAGATCCCCGGGATGGACGACGCCGGCCTGACGGTGTTCCTGCGCGAGGCGCAGATGTTCTGGCCGGAGGCCGGGCCCTTCGTCGACGAGCGCGCGGCCGCCGCCGCCGAGCGGCTCGGCCTGCCGTCCGACCCCGGCGAGCTGCTGGAGGACGTGGCCAGGGGCGGCGGCGAGGAGAAGCTGTCCTGGCTGGTGGGCGCCCTCGCGCTCGCCGACGTGCACGACGAGTACGACGGCATCCGCCGCACGGCCGAGGCCGCCGCCCGCGCCTGACGCCGGCGCGCCGGGCTCCCCGCGCCATTCGCCGCCGCGCCCGGATCAGCGGGACGCGTACAGCTCCGCGAGCCGGGCGGCGGCGCCCGCCATCCGCTCCCGCAGCTCCGGCGGCGCGAGGACCTCGACCTCCGGCCCGAACCGCATCAGCTCCGACGCCGCGACCACCATCGACTCGATGGGAAGCGTCGTCACCACCCATCCCTCCGCGTCGGGCTCACCGGCGTCCTCCTGCGCCCGCCGCGCCGCGTACGGCTCGACGGCGTAGCGCAGCATCCGCATCCCGGCCGGCGACAGCCGGACGGTGATCTCCTCCCGCAGCATCGACCGCACGAACGACGCGGCCTGCTCCCGCCAGTGCGCGGCGAGGTCGAAGTCCTCGTCGCGGTCGAAGCGGGCCCCGGTCGGCCGGACGCCGGCGACCCGGTCGACCCGGTAGGTGCGCGGCCTGCCGCCGACCCGCGCGACGAGGTACCAGGTGCCGTTCTTCAGCACCAGCCCGTAGGGCTCGACCGTCCGCGTGACCTCGGCGTCCTTGCGGCGGTAGCGCAGCTCGACCGGCTCGTCCTCCCAGACGGCGCGGGCGAGGTCGCGCAGCAGCGGCGGCGGGCCGGACTCGCCGAACCAGCCCGGCGCGTCCAGGTGGAACCGCTGGCCCGCCCGCGACGGCGCGTCCCGCAGCGAGGCGGGCAGCGCCGCGAGGACCTTCAGCTCCGCCGCGGCCACCGCGTCGCCGCGCCCCATGTCGTCGGCCGGGCCCGGCAGCCCGGACAGGAACAGCGCCTCCGCCTCCTCGCGGGTGAGCCCGGTCAGCCGCGTCCGGTACCCGCCGACGAGCCGGTACCCGCCGGCGCGGCCCTGCTCGGCGTACACCGGGACCCCGGCCGCCGACAGCGCCTCCATGTCCCGGTAGACGGTGCGCTCGGACACCTCCAGCTCCCGCGCCAGCTCGCCCGCCGTCATCGTCTCCCGCGACTGCAGGAGCAGCACCATCGAGATCAACCGAGCCGCCCGCACGCCCCCTGTCTACCAGGAACGCCACCCTTGGACCGTTCCTGACAATTTCGTGGCAGCTTCGCCCGGATCGCCTTCCGGACCGCGCGGTCGGGCTGTTAGCTTCGCGGCGTGCTCACCGGAACAACCTCCATCGAAGCGTTCATCGACGCCCTGCCGAAGGTCGAGCTGCACGTCCACCTCGTGGGCTCCGCCTCCGTCCCGACCGTGCTCGAACTCGCCCGCCGCCACCCCGACGGACCCGTCCCGGTGGACGAGCGCGAGCTGCGCGCCTTCTACGAGTTCCGCGACTTCCCGCACTTCGCCGAGGTGTACGAGGCGGTGTCCGGCCTCGTCCGGACGCCGGAGGACGTCGGGACGCTCGTGTCCGGCACCGCCCGCGACCTCGCCGCCCAGAACGTCCGGTACGTCGAGCTGACCGTCACCCCGTACACCCACCAGCGCGCCGGGATGCCGATGCCCGCGATCACCGAGGCGCTCGACCACGCGGTCCGCGAGGCCCGCGAGCGGCTCGGCGTCCGCGTCGCCTACATCTTCGACATCCCCGGCGAGTTCGGCGCCGAGGGCGCCCGCGGCACCCTCGACCACGCGCTCCGGCACCCGCCGGAGGCGCTCGTCGGGTTCGGCCTCGGCGGCATCGAGCAGATGCGCCCGCCGCACCGGGACGCGTTCCGCGACGCGTTCGCCGCCGCCCGCGCCGCCGGGCTGCGCAGCCTCCCGCACGCCGGCGAGATGACCGGTCCCGAGACGATCTGGGAGGCCGTCGAGGGCCTGCGCGCCGAGCGGATCGGCCACGGCACCAGCTGCCTGGACGATCCGCGCCTCGTCGCGCACCTGCGCGAGACGCGGATCCCGCTCGAAGTGTGCCCGACGTCCAACGTGTGCACCGGGCAGGTCGCCTCCCTCGCCGAGCACCCGCTGCCGCGGATGCTGGACGAGGGCCTGTTCCTCACGCTGAACAGCGACGACCCGCCGATGTTCGACACGACCCTCACCGGCGAGTACCGCATCGCCGCCGAGGTGTTCGGGCTCGGCCGCGACGGCCTGGCGTCCCTGGCCCGCAACGCCGTGACCGCCTCGTCGCTGGACGAGGAGTCCCGCCGTGCGATCCTCGCCGACATCGACGCCGTGACAGGGCCCGCCTAGCCCCAGGCCATGCGCCGCCAGGGGCTGTCGGGGTCTTCGGCCAGGACACGGTGCCCGGCGACGGAGCGCTCGTACCACTCGCCGAACTCGCCGTCGTCGAACCGCAGCATCCGCCCGAGGATGTACCCGGCGGAGAACGCGCCCCACGACGAGTAGACCTGGTTGGCGCGCTGCCCGGCGGTGAGGACGCACTTCTCGGCCTCCTCCGCGTCGCAGTACCCGGCGTTCAGGCCCCACCGGGCCATGTTCACCGCGCGGCCGAAGTCGTAGCCGTAGACGCTCTCGACCCGGCCGTCCGCCCGCAGGAGGCCGTCGGCGCGGAAGCGCGACTCGTACCGCAGGATCCGCCCGGACAGCTCGACGACCTCGTGGACGGTCTGCTCCGCGATGTCCCGCTCCCGGCACCAGGCCACGATCGCCGCGCGCCACGCCCCCTGGTCGGCGCCGCGGCCGCGCCGGTCGAGCACCATCTGGATGGCGGGGTCGCTGTTGCGGGCCTCGAGCAGCCCGTCCATCTGCTCGCGCCAGGTCGCGTGGTCGGTGACGCCCCAGTCGCGTTCCAGCAGGTCCCGGTCGCCGCCGGGATCGTCGCCGAGGGTGTTCCACGGCACCCCGTTGCCGACCGCGAGGTGCGCCCCCACGGCGAGCGCCGCGGCGAGACGCCCCCAGGCGGCGCCGTCGGGGTCGGTGATCAGGACGTCGTGGTCGCGGTCGGGCCGCCGCTCGGCGTCGGCGAGCAGCTTGGCGACCTGCCGGTGCCCGTCCCCGCCGGGCGGCATCTGCGCCATCAGCTCCCGCAGCGGCCGCAGCGCCTCCCGCGGCCCGGCGTCCTTGACGATGAGCCGCGCCGCGTGGACCCCGGCGGCGTCGGCGCGCTTGGCGTCGTGCAGCGCCCAGAACCCGCTCATCGCCGCCCACGCCCGCCGCGCCGCCTCGCCGGTACGGCCCGCGGCGGCCATGACGTGCGCCGCCTGCGCGTCCAGCCCGGCACGGACCTCGGCGGGCATCGACGCGGCGCCCCGGTCGAGCGTGTCGAGCAGCCGCTGCGCCTCGCCCGTCTTGCCCGCCGCGGCGAGCGCCCGTGCGCACCGCGCCCGCGCCGCGACGGCGGGCGCCCAGTCGCCCCGAGCCTCCATGGCCTCGGCGGCCTCCGCGAACGCGGCCGCGGCCTCCCCGGCCCGCCCCTGCCGCTCGAACTTCCTGGCCCGGTCGAGAATGCCCTGATACGTCATGGTCCCCTCCGCGGGCAACGGTACCGGTCCCGGTGATCTCCGTGGTCGGGCTTGGAGGAGACCGGCCGTGCCCAGGTCGCGGGCGTCTCGCCCGGGGTGGTTTCCTAGGGACGACGGAAACGAGCGAGGGGGATACGAGAGTGAAGAGCGTCGAACCGGAGGTGTTCCTCGTCGCGCGGCCCGAGCTGGACTACGACGAGGTGGCCCGTTACCTGCGGGACGTCGGCGGCGAGAGCTGGCTGGAGCGCCTCGACCGGGGCGACCTCGACGACGAGCTGAACGACCCGCAGAACCTCGCCGAGTTCGCGGGACGGCTCTGCTACCGCTCCTGGGAGCCGGCCCTGAACCCCAACGTGGTCAAGATCCGGACCGACTCGGGCCAGTACCTGGAGAACATCCTGCGCAGCCTGCACGGCTCGGTGCTGGAGCACGTCAGCTTCAGCTTCGTCCTGCACAACGTGAGCCGCGTCCTCACCCACGAGCTGGTGCGGCACCGCCCGGGGGTGGCGATCTCGCAGGAGTCGATGCGGTTCGTCCGGCTCCAGGACATCCCCTTCTGGTTCCCCGAGTGGGCCCGCGAGGACGCCGAGCTGATGAAGCGCGCCACCGCCATGCTGGAGCAGATGGAGGAGTTCCAGGCGTGGATGGCCGGGCACTTCGGGCTGGACGACGAGGGCGTGCCGTTCAAGGAGAAGAAGCACAAGACGTCGTTCATGCGCAGGTTCGCGCCCGAGGGCGTCGGCACGGGCCTGGTCTGGACGGCCAACGTCCGCACGCTGCGCCACACCCTGGAGAACCGCACCGCGCCGGGCGCGGAGGAGGAGATCCGGCTGCTGTTCGGCAAGATCGGCGAAGTGGTGCGCAAGGAGGCCCCGGACCTGTTCGGCGACTACGTCGTCGAGGACGGGACCTGGATCCCCAAGTGGCGGAAGGTCTAGGCGGGCGCGCACCGATCCGGAATTATTGGACGGTATGTCTGACATAACCATTCCCGCGGGTGCGCGGGAGCTGCCCGGCTACCTCGCCGTCCCCGAGGGGGAGGGGCCGTGGCCGGGCGTGGTCGTCGTGTTCGAGGCGATGGGCGCGAACGCGGACATGCGCGCCCAGGCCGACCGGTTCGCCGCGAACGGGTACCTCGCCGTCGTGCCCGACCTGTACGGCGGGGCGCCGTGGGTGCGCTGCGTCACCAAGGCGCTGCGGGACATGCGCGCCCGCCGCGGGTCCACCTACGACCACATCGAGGCGACCCGGGCATGGCTCGCCGCCAGGGACGACTGCACGGGCGACGTGGGCGTGTGCGGGTTCTGCATGGGCGGCGGGTTCGCGCTGGTCGCGGCGGCGAAGTACGACTTCCAGGCCGCGGCCGTCAACTACGGCATCCTGCCGCGCCGGCCGGAGGAGGCGCTGCGCGGCGCGTGCCCGATCGTCGCGAGCTACGGCGGCGCCGACCCGACGCTGCGCCGGGCGGCGGCCAAACTGGAGCGGGCCCTCGCGATCGCGGACGTGACGCACGACGTGAAGGAGTACCCGGGTGCCGGGCACGGCTTCCTCACCGGGTTCGCGCCGCCGCCCCCGCTCGGCCCCGTCGCGAAGATCGTCTTCGGGCTCGGCCGGGGCCGCGAGCACGCGCCCGACGGCTGGGACCGGATCTTCGCCTTCTTCGGCGCGCACCTTAATAAAAAATCTACACCGTAAAGGCAGCGGGCTCGTCGCCCGTTACCCGGGGTGTAATCGCCGCCATTACCTGGCGCAGGTAACGTCGGGGCCATGACGGCGGCCTTGAGCGATGTCAGACCGGTGGGGGATCTGCTGCGCGCGTGGCGGCAGCGGCGCAGGCTGAGCCAGCTGGAGCTGGCGTCGGCGGCTGAGGTGTCGACACGGCACCTCAGCTTCGTGGAGACCGGGCGCTCGGCGCCGAGCCGGGACATGGTCCTGCGGCTCGCCGAGCACCTGGACGTCCCGCTGCGCGACCGGAACCTGCTGCTCGTGGCGGGCGGGTACGCGCCGGTGTTCGGCGAGACGCCGTTCGAGGAGCCGCGGATGGACTCGGTCCGCGCGGCGCTGAAGCAGGTCCTGGACGGGCACGAGCCGTTCCCTGCGGTCGTCGTGGACCGGTTCTGGAACCTGATCGACGCCAACGGCGCGGCCGGGCTCTTCATGGAGAACGTCGCGCCGGAGCTGCTGGAGCCGCCGCTGAACGTGCTGCGCCTCAGCATGCATCCCGACGGGATGGCGAAGCACATCCTGAACCTGCCCGAGTGGCGCGCGCACATGATCGACCGGGTGCGGCGGCACGTGGCGCTGACCGCGGACGCGGGCCTCGCGCAGCTCTACCGGGAGCTGCGCGGCTTCCCCGGGGACGTGGGGGAGGCGTTCGCGCCGCCCGCGGGCGACGAGGTGGTCGTCCCGCTCCGGCTGCGGGTGGACGGGCGGGAGCTGTCGTTCTTCACCACCATCGCGACGTTCGGCACGCCGGTCGACATCACGGTCGCGGAACTGGCGATCGAGTCGTTCTATCCGGCGGACGAGCCGACGACCAGGTTCCTGCGCGAACGCGCGGGGTGGTGACGGCCGCCCCGGCGACCGCGCTCGCGCTGGGCCCTTCGTCCTCCGCGTCGAGCAGGTCGTGGTGGATCCGGGCGAGGGGCATCCCGTGCCGCTGCAGCGCGGTGGCGGTGCTCCGGACGAAGGGGGCGGGCCCGGCGACGTAGGCGTCGAGGTCCTCCCAGTGGGGCAGGCGGTCCAGGAGGCCGGGCAGGACGTCGGGCAGCCGGCCCCGCAGGGAATCCGGCCCCTCGGCGGGCGCGTCGCCGGGCTCGGGCGGTCGCGACAGGACCGTGGTCCGGCGCAGCCGCGGGTAGGCGGACTCCAGCACGCGCAGGCCGTCGAGGTCGTAGAGGTCCTGCTCGCCGCGGGCCCCGACGACCAGGTGGACGCCCCGTCCCGGGCCGGACGAGAGGGCCTGCTCGGCGAGCGCCTTCATCGGGGCGAGGCCGGTGCCGCCGCCGATCAGCAGGAGCCCGCGGCCGGAGTCCCGGTCGAGCGTCATCGCGCCCGCGGCCGGGCCGAGCAGCACGGTGTCGCCGGGCCCGGTGTGCCGCACCAGCGCGCCGCTCACCCATCCGGCGGGGCGGGCGCGGACGTGCAGGCGCAGCGTCCCGTCGGAGCGGGGCGCGTTCGCGATCCAGTACGGCCGCCAGACGCGGGGCCAGCGGGGCGTCTGCACGCTGACGCGCTGGCCCGGCAGGAATGGCAGCGGGCGTTCGGGCCGCAGCGTGAGGACCGCGAGGTCGCCGGAGCGGCGGTCGTGCGCGGCGACCTCGGCGACCCACCAGGGCGGGGCGTCCGCCGCGTCGCGCTCCGCGGCCTCGATCATCGTCGCGGCGGCGGACCGGTAGGCGGAGGTCCAGGCGTGCTCGGCCTCGGCGGTCCACACGTCGGCGGCGAACGAGCGGAGCGTCGCGATGAGCGCGGCCTCGACGGCGGGGTAGTGCTCGCGCAGCACCCCGTGCTTGCGGTGGCCGCGGCCGAGCCGGGCGAGGTGGCGGGCGAGGTCCTCCGGGTTGTCCTGGCTCCAGACGAGCCGGGTGAGCGCGTGGAAGAAGCGGTCGTGCTGGGCGCCCATCGCGGGTGGGAAGAGCGCCCGCAGCCGCGGTTCCGCCGCGAAAAGGCGGCCGTAGAAATAGCTCATCGCGCCCGCGGGGTGGGATTCCAGGCGGGTGAAGGTCTCTTTGACGATTCTGGGTTCCGGTGCCATTCGCCAGCTCGCCCCCTGGGGCTTTTCAGAGGCCTGATCCGGGATGTCCGCGGTGATCGGACCGCATTCGATGCCCGGCTGGGTGAGATTCTCGCAGCCGAATCCGCAGGTGTTCAAGCGGGACGCCGGGACGCCGGCGTGATCAGAGCGGTGCGTGATCGTCCGTTAATTCTCCGTAGCCGGATAATCGGAAGGAAGCGGACGCATACTGATCAGTACCGCCATGCCCCGGGGTGACGTCCTTGTGGCCGGGCCGGAAGGAGGGTGATGGAGGATGATCCTCCTCCCTGGTGGAAGATTTCCGGATTTGCTGGTTTTCTCGGCCGGGGGTCCGCCGGGCGGCGGCGGCCCGGAAGCCCGGCCCGCATTGACGTTCTCGCCGTTTGGGACTGCGTCGGTCGGTCCCGTGCGGCAA
>NZ_SMJX01000310.1 GCF_004348535.1 Actinomadura sp. KC216
GTGCCTTCAGCCGCACACGGCGCTGGCCGGCTGGGAACCCGCGAACACCGCGGCGCTCTGGCAGAAGGTCTGAGCGCGACGAGGATGAAGCGCACGCGATGAGTTGCCCCACATGAAGCGCCACGCGACCGGCCGCCGCGCCACGGGACGGTCCGCCCCGCAGGCCCCCACCACCACGGGGGCCGCGGCGGCGGACCGGCCCGCGGCCGACCCTCCCGCGGCCGACCGCCCAGCGGCCGACCGCCGCGTCACCGTCCCGCACACGGCCGAGCCACCCCCTCCGGCCGAACCCCCTGTGCCGGACGGCCGCGCTGCGGAACGCCCCGCGGTGAAGCGCGGTGTCGTGAAATACGGTGCGCTGGCGCTCCTCGCCGCGTGCGCTGTCCTGGTGTTCGCCCAGTGCGGGGCCGCCGGCGGTTCACCGTCCGGCGGCTCCGCCCCCGCGTCCCGGGGCGGCGACGGCTTCAACTCCACCGACGTGATGTTCCTGCAGATGATGCTTCCCCATCAGGAACAGGGCGTGAAGCTGGTGCGGCTCGCCAAGCGGCATGCCGTCCGCCCCGAGGTGAAGACCCTGGCCGCGGCGATCGAGACCACGCAGGTCGCCGAGGCGAGGGAGATGCAGCGGCGGCTCCGCGAGTGGCGGCGGCCGCTGCGCGCTGAGTCGTCCGAGCATGCCGCGCACGGCGGCATGCCGGAGACCACCGACGCCGAACTGGCGGCGTTGGAGCAGGCCCCGCCGGACCGTTTCGAGCGCGAGTTCCTCAACCTGCTGATCGGCCACCAGGACGACGCGGTCCAGATGGCCCGGCTCGAGATCGGCGGCGGCGAGGACGGCTGGACGAAGCGGCTGGCGGAGCGCGTCGACCGGTCACGGTCGGCGCAGATCGATCAGATGCTCGCGATTCTCCGTCCCCCGTCCACGACGAAACCCCCCTCCACGAAGAAGCCCCAATCCACGCAGAAACCCCGATCAACGCAGGCACACCGATCCCCGAAGTCCCTCCGATCCGCGGAAGGAACCCGCCCCCCGGAAGACTCCCACCGGAAGTAGGTGTTCGGCATGCGCCGAATAATCGGAATCCTGACCACTTTCATTGTGTTGGCCTCGCTCGCCGTCGCTCCCGCTCATGCGGCGGACAGGCTGACGGCGGCCTTCAGTTTGTCCGGGACCACCGGAAAGTACGTGGTCTCCAACCCCGGCACGAACGCCGTCAGCAACTGGACGCTGACGTTCGAGCTCCCCGCCGGTGTGACCGCGAGCAACCCGCAGAACGCCACCTTGTCGCAGAACGGGACGAAGGTGACGCTCCGTCCGCTGTTCTATATCAACACCGTCCGCGCGGGCGGGAACACCGAGCCTTACAGCCCGACGTTCACGTTGAGCTCCACCACCGAGCAGCCGACGAACTGCCTGCTGAACGGCGCGGCTTGTGACGGCTCGGGCGAGGGCCCGCCGGTGAAGGCGGGCGTCACCGCGGAATACTCCATCGAGGGGTCGCGCGCCAAGTTCATCGTCGCGAACAATTCCGGCGCGACGATCTCCAACTGGTCGATCGTGTTCACCCTGCCGGCCGGCGTGACCGCCAGCGGCGCCGACAACGGCTCGATCGCCCAGACGGGCAGCACGTTCACCCTTTCCCCCGCCCACTACAACTCCACGATCCAGTCGGGCCGCACGACCGAGCCCTACAGCCCGACCTTCACGGTCAGCAGGGCCGGCGCGGAGCCGGTGACCTGCCGGGTCAACGACGTCAACTGCGACGGGTCCGGCGACGTGCTGCCGTCCGCGCCCGGCAACCTGACGTCCCCGGTGAAGACGACGAAGACCGTCTCGCTGAAGTGGGACGCGGCGGCCCCCGGCAGCCTGCCGATCACCGCGTACGAGGTGTACAACGGCTCGACGCTCGCCACCACGGTGGCCGAGACGAACGCCACGGTCACCGGCCTCACGCCGAACACCGAGTACACGTTCACCGTCAAGGCGCGGGACCGCAAGGGCGGCCTGTCGCCCGCCAGCGCGCCCGTCACCGTCAAGACGAACAACCCCGCCGACGACACGACGGCGCCCTCCACCCCGAGCGGCCTGCGCAGCACCGCCAAGGACGCCGGCAGCGTGTCGCTCTCGTGGAGCGCCTCGTCCGACGCCAGCGGCGTGGCGAACTACGACGTCCTGGTCGACGGCAAGGTCGCGACGACCGTGATCGGCACGTCGGCGAAGGTCGGGGGCCTGTCCCCGTCCACCGAATACACGTTCACCGTCAAGGCCCGCGACACCTACGACAACGTGTCCGCGGCCAGCGACGCCGTCAAGGTGAAGACGGCCGACATCGTCGGCGACGGCTACGCCAAGGTCGGCTACTTCGTCCAGTGGGGCATCTACGGCCGCCAGTACTTCGTGAAGAACCTGGACACCACCGGGAACGCGCGGCGGCTCACCCACATCAACTACGCCTTCGGCAACATCGACCCTGTCAACCTGACCTGCCTGCACGGTGTCACCAAGGGCACCTCGCAGAACCCGCAGGACCCGAACCAGGGCGACGGCGCGGGTGACGCCGAGGCCGACTACGGGCGCCCGTTCAGCGCCGCGCAGTCGGTGGACGGCGTGGGCGACACCGGCTGGGAGAAGCTCCAGGGCAACTACAACCAGCTGCTGAAGCTCAAGAAGAAGTACCCGCACCTGAAGGTGCTGATCTCGCTCGGCGGCTGGACGTACTCGAAGTACTTCTCCGACGCCGCCAAGACCGACGCGTCCCGCAAGAAGTTCGTGCAGTCCTGCCTCGACATCTACATCAAGGGCAACCTGCCCGTGTACAACGGCAAGGGCGGCCCGGGCACCGGCGCCGGGATCTTCGACGGCATCGACCTCGACTGGGAGTGGCCGGGCGCCGAAGGGCACCCGGGCAACCACGTCAGCCCGGACGACAAGCGCAACAACACGCTGCTCATCGCCGAGTTCCGCCGCCAGCTCGACGAGCTGACGAAGTCCACCGGTCAGCGCTACCAGCTCACCGCGTTCACCCCCGCGGACCCGGCGAAGATCGAGGCCGGCTGGGAGCTGGCCGAGGTCAACAAGTACATGGACATGTTCAACATCCAGGGCTACGACTTCCACGGCGCGGGCAGCGACAACTCCTGGGAGCCCAAGCGGACGGGCCACCAGGGCAACCTGTACACCGACACCGATGACCCGTACCCGTTCCACTTCAGCGTCGAGAACGCGGTGCAGCCGTACCTCGACGCGGGCATCAACCCGCGCAAGCTGACCATCGGCCTGGCCTACTACGGCCGCGGCTGGCAGCAGGTCAAGGACGGCGGCAAGAGCGGCGAATGGCAGGACGCGAACGGCGCCGCCCCCGGCCAGTTCCAGGAGGAGGCCGGGACGCGCGGTTACAGCAACCTGCTCGCCAGCGTGCCGAACTGCAAGATCGTCCATGACGAACAGGCGGTGGCGACGTCCTGCTTCACCGGCGACAACGGCCAGTGGTGGACGTTCGACGACCCCTGGTCGATCCAGAAGAAGGTCGCCTGGCTGAAGAGCAAGAACATGCTCGGCGCGATGATCTGGGAGATGTCCGGCGATCCGGGAATCCTCACCCAGACGCTGGACCAGAGTCTGGGGAGCTGATCTCTGACCCTGGATCCCTGATCCCGTAAGACTCAGGGCCGGTGCCGCCTGCGCCAGCACGGCACCGGCCCTGACCCATTTCCGGACGGACGCGCACTCCCTGGAGGAGGCGCGTCCGTCTTTTCGTGCGCTGCGGTGTGTGATGTGACGGCCAGTGTGGACCACGTGGTCCAGTTCACGTTCCGCACTTTGGACCACCTGGTCCACTCTTGGGTATCGTCGTTCCCATGGGACTTGAGGAACAGCTTCCCAGCGGTTTCCTGCTGACCACGGTGGAGAAGGTCGCCGGGTGGGCGCGCTCCAGCTCGCTCTGGCCGATGACCTTCGGGCTGGCCTGCTGCTCGATCGAGCTGATGGACGTCGGCATGGCCCGGCACGACTTCGCCCGCTGGGGCATGGAGCGCGCCTCGGCCACGCCCCGGCAGGCCGACCTGATGATCGTCGCGGGCCGGCTCAGCCAGAAGATGGCCCCGGTGCTGCGGCGCCTCTACGACCAGATGACCGAGCCGAAATGGGTCATCGCCATGGGCGTCTGCGCGTCATCTGGCGGAATGTTCAACAATTACGCAATCGTGCAGGGCGCCGACCACGTCGTGCCCGTGGACTTCTACCTCCCCGGCTGCCCGCCCCGGCCCGAGATGCTGCTGGACACGATCCTCAAGCTGCACGACAAGATCCAGAACAGCACGCTCGGCGCCGACCGCAAGGCGGAGATCGCCGAGCTGGAGGCGGGCGCCCTCACCCACCGTCACCCGTCAAAGACCAACCTCTAGACCGGCACGGCGGCCGCCCCAGGGAGCGACGCGGGGGCCCGCCCCAGGAACGACGCGGCAGGCCGTCCCAGGGAGCGACGCAAGCGGGCCGACTCGTAAGGCGGCCGCCGGGCCATCCCGAAGTGCGGCCGGAGAGCCGACCCAGGGCCGCCGGATGGCCTACTGAGGGGGCCGGCGGACGGCCGAGCGCGGGGCATGCGCTCAGGAGGTGGCGGGTGGGGCGAGGAGCCTGCGGAGCAGGTCGAGCTGGACGGCGGCCAGCCGCCGTCCCTCGGCGACGTCGAGGTCCTTGAGGTTCTTCAGGGCCCACGCGTCGATCGTCCACAGCACGGCCAGCGTGATCTCGCTCTGCAGGGACGGCGGCAGGTCGTCGCGGACGGCGCCGGCCGAGCGGCCCGCCGCCAGCACCCCGCCGAGCCAGCCGTCGATCCCGGCCCTGACCCGGCCCAGCGGCCCGTCCTCGGCGGCGGGCGCGTCGGGCACGTAGAACAGCCGCCAGAGGTCGATGAGGCGGCGGCCCCGCCCGGCGGCGCGCATCAGCTCGTCGGAGAGCCGCGCCGCCGCGTCCCAGAAACCGGGGACGGCGAACTCCTCCGGCTCGGGAATCTTCACCGAGTCGCGCAGGCCGTCCGCGACGGCGGTCACGACCGCGTCGAACAGCGCCTCTTTCGACGCGAAGTAGTGGTAGAACGAGCTCTTGCTCATTCCGCAGGACCGGATGATGCGGTTCAGCGACGCGCCACCGAATCCATGGCGCACGAATTCGCGCATCGCCGTGTCGAGCAGTTCACGGCGCCGCTCCGGCGGCAGTACGGCCTTTTCGGATCCCACGTGCAGACCCTAGCTCACCGTCACACCAGGTCACTCCGCGTCGAGCCCCTGCTCACGACGGGGTTGCCCTGCCGGGCGGGGACATCTCGCGGGCGGGCGGCCACATCCGTGATCTTCAGCGGGCGGGAAAAGGGAAACGCGACCTGATCAAGGGGCCGGTGGACGACCGGCGCGTGACCGGAGGTTCACTCCTTCTGACTCGGCGGCAGTGGCGGGTCGGCGGAAACCATTCCGCTCCATTACCTGGCGCCCGGCGCAAGGCCGTCTACTCTGTCGTAATGATTCCCGCTTCGGGTGATTTCCCCCTGACGTCCCGGCTTGGGTGGCTGGACGCGCTGCGCGGCGGGGCGGCACTGGCGGTGGCGCTGCACCACGCCAGCTACGTGTACCTGCCGTCCCTGCGGATCTGGATGCGCGACTGGTTCGATCCCGGCATGGCGGGGGTGCTGGTGTTCTTCCTGGTCAGCGGGTACATCGTGCCCGCGTCGCTGGAGCGTCGCGGGAGCGTGCGGGGATTCTGGATCGGCCGGTTCTTCCGCATCTACCCGCTGCTGGCGGTGGCGTGCTTCCTCGCGATCCTGCCGTTCCTGCTGGGCGTGCTCGGGCTCCGGGCGGGGCTGGAGCAGTACTCCCCCGCGACGGCCGTCCTGGCGCACCTCACGATGCTGCAGGACGTCCTGAACGTCCCCAACGTGATGAACGTCCTGTGGACGCTGTCCTACGAGATGGCCTTCTACCTGCTGATCGTCGCGCTGTTCGTGGTGGGCGGGCACCGCCGGTCCGCCCCGGTGGCGGGCGTGCTCGCCGTCGTCGCGGTGGTGGCCGCCGCGCTCACCGCCACCGGCCTGCTGACCGGCGCGTACGCGCCCGCCGCGCTGCTGTCGCGGACCGCCGGGACCGGTCCGGTCGTCGCCGTGACCGCCGCCGGTGTGGTGGTCGCGATCGCGGCGGCGGTGTCGAAGCGCCCCACCCCGCGCGTCGCCGGGGGGCTGCTCGGCGGGCTGCTCGCCCTCCTCCTGGTCACCGCGAACGGGCGCATCGACGCCTGGGAGGGCCTGATCCTGCTGGCGATCATGTTCGCCGGGACGGCCGTCCACCGGGCCGAGCACGGCCAGATCAGCCGGCGCTCGGGCGCGGCGGCGTGCGCCGCCGTCCTGGCGGGCGCGCTCGCCACCGGGACGTGGCACGCGGCGCCCTACGGCTGGAAGGCGCAGCTCGCCTGGTGCACCACGGTCCTGGCCGCCGCGGCGACGTTCGCGGTGGCGTGGCGGTGGCGGCACCGGCGCTTCCCCCGCTGGGCCACCGGCCTCGGCACCATCAGCTTCTCGGTCTACCTGCTGCATCCGCTGCTGCTGATGGTGGCGGCCCAGTTCCTGGACGTGTCCGGCCGCGAGGACGTCGCCGGCCTGGCGTTCTTCGTCCTGGTGCTGCTGGCGGTGAGCTGGGCGTCGCAGCGCTGGATCGAGGCGCCCGCGCAGCGGTTCGGGCGCCGCTTCACCCGCCCGGCACGCCCGCGCGAGCCCGTCCAGCCGCCGGTCCTCACCTCCTGACCCGGGCCCGCCGGGCCCGGCGGGCGCGACCGCCGCGCGGCCGGTCCTGGACCGATGCAACGGGCGCGCGTGGACCGGTGCAACCCGCGGACGTGGCCGGACGTGCGCGGCGCGTTCACAGCCGCGGCCCGGCGCGGACCGCCGAAGACGCCGTTTTCACAGCTCAGCGGCCGGATTGAAAAAATGGGTCTGCGTTCAGTCGCGCGGCGCCCAGCTAGAAGATTCGCAGGTCGTCCCCGCTTTCCCCGTAGAAGGCGTTCTATCCGGGGGTCGGGTGCGCATTCTGTAATTGGTCATTTCTGCACGGGTGGTAAATAGTCGGGGGGTGTGTGGTCGGCGTCACGGGGCTTCCGTGGCACCGGCCGGCGACCGACAAGGCCAGGCGGTCACCACGTTTCTTCTTCCACCCCCATGAAAGGACCCCCCGCTCATGAGGAAGCGCAGAGTGCTGACCGCGGTGCCGCTCGCGGTTCTGACGCTTATCGGTACGTCCGTGGCCAACGCGAACGCCAACGCGGACACGCCGCCTGCTCCCCCGAAGACCAACATCGTCGGCGGCGTGCCCGCCACCGAGACCTACACGTTCATGGCCTCGCTGCAGAACGGCGGCCGGCACAGCTGCGGCGGCTCCCTCGTCGCGCCGCAGTGGGTCATCACCGCGACGCACTGCGGGCAGCCCGCCACGGTCAGGATCGGCACGAAGACCTACAACGCCGGCGGCGAGGTCGTGCAGGTCGCGAGCCGCCAGGTCATCGGCGGCGACCTCGCCATCCTCCGGCTGGCCAGCCCGGCCACGTCCAAGCCCATCCCGATCGCGCAGACCGCGCCGGTCGGCTCGGCAACCCGCCTGATCGGCTGGGGCCAGACCTGCCCGACGCGCGGCTGCGGCGGCGCTCCCATCAACCTCCAGCAGCTCGACACGACCATCGTCGCCGACAGCCGGTGCTCCGGGATCACGGGAGCCACCGAGATCTGCACCGACGGCGGTAACGGCAAGGGCGCCTGCTACGGCGACTCCGGCGGACCCGCCGTGACCGGCGGACCCGGTGCGTGGGAGCTCGTCGGCGCCACCAGCCGTGGCGGCCAGACCTGCGCGCAGGGCCCGGCCATCTACAGCGACACGGCTGCCTACCGCAGCCAGATCCTCCAGATCATCGGCGGCGCCGCGAGCGCGACCCGCTGACCGTTCAGGAATGAACGTGCCCTCCGCCGGAGCGCGGTGCCCGGCGGAGGGCGCCTCATCCCGCTCCCAAACTGTGAGGTATCCATGGTCGCAAGCAAGTTCGTGAGGGTCTGCGCCGCGCTGCTGCTCGGCCTCGCCTTCCTGGTCGGCACCGGTGTGCCGGCGTCGGCGGCGCCCGAGGCGCCGCAGACCAACGTCCGCACCGTCCGGTACGACACCAGCCAGGCCGCCGAGTTCAAGGAGGCGTGGGACGAGGGCGCGAAGATCTGGAACGAGCGCGTCAAGAACGTCCAGTTCGTTCCGGGCACGCCCGGCGACGTCCGCATCCTCGCCGACAACGGCTGGCCCCGCGCGCAGGTGACGAGCCTGGGCCGCGGCACCGTCTGGATGGGCCGCCAGGCCACCAGCCAGGGCCACTACGTGATCCGGATCGCGTCCCACGAGCTGGGGCACATCCTCGGCCTGCCGGACCGGCGCACCGGCCTGTGCACGGACCTGATGTCCGGCGCCAGCGCTGGCACCACCTGCAAGAACCCGAACCCCAACGCGGCGGAGATCGCCGAGGTCGAGCGGAACTTCCAGTTCGGCCGCATGGGCATCAAGGCCGGCACCCTCCTGAGCGAGGCGCCGGTCCTGGCCCGCCGCTGAACCCCTTCCACGCCGGCCGGCCCGCACAAACCCTGCACGTGCGGGCGGGCCGGATGAGAGAGGTTCACTGATCCCCGCCGCCCCTCAGCGACCTGAGGGCGTCCGTTCCTTCCGGCAGACGCCCTCAGGTTCGCTTTTCTCATTTCCCGGCGCGGGGCAGGAACGCGACGAGCGCCGTGCCGGCGGTGGTGATGGCGGCCGCGACGACGAACGCCGTCGAGTACCCGCCCACCAGGTCGGCGCCGGAGCGGGCCGCGGCCGTCCCGAGCAGCGTGAGCCCGATGGCGCCCCCGATGACGCGGGACGTGTTGACGACGCCCGCGACCGCCCCCGCCTCCGACGACGGAACGCCCGCCGTGGACGCCTGCACCAGCGGCGTCATCAGCAGCCCGAACCCGAGCGCCATGGTCGCGCCGGGGCCGAGGATGGAGCCGAGGAACGTCCCGTCGGCGTCCAGCACCACGCTCTGCCACGCGAACCCCGCCGCGGCCAGCAGCCCGCCCGCACCCGCGAGGAGCCGGGCGTCCATGCGCGCCATCAGCGCCGGTGCGAGCCGGGAGCCGATGATGATGCCCGCCGTGTGCGGCAGGAACGACAACCCGGTGCGCACCGCGCTGTAGTGCAGGACGTTCTGCATGTAGAGCGACAGGAAGTACCAGAGCGCGAAGCCCGCCATCGTCCCGACGAGCGTGGCGAGGTTCCCGACCGCCACGCTGCGCAGCCGGAACAGCCCCAGCCGCACCAGCGGCTGCGCGGTCCGCGACTCCACCACGACGAACAACGCCATCAACACGACCCCCGCCACCAGCGGGAACAGCGCCGTCCACCCGTGCCGCTCGGTCTCGCCGATGCCGAACGCCAGCAGCCCCACGCCCGCCGTGACGAGCACCGCCCCGGGCAGGTCGAGCCGCTGCCGCCCGCCCGCGCGCCGCTCCGCCCGCAGCCACCGGACGGCGACGAACCCCACGACCAGGCCGACCGGAACGTTGATCAGGAACACCCAGCGCCAGCTCAGATAGTCGGTGAGCAGCCCGCCGACCAGCCCGCCCGTCGCCCCGCCCGCGGTGCCGACGGCCGTCCACATGGCGATCGCCCGGGTCCGGGC
>NZ_SMJX01000311.1 GCF_004348535.1 Actinomadura sp. KC216
GGTCGGGCGGGGTCAGGTGGGCGAGCGGAGCCCGCGGCGCTGCAGCAGCACGGCGATCACGATGATCACGCCCTTGGCGACGAGCTGGTCGCTGGTCTGCAGGCCGTTCAGGATGAACAGGTTGGTGATCAGGGTGAAGATCAGCACGCCGAGGATCGACCCGGTGATCGTGCCGCGGCCGCCGGTCAGCAGCGTCCCGCCGATGATGACGGCGGCGATCGCGTCCAGCTCGTAGAGGTCGCCGTGGGTGCTGGAGCCGGTGGTCGTCAGCGCCATGATGATGATCGCGGCGATGCCGCAGCAGAACCCGGAGAGGGCGTACAGCAGCAGCGTGTGCCGCCGGACGTCGATGCCCGCGAGCCGCGCCGCCTCCCGGTTCCCGCCGACCGCGAACGTCCGGCGGCCGAACGTGGTGCGGTTGAGCAGCAGCCATCCGGCGACCGCGACCGCCGCGAAGATGTACACCAGCAGCGGCAGCCCGAGCAGCTTCGCCGTGGACAGCGCCTCGATCGCGTCGTTCTCCGGGCGGATCAGCTGGGTCTTGCGGTCCGACATCCGCTGCGCCAGGCCCCGCGCGGCGACGAGCATCGCGAGGGTGGCGATGAACGGGACCATCCGCCCGTAGGAGATCAGCAGCCCGGTCACGACGCCGGACCCGGTGCCGACGAGGATCGCGCACATCGCCATGACCGCCGGGCCGTAGGACTGCGTCGCGACCGTCGTCGCCCACACCGACGCCAGCGCCATCACCGACCCGACCGACAGGTCGATCCCGCCGCCGATGATCACGAAGGTCTGGCCGACGGTGATCACGCCGATGGTGGCGGCGAGCACGAGCACGCCGACCGCGTTCCCGGACGTCGCGAAGTTCTCCGGCTCGGTGATCAGCCCGGCCGCGCACAGCAGCACCAGCGCCGCGACCAGCCCCAGATGCCGGATCTCGCCGACACCGCCGCCGGACGCGCCGTTCCCGACCCGCTTCGTCAGGGAAACGAGGGCGCCGTCGCGTCGGTCGTTCAGACCCGCCTTCGTCACAGGGCGCTCCCTTCCATGATCATGTTGAGCACGGCGGCCTCGTCGAGGTCGCGGGCGGCGCCGGTGTGCACGACGCGCCCCTCCCGGACGACGAGGACCCGGTCGGCGAGCCCGAGCACCTCGGGGACCTCGCTGGACACCAGCAGCACCCCGATGCCGCGCCCGGCCAGCCCGCGGATCAGCGCGTACAGCTCGGCGCGGGCGCCGACGTCCACGCCGCGGGTCGGCTCGTCCAGGATCAGCAGCCGCAGGTCCGCGGCCCCCTTGCCGGTGGCGCCCATCAGCCAGCGGGCGAGGACGACCTTCTGCTGGTTGCCGCCCGACAGCGTCACGACGGGGCGTCCCGGGTCGGGCGGGCGGATGTCGAGCGCCTCGATCTGGCGGCGCACGTCGGCGAGCTCGCGGCGCCGGTTCAGCCAGCCGAACGAGGCGTACCGGGACAGCCCGGCGACGCTGACGTTCCCGGCGACCGTGTCGTTCGGCAGCAGCGCCTGGCTCTTGCGCTCCTCCGGCGCCATGCCCATGCCGCGCCGCACCGCCGCGCCCGTGTCGCCCGGCCGGACCGGACGCCCGTCGACGAGCACCCGCCCCCGCGCCGGGCGCCGCGCCCCGTAGACGGTCTCCAGGATCTCCGAGCGCCCGGACCCGACGAGCCCGGCCAGCCCGACGATCTCGCCCGCGCGGACGCTGAACGACACGTCCTCGAACGCCCCGGGCAGCGCCAGGTTCTCGACGCGGAGGATCTCCGGGCGGTCGCCGGGCGGCTCGCCGGAACGTTCCGGGAAGACGTACTCGACGTCGCGTCCTGTCATCAGCGACACGATCTCGCCGGTGGACGTCGTGCGCGCGGGGAGCCCGACGGCGACCGCCCGGCCGTCCTTCAGGACGGTCACCCGGTCGCCGATCTCGCGGATCTCCTCCAGCCGGTGCGAGATGTAGACGACCGCGACGCCCGCGCCGGTCAGCTCCCGGATGATGCGGAACAGGTTGTCGACCTCGTCGTGCGCGAGCGCGGCGGACGGCTCGTCCATCACGATGAGGCGCGCGTCGTGCGACAGCGCGCGGGCCATGCTGACGACCTGCTTGCCCGCCGCCGGCAGCCGCCCGACCTCGCGGCGCGGCGGGATCTCGGCGTGCCCGAGCCGGCCGAGCAGCCCGCGCGCCGCCCGCTCGGTGTCGCCGCGCCGGGTGAACCCGAACGTCGCCTTCTCGTGGCCGAGGAAGATGTTCTCCGCGACCGACAGGCCGTCCACCAGGTCGAGCTCCTGGTAGATGGTCGCGATCCCGGCCCGCATCGCGGCGGTCGGACCGGCGAGCCGCACGGGCGCGCCCGCGAAGACGATCTCGCCCGCGTCCGGCTGGTGCGCGCCCGCGAGGACCTTGATGAGCGTCGACTTCCCCGCGCCGTTCTGCCCGAGCAGGCAGTGCACCTCGCCGGGGCGCACGTCGAGGTCGACGCCGTCCAGCGCGCGGACGCCGGGGAACTGCTTGACGATGCCGCGCATCATGAGCAGCGGTTCGGGTGCGGACGAGCCCATCGGGCCTCCTCGGGGGCGGGAGGAACGAAGTCGAAGGGACGGGCGGAGTCGGTGCGGTTCAGGCGGCGGAGGTCAGGCTGCGGTGAAGGAGAAGACGTGGTCGCTGATGAGCCGGGCGCCGCCGACCACGCCGGCGGTCCCGGCGAGCTCGGACAGCACGATCGGGAGGTTGCCGGTCGCGAGCGGCGCGGACCGGCGGTAGACGACGCTGCGGATCTCGGCGAGCAGCGCGTGGCCGAGCCCGGCGACGCCGCCCGCGATGATGACGAGGCCCGGGTTGAAGAAGCTGACGAGCCCGGCGAGGACCTGCCCGACGTGCCGGCCGCCCTCCCGGATGAGCCGCACGGCGACCGGGTCGCCCGCCGCCGCGGCCTCGCCGACGTGCTCGGCCGTCAGCTCCCCGTGCGCCTCCAGCAGCGCGGCGAGCCGCGGCGACTCCCCCGAGGCCGCGGCCGCCGACGCGTCCCGCGCGAGCGCGGCGCCGCCGAAGAACGCCTCCAGGCACCCGGCGTTGCCGCAGGCGCAGATCGGGCCGTCGTCGTCCACGCGGATGTGGCCGATGTCGCCCGCGCTGCCGGACACGCCGCGGTAGATGGCGCCGTCCACGACGATGCCGCAGCCGATCCCGGTGCCGATCTTGACGAGCAGGAAGTCGTCGACCGCGCGGGCGAGCCCGGCGTGCAGCTCGCCGAGCGCCATCAGGTTCACGTCGTTGTCGACCAGCACCGGGCAGCCGAGCTCCTGGCCGATCGCGTCCCGCACCGGGAACCGGTCCCAGCCGGGCATGATCGGCGGGACGACCGGCATCCCGTCCCGGAAGCTGACCGGCCCGGGGACGCCGATGCCGGTGCCGTGCACCTGCGGGATGAGGCCCTCGTCGCGGAGCTTGCCGAGCAGGTCCAGCGCCCGGTCGAGGACGACGGTCGCGCCCTGCCGCACGTCGCACTGCTCGCCGACGTGGCCGAGCACCTCCAACTCGCCGTCGGTCACGGCGACGTCGATCGAGGTCGCGCCGATGTCGAAGGCGACGAACCGCAGCCGCGGCGACAGCCGGACGATCCCGGACCGCCGCCCGCCCCGGGACGCGGCCAGCCCGGCGCCCTCCACGAGCCCGAGCTCGACCAGCCGGTCCAGCTCCACGGCCAGCTTCGACCGCGACAGCCTGACGACGTCGCCCAGCTCGGCGCGCGAGCGCGGGCCCTCGTCGCGCAACAGCCGCAGCAGCCGTGCCTGATGCACGTTCTGCGGGCGAGCCGACATGCGCATCACGCCGTCCTCTCCTGGTGAGGGCCCGGTCGGGGGGCTTGGCGAGACGGTAACCGGCTTTCGCCGCTCTGAGAAGACCTTTCTTCTAGATCATCTCAACTTTTTCCATCTAGAGGACAAAGGTGCGCAGAAGACGACCCCCGGCGGCGGTGCCGCCGGGGGTCGTCCGGGCGCGCTAGTAGCTGATCGTCGCCTGGCGGCTGCTCATCGTCCGCATGATGTGCTCGACCAGCGTGATGAGCACCTGCTTGGCGTCCTCCCGGTCGCGCGCGTCGCAGAAGATCACCGGGATCTCGGGCGACAGGTCGAGGGCGTCGCGGACCTGGTCGGCCGTGTGCCGGCCCGGCCCGTCGAACCGGTTCACGCCGATGATGAACGGCAGCCCGCGCCGCTCGAAGTAGTCCACGGAGGCGAAGCAGTCGGCCAGGCGCCGGGTGTCCACGAGGACGACCGCGCCGAGCGCGCCCTTGGCCAGCTCGTCCCACATGAACCAGAAGCGGTCCTGCCCGGGCGTGCCGAAGACGAACAGCACGAGGCCGTTGGGCAGGGTGATCCGCCCGAAGTCCATCGCCACGGTCGTCGTCGTCTTGCCCGCCACGGCGCTGGTGTCGTCGACCCCGATGCTCTTCTCGGTCAGGGCCTCCTCGGTGCGCAGCGGGCGGATCTCGCTGACCGCGCTGACCAGGGTGGTCTTGCCGACGCCGAAACCACCGGCCACGAGGATCTTCACCGTCAGCGCGGAATCGCCCTGTGCGGCGGCCGCGTCAGAGCGCACGGATTCCATCGATCACTTCCTTGAGTACGCGCTCGCTGGGGAACTGCGCCACCGGCGCCGGGCGCCGGACCTGTATCAGCGAGCGGTCGAGCAGATCGCCGAGCAGGACACGGACGACCCCGAGGGGAAGTTCCAGATCCGACGCTATCTCGGCGACCGACAGCGGTGTGCGGCAAAGCTCCAAGATCATGTCATGTTCCGGCGCCCAGGGCGCCTGCAACAGGGGGTCGGCGGCGGGTTCCGGCGCGTCCACGGCGGCGATCAGCGCGACGAGATCGAAGTCCTCTCCCTCGTAGTGCGTGCGGCCTCCGGTGAGCGCGTAGGGCCGGACGACCGGTCCCGGGGCGTCCTCCTCCTCGTGCCAGGCGGCGTCCTGCATGCCTCACCCGCCGCCCGGTTCGGCCGCGGCGGCCCGCCGCGGGTCCGCGGACAGGTGCTGCCCGACGCGCGCGACGAGCATCGCCATCTCGTAGGCGATGATCCCGAGGTCGGCGTCCGCGGCGGCGAGGACGGCGAGGCACGCGCCGTGCCCGGCGGCGGTGACGAACAGGAACGACGACTCCATCTCCACGATCGTCTGCCGGACGGGCCCGCCGCCGAACGACTCCCCGGCCCCGCGCGCGAGGCTCTGGAAGCTGGCGGCCACGGCGGCGAGGTGGTCGGACTCCTCGCGGGCCAGCCCGCTGGAGGCCGCCATCCGCAGCCCGTCGCTCGACAGCACCACCGCGTTCTGGACCGCGTCCACCCGCTGGACGAGGCTGTCCAGCAGCCAGTCCAGCTCGCCGCCGGGCCTGCCGCCCGGGGCGTCCGTGCCGGAGTACTGGGCCTCTGTCATGGGGTGTCGTCCTCCTGGTCGCCTGTTCTCCGCTCCTGGTCGTGTGGGTTCGGTCCCGGCTCGGCGCCGGCCGCCTCCTGCCTGCCGCGCTGCCAGCCGCGCTGCATGGCGGACATCATCGATCGCATCGCCTCGGGCGAGCGCTCCGCGGACTCGCCCGGCGCCTGGGCCTTGCCGGACGCAGGCCCCGCGGACGCCGCCGGGGTCGCAGGCGCCGCTGGGGTCGCGTCCATCGGCACGGGCGCGGACAACGGCATGGCGGGCTCGGCGGGCTTGGGCGGCGCGGCAGGCTTGGGCGGCGCGGCGGGCTCGGCGGCGGGCGCGGGCTTCGGCGCGGCCGGGGGCGGGGCCTGGCCCTTGGCGGCCAGGCGCTCGTCGACCCGCCGTTTGAGCTGCGGCGCGAGATGCTGCTGCCGCCTCCGCTTGGGCAGCTCGCCCTTCTTCGGCGGCTCCGCGGGCTCGGCCTCCGGCCCGGTCTCGGGCCGAGCCTCCGCCTCGGTCGCCGCCTCGGTCTTCGGCTCGGCCTCGGTCTCGGCGACCAGCCGGACGGCGCCGCCCGAGCCCCACAGGTCCGCCTCCACGTCCGGCAGCTCCGGCAGCGGCCCGGTCGGCCGCCGCGCCGACGCCTCCTGCTCGAAGTTCTCCACGACGAGCGCGCTCGGGATCAGAGCGACCGCCGTCGTCCCCCCGTAGGGAGACGGGCGCAGCGTGACCGTGATCCCGTGGCGCTCCGCGAGCCGCGCCACGACGAACAGCCCGAGCTGGGCGCTGTCGGACGGGTCGAACTCCGGCGGGCTCGCGAGCCGCTCGTTGGCGGCGCGCAGCCCCTCCTCGGTCATGCCGAGACCGCGGTCCTCGACCTCGATCGCGAACCCGTTGGCGACCGCCTGGCCGCCGACCCGCACCGGCGACTGCGGCGGCGAGAACGTGGTGGCGTTCTCGACCACCTCGGCGAGCAGGTGGATGACGTCGGCGACCGCGGAGCCGAGCAGCGCGACCCGCGGCAGCGGCTGCACCCGGACGCGCGGGTAGTCCTCGACCTCGGCGACCGCGCCGCGGACCACGTCCACCAGCGGGACGGGACGCCGCCAGCCGCGCCCGGCGGTCTTGCCCGCGAGGATCACCAGGCCCTCGGCGTGCCGCCGCATGCGGGTGGCGAGGTGGTCGAGGCGGAACAGGTCCGACAGCTCGTTCGGGTCCTCGGTGCGGCGCTCCATCGTGTCGAGCAGCCCGAGCTGGCGGTGCAGGAGCGCCTGGTTGCGGCGGGCGAGGTTGACGAACACCTCGCTGATGCCGCGCCGCGCCCCGACCTCGCCCTCGGCGGCCGCGAGGACGGCGTCGCGGGCCCGGTCGAACGACTCGGCGATCTGCCGGATCTCGTCGATGCGGTAGTCGACGTCCGGCTCCGGCGCCGGGTCGGCGGGACGCCCGGCGCGGACCTGCTCGGCGAGCTTCGGCAGCCGCTCGCGGGTGAAGTCCACGACGCCAGCGGCGAGCGTCCGGCACTCGCGCAGCAGCCGCCGCGAGACGCGGGCCGCGATGAACGCCGACAGGACGATCGCGAGCAGCCCGAGGCCGCCGGCGAACGCGAGCCGCCAGAACGCGCTGATCGCGATGCCCCTGGCGTGCTCGGTGACTTCGTCGAGGATCTTGTTCTCGAACTCGTACATGCGGGCGTTGGCGACGTCGGCGGTGGCCCGCCAGTCGCCCGCCTCGATGGCCGGAACACGCGCGCCCTGTCCCTGGCGGCCCGCCGACCGCGTCCGCGCGGCCCCGTCCTCCGGCGGCTCGGCGCCGCGGATGACCTGGTCCTCCAGCGTGCGGAGCCGGGTGAACTGCGGGGACGCGACGAGGCGCTGGTAGCGGGCGCGGTCGGCGTCCGGGAGGTTCGCCGCGGTGTCGGTGTAGAGCATCCGCTGCGCCCCGACGAGCTGCGCGAACAGGCCGCGCTCCGCGGTGGTGATCCGCCCGGCGGCGAGCGCGCCGGCCAGCAGCGCGTCCTCGCGGGCCATGAACTCGCGGGCGCGGCCGAGCGCGGTGAGGGTGCGGGCGTGCGCGGTGATGGACCCGTCCCCGGGCGTGGTCGCGTTGTAGATGGCGAAGCCCGCGTCGATGAGGTCGCCGTACTCGCGGAGCACCTCGCCGCGGTCGGCGATCCGCTGGTCCACGCCGCGGCGGACGGTCTGGAGCGTGCCCATGCGCTGGACGAGAGCGTCCAGCCGCCGGACGATCTCGGGCAGGATCGCGTCCCGCAGCCCCTGGTCACGGCTGCCGTCGCGGACCTCCGCCGCCGCCTTGTCGGTCGCCTCCCGCTGCTTCCGCATCGCCTCCGGGGACGCCGCCCGCTCGCCGCCGAGCTCGGCCATCGACAGGCGCCGCTCCTTCTGCAGCCCGTCGATGAACCGCTGCATGGGCAGCACCGTCTCCTGCTGGAACTTGCGGCTCTGCAGCAGCTCGTTCGCGTCACCGTAGGTCATGCCGGTGAGGAACACCCACAGCGAGGCCAGCGCCAGCAGCGGCACGAGGACCAGCAGGCTGATCCTCGCCCGGATGGAGGAGAACCGAGGGCGGGTCATTCGGGGGGATTCCTCCCGTTGCGTGGGAGTACGGAGGTGTGCGGGAGCCTACTACGTCAGGGCTTCCCGGCGATCGGACATCCGCGCGCCGGCGGCGCGCGCATACGAATTCCGGCAGGTCAGGACATTCCGAGGCGCTCGCCGCCGACCTGCGTCCCGAACCTCGGGCTCGCCTGCATGTGCCGCCCGGCGCGCTTGATCAGCACCGCCATCTCGTAGGCGACGAGCCCCGCGTCGGCCTCCGCCTCGGCCAGCACGGCGAGGCACGTGCCGTCCCCGGCGGCCGACACGAACAGCAGGAGCGCGTCCATCTCGATGATGCTCTGCCGGACGTTCCCGCCCGCGAAGTGCCGTCCGGCGCCGCGCGCGAGGCTCTGCAGGCCGGACGCCAGCGCGGACAGGTGCTCGGCGTCCTCGCGGCCGAGCTCGCCGGACGCGGCGACCGCCAGGCCGTCCCGGGAAAGGATCACCGCCTGCCGCACGGCGGGCACCCGCCGCGCGAAATCGTTGAGCAGCCAGTTCAGCTCACCGGTCACGGTGTCGTGCATCTCGGGCTCCCTCATTACCCCGCGTCCGGCGCGAAGGGTCCCTGGATCATAAAGGCGGCTCGCGACGGGCCCGCAACCGCTTTGGCCCCTTTCACGGGCATTGCCGCCATTCCCGCGACCGTCCGTCATGGGCCGCGCCGCGCCCGGATGCCCGATCCGGACAGAAGAAGATAGCGGCAAAACGGGACAATTTATGTCATTTCCCTCTGTTGTCCCGGGCCATTGCGCCATACTCTGCTTCTTCACCACCACTACGCCTCGCGGCCGGCACGGGAAGGAGACCACGATTCACCCAGGCAACGACGGCGGCCGGGACGGGAGGCCGACCTCCTGGCGGGAGGGCGTTACGATGCCCGCCGTGAGTCCCGAAAGCCAGGCACCCGAGGCACTGCCGTCGCGACGGCGCCGCGCCCCCCGCGGCGGCCGGCACCGCGGCGACGAATCGTTCCTTCTTCCCCCCGGATCCCCCACGCTGGTCCTGGCCGTCCCCGGCCCCGCCCGGCGGGCCGGCGCCGAGCCCGCCCTCGAGCTGGCGCGGCTCGTCGAGATCGAGCACACCGGACAGCCCTCCCGCGTCGCCTACCTGGAGGGCGACGAGGCGAACCTGCACACCGTCCTCGCCGGCCTGCACAGCGACCCGGACGAGCTCGCGGCGGTGGTCGTGCCGCTGTCCACCGGCCCCGACCCGGCCATGGACGCGGCCATGCGCCACGCGGTCGCGGCCGCCCCGGCCAACGCCGTCGCCGCCGAGCCGCTCGGCCCGCACCCCCTCATCGCCGAGGCCCTGCACGACCGCCTCGCCGACGCCGGCCTCGCCCGCGCCGACCGGATCAGGCTGATGACGATGGTCACCGCCGCGTCCGGCGTCATCATCGCCACCCCCGGCGACGCCGCCGCCGTCCGGCAGGCCGAGGTCACCGGCGTGCTGCTCGCGTCCCGCCTCGCCGCGCCGGTCTTCACGGCCTCGCTGAACGACGACGCGTCCGTCAAGGCCGCCGCGGAACAGCTCCGCGCGGCGGGCGCCACGTCCATCGCGCTCGCCCCGCACCTGATCGGCCCGGAACCGGACGCGGCACGGGTGGCCTCCGCCGCGGCCTCCGTCGGCTGCCCCCACTCCGGACCACTC
>NZ_SMJX01000312.1 GCF_004348535.1 Actinomadura sp. KC216
TCCACCCACCACCCACCGCCATCCAACGCACGAGCTAGCTCGACGCCTCGTCCTCCACCCACCACCCAGTGTGCGGCAGGCGCCAGACTGTTTCGCCGTCGTCGGTGGTCTCGCCGGTGGGCCGTAACCCGATCTTGGCCGCGACGGCCTCCGACGCGTAGTTCTCCGGGTGGACGGTCGCGACGACATCACGGACGCCGTGCCCCAGCAGCCAGTCGAGCAGCGCGCGGGCGGCCTCGGTCGCGAACCCGAACCCCTGGTACGGCATCCCGATGACCCAGGCCATCGACGCGATGCTGCGCGGCGGGCCCGGCGTCACGGTCGAACCGGCGGACGCGGGCGTCACCGTGAAACCGGGCGGCGCGGGGGCGACGGTCGCCTGGACGTACCCGATCGCCCGCCCGTCGCGGACCCGCCGGACGATCCAGTTCAGCCAGTACTCCTGGTGGTAGGGCGCGGGCCCGGCGACGAGGTGCTCGTACCGGGCGCGCAGCTCGGCCAGGGTGAGCGGCTCGCCGCCGATGTGGCGGTGCAGGCGCGGATCGTCCAGCACGGGCGCCATCTCGTCGGCGTGCTCGACGGCCAGCGGCTCCAGGACGAGGCGCTGGGTCCGGATCGGCTCGGAGAGCGTCCCGTACACTCCGCCGATCGTAGGCCCCCGGCGCCGGATCGGGGCCGGTCAGAGCCGCCGTGTCCAGACATTGCGCGCATGCTGCTTCGGGGTGAGCCACAGCCACGGCTGGGAGTGCCGGAACGGCAGGTCGGTGCCGGGCTGCCAGGGGAACAGGCCCTCCGGGTTGGGCCAGACGACCTGCAGCATCGGCAGCGGCGGGCGCCGGTAGAACGCCACCGCGCCGCCGAACAGCCCGTCGTACCAGTGCGGGTCGACCTCCCGGAACGCGGCGGGCTGCCCGCGGACGATTCCGTCGCGGCGGTCGCCGTCCGCCGGGACCCGCCCGTCGGCGGTCTGCCGGCCGAGCGTGTTGAGCGACTCCTCCATCTCGTACACGTCGCCGCCGAACATGGCGAGTTCGGGCGCGCCGTGGCTGTGCCACAGGCCGATCGTGTACGCCCAGCCGGGCCCGGCGTCGTCGGGATGGACGAGGACGACGCTCCACCCGTACTCCGTGATGTGCACGATGGTGCGGAGCTGGAAGTTGTCCAAGCGGTCGCGGTCACCGTAGTCATTGCAGATGACACAGGTGCACGGGGAGCGGCCGTCGGACATGACCTTCAGTTTACGATCTGTCGACGATCGGTATTGCTCCACTCCCCGATCCGCCGGGTCACCAGAACACCCCCGTGTCGCGCGGCCGGGCCTCGTGGGCTGCGGGGACGCCCGGCCGGGCGAGGCCGCGGGCGGCCACCGCCGCCAGCAGCATCGCGGCGGGCAGCCCGAGCGGCACGGCCGCGAGCGGCGCGACGGTGGCGACCTCCAGCTCCGTCCCGCCGAGCAGGCCCGCGACGCCGAGGTTGTCGCCCTGCCGTCCCGTGGGCAGGACGACCGCGGCGAGCGCCGCGGCGACGGCGACACCGGCGGCGGGGAGCGCGAAGATCCGGCGCCGGACGAAGAAGCCCAGCCCGACCCCTGCCGCGCCCAGCACCGGCAGCACGAGCAGCGCGAACCAGCGCGCCGGGCTGGGACGCATCTCGACGCTCACGACCGGCGGCCTGCCGGCCGCGCGGAGCCGCCAGGTCCGTCGGCCGGTCGGCGTCCCGTCCGTCTCCACGGTGGACGGCACGGACGGCAGCCGCAGCCTCATGGACGTGTCGCTGAACCCTCGCGCGCGGAGCAGCCGCAGCGCGCCGGCCGTGTCGATCCGCAGGGAGGCGCCGCGTCCCGTCCGGTACGCGCGGTCGATCTCGGCGCGGGCGAACGGCATGCCGCGATCGTGCTCGGTGCGCACCCGGACGTCCCGCGCGCCGGGGAACGCCGCGCCGGCGATCTGGCGGGCCAGGGCGCGGACGTCGGCGTCCGACCGCAGCCGTCCCGCCGCGTGGAGGTCGAGCCGCGCGCCGCCGTCCGGCAGGATCTCGACGCGGAACCAGGCCCGCTGCGGCGGGGCGGGGCCGCCGCCTCCGCCTCCGGCGCATCCGGCGAGCACGGCGACCGCCAGCAGCACCGCGCCGAGCGCGGCGAGCCGTCGAACCGACACCCCGGACCTCCGATGCTGGACGGATGCTCGCCGTCCAGCCTGACCGGGCGAGGTCGCACGCGCGTCTCGTTCCGGTGTCGGTGGGTTCTCCGACCCAGTACGTTGAGCGACCGAACACGATCACCGTCCTCCAGCCCCCACCCACCGCCATTCAACGGACGAGCTCCGCTCGACGCCCGTCCTCCAGCCCCGGAAAGGGAATTGCATGGCCGACCGCAACGCGGTGGAGCCCTCTGCCGTCAACGGCGACGTGCCGCACGCTGCGCGGATATGGAACTACTGGATGGGCGGCCGGGACAATTACGCGTCCGACCGCGCCGCCGGCGACGCGGTGGCCGCGGTGTATCCGGAGATCGCCACGATGGCGCGGCAGTCGCGGCGGTTCCTCGTGCGCACCGTGACCTTCCTCGCGCGCGAGTGCGGCGTCCGCCAGTTCATCGACATCGGGACCGGGCTGCCGGCCAAGCAGAACACGCACGAGGTCGCGCAGGGCATCGTGCCCGAGGCGAGGATCGTCTACGTCGACAACGACCCGCTGGTGCTGGTGCACGCCCGCGCGCTGCTCGGCAGCACCACGGCGGAGGGCACGACCGCGTACGTGCACGCCGACTACCACGACCCGGACCGGATCGTCGCCGAGGCCGGGACGGTGGTGGACGTCCGCGAGCCCGTCGCGGTCATGTTCATGGGCGTGCTCGGCTACGAGCCCGACCTGGAGGTGGTGCGCGCCATCGTCGGGCGGATGATGGAGGCGACGCCGTCCGGGAGCCATCTGGTGCTGTGGGACGGGACCGACACCGGCCCGGAGGTCGTCGTCGGCGCGGAGCGGCTCGTCGAGTGCGGCGGCGCCCCCTACGTCCTGCGCGCCCCCGAGCAGCTCGCGCGGTGCTTCGAGGGGCTCGAACTGGTCGAGCCGGGGCTCGTGCCGATCACCGCGTGGCGGCCGGACGGGGAGGCCCCGCCGGTCGACGCCTACGGCGCCGTGGGCCGAAAGCCCTGACCGAAATCCGCTGATTCGGTTTCCGGAAAGCCGGAGATCCGGATGATCATCACAGAGTTATCGCTTTGCGATCTTCGCGGCTCATACTCGGCGGCTGTCAGCTGACAATCGCCGTGTAAGGGGCATTGGTGTCACAAGCGGAATTCGCGCCGTACGACTTCGACGCGAACACGCCCAATGCGGCTCGGATGTACGACTACTACCTCGGCGGCAAGGACAACTACCCGGCCGACCGGGAGGCCGCCGAGAAGATCATGGCGCTGGGGCCGAGCCGGGACATCTGCGTCGCCAACCGGAGGTTCCTCGGCCGCGCCGTCCGGCTCGCCGCCCGGGACGGGATCAGGCAGTTCCTCGACCTCGGCACCGGGCTGCCGACCCAGGACAACGTGCACGAGGTCGCCCAGCGGGAGGCGCCCGGCTCGCGCGTCGTCTACGTCGACTACGACCCGGTGGTCCTCGCCCACGCCCGCGCGCTGAAGGCCATCGACGCGACCACGAACGTCGTCCGTGAGGACATCCGCACGCCGCGCGCGATCCTCGCGCACCCCGATGTGCTGGAGCTGATCGACTTCGCGGAGCCGGTCGCGGTGCTGTTCGTCGCCGTCCTGCACTGCCTGACCGACGACGAGGACCCGTGGGGCGTCGTCCGGACGTTCGCCGAGCGGATGGCGCCGGGCAGCCATCTGATCGTGTCGCACCTGACCGACGACGCCCATCCGGAGGCGGGCGCGGCGGCCAGGGAGGTCTACGACGGCGCCACCGCGCCCCTGATCCACCGCGGCCACGCCGCGATCTCCAGGTTCTTCGACGGGTTCGAGGTGCTGGACCCGGGCGTCACGGTCGTCAACGAATGGCGGCCCGAGAGTGACCTCGACCGGGAGCGTCCCGGCGGGGAGTGGTTCTACGTGGGAGTGGGGCGGAAACCGTGAAAAGGCTGGGCGTGGTCGCCGTAGCGGGTCTTCTCCTCGCGCTCGCGGCGTGCACCGACGGCGGCGGCTCCGGCCCGTCCGGCGGCGGGGACGCCAAGAGCATCGCGTTCTTCGGGTTCGCGAAGGCCAACTCGTTCTCGCAGGCCACGTTCGAGGGCGTGAAGGAGCAGGCGGCGAAGGCGGGCGGGAAGGCGGAGTTCTTCGATGCCGGCTTCGACGCGCAGACGCAGATCCGCCAGCTCCAGGACGCGATCACGTCCAAGCGTTTCGGTGTCTTCGTCCTCCAGGCCAATGACGGGACCGCGGTCGTGCCCGCCGTGCGGCAGGCGGTCCGGAGCGGGATCGCGGTCGTCGTCCAGTTCACGCCCGTCGGGACGCGCTACGACACCGCCGAGCCGCAGGTGCCGGGCGTGATCTCGCTGGTGGACGTCCCGGTGCAGAACGGCGGGCAGCTGGGCGTCCTCGGCGTCGGCGCGTGCCAGGCGAGCAAGGCCAAGCCCTGCAAGGTCGCCTACCTGGAGGGCCTGAAGACGCTGCCGCTCGACAACGCGCGCACGAAGGCGGTCGTCGGCTCCCTGAAGGCCGCCGAGGGCGTGGAGGTCGTCGCGCAGATCGAGGGCGGCTACACCCGTGACTCCGGCCGCAAGGCGATGCAGGACCTGCTCCAGTCCCATCCCGACGTCGACGTTGTCATCGGGTCGTCGCAGGCGCTGTTCGGCGCCGAGGGCGTGGCGAAGGGCAAGGACATCCTCTACGTCGGCAACGGCGCGTCCCGGCAGGCGGTGACCGCCGTGCGCGAGGGGCGCTGGTTCGGCATCCCGTACCTGCCGGTCCGGACGGCCGGGGCGAAGGCCGCCGAGCTGGGGTTGGCGAAGGCGAGCGGCAAGGGCGTCCCGGTGACGACCGAGATATCGTCCCTCGCGCCGAACGGCGGAACGCTCACCAAGGACCTGATCGTCTCGTCCGGGGTCACCGGCGAGTACGACGAGTAGCGGCGTGGACGTCGCGCTCGAAGGCATCCGCAAGAGCTACGGCGGGACCACCGTCCTGCACGACGTCTCGCTGACCCTGCGCGGCGGGCGGGTGCACGGCCTCGTCGGCGAGAACGGCGCGGGGAAGAGCACGCTCGCGCGGATCCTGTGCGGCGCCGTCCCGGCCGACTCCGGGCGCGTCGCCGTGGACGGCGAGCCCGCCGCGATCCGCTCACCGCGCGACGCGCTGCGGCACGGGCTCGCGCTCGTCACGCAGGAGGGCGCGATCGTCCCCGGCCTCAGCGTGGCCGACAACGTCTTCCTCGGCGCCAGGGCCCGTCGCCATGGCCTGCGCGACCCGGCGGGGGACCGCCACCGCCTCGCCGCCCTCCTCGACCGGACGGGGTTCGCGCTGGACCCGTCCGCCCGCGCGGGCGACCTGCCGCTCGTGCACCGCCAGCAGATCGAGATCCTGCGCGCGCTGGCCCGCGGCGCCCGCCTGATCGCCCTCGACGAGCCGACCGCGCTGCTGCCCGGGCCCGCCGCCGAGCGCCTGCTCCGCCTGGCCCGCGACCTCGCCGACCGCGACGGCATCGCGATCGTCCTCATCTCGCACCGGCTGGACGAGGTCCTCAACTCCTGCGACACGGTCACCGTCCTGCGCGACGGGCGGCACGTCACCACCGCCCCCGCCGCCGGCCTCACGGCCGCGGGCCTGCTGCGCGCCATGGTCGGACGCCCCGTCGAGATGCTGTACCCCGAACCCGCGCCCGTCCCGGAGGGCGCCCCCGTCGTGCTGGCCGTGCGCGGGCTGTCGCGCGGGACGGCGGTGCGCGGCGTCAGCCTGGACGTGCGGGCCGGGGAGATCGTCGGGCTGGCCGGGCTCGTCGGCAGCGGCCGGACGGAGACGCTGCGCCTCGCCTTCGGCGCCGACCGCCCGGACGGAGGCGAGGTGACGATCACCGGCCGCCGGGTCACCGGGCGGGCGCCGTCGCACGCGATGGCGCTCGGCGCCGGGCTCGTGCCGGAGTCGCGCGCCGAGCAGGGGCTCGTCCTCGTCCGGTCCGCCGCCGAGAACCTGGCCCTCGCCAGCCTGCCGGACCGGCGCCGCCTCGGGTTCGTGCGGCGCCGCGCGGAGCGCCGTGCCGTGGGAGGCGCGGCGGAGACGCTCGGCATCCGCGGCGCGGGCCTCGACCGTCCCGCGTGGACGCTGTCGGGCGGCAACCAGCAGCGGTCGGTGTTCGGCAAGTGGCTCGTCCGGTCGCCGCGCGTGCTGCTGGTGGACGAGCCGACCCGCGGCGTCGACGTCGCCGCCAAGGTCCAGATCCACCGCCTGATCGCCGGTCTGGCGGCGCGGGGCGTCGGCGTGCTCATGGCCTCCTCGGAGGTCGAGGAGGTGCTCGGGCTCGCGCACCGCGTCCTGGTGATGGGGGACGGCCGCGTCGCGGGCGAGTTCCCCCGGGGCACGAGCGCCGAGGACGTCCTGGTGGCGGCGGGCCTGCGATGAGGTACGCGGCCGTCCGGGACCACGGGATCGTCGTGGCGCTCGCCGGTCTCGCCGCCGCGCTGTCCCTGTCGACCGGCACGTTCCTCACGAAGGGCAACCTGGTCAACGTCCTCGACCAGGCCGTCGTCGTCGGGCTGCTGGCGTGCGGCATGACGCTGTGCATCGTCTGCGGCGTGTTCGACCTGTCGGTGAGCGCCGTGCTGGCGGTCAGCGCGGTCGTCGCGGTGCTGGTGACCGAGTCCGCCGGGGTGCCCGCCGGATACGCGGCGGGCGTCGCCACCGGGACGCTGATGGGCATCGTGACCGGGCTCGTCGTCGCGCTGTCGCGCGTGCACTCGTTCATCGCGACGCTGGCGCTCAGCATCGTCTACCGGGGCCTCGCGGTCGTCATCACCGGGGGCGCCATCGTCTACCCGCCCGCCGGCCGGCTCGACGCGTTCCAGGCGCTGAGCCTGCCTTCCGTGCTCGGCGGGATCACCGTCCCGACGCTGGTCCTCGCGGGCGTCGCCGCCGCCTGCTGGGTCCTGCTCGCCGCGACGACGTTCGGCCGGGCCGTCTACGCCGTCGGAGGCAACGCCGAGGCGGCGCGGCTGTCGGGCATCAGGATCGCGCCCGTCCGGGTCGCCGTCTTCGCCGTCAGCGGCGCGTGCGCCGGGACGGCGGGCCTGGTCATGGCGACCCGCGCCGGTTCCGCCCAGGCCGGTCTCGGCTCGCTCCTCGAACTGACCGCGATCGCCGCGGTCGTCATCGGCGGGACGAGCATTCTCGGCGGCGAGGGCGCCGTGTGGCGCTGCCTCGCGGGCGTGCTGATCCTGACGCTCATCTCCAACGGGTTCAACCTGCTCGGCTGGGACCCCACCTACAAGCAGGTGATCGAGGGACTGCTCATCCTGGCCGCCGTCACCGTCGACCGCCTCCTGCGCCGCCCGGCGGCCGGATCGCCCGCCCGATGAAGGCCCCGGAGCCCTTCGCGGGGACCCCTTTCGGGCAAGGCACGATCCTGCCGGTAGCCTGGCCGGGCGTCCATCCTCCTGAAGTGGTGGGACGATCTCGTCCGCGCGGCGGATTGCCCACGGTCACCAGGGGCATACCTTCGGAATCATGAGTCAGTCCAGTCCGCAGCCGGAGCGGCCGTCCCCGGGACGCCCGCGGGACGGGCGGCAGGACCTGCGCCCCGACCGGCCCGTCGCCGCCCCCCGCGACGAGCTCGCGGCGGCGCCCGGCGATCTCACGGCGGCGTCCGACGCGATCCGCGTGCCCGAGGCGACCCGGTCGCCCGAGACGATCCGCGCGTCCGACGCCGAGCGGGAGGCCGTCGTCGAGCGGCTGCGGATCGCCTCCGTCGAGGGACGGCTCACCTTCGAGGAGCTCACCGAGCGGACCGAGGCCGCCTACGCCGCCGTCACCCGCGGCGACCTGGAGGACATCACCGCCGACCTGCCCGGCATGGGCGCGCCCGGCGCCAACCCCGCGCCGCTGCAGGTCAAGCGCAAGTTCAGCGCCGTCATGGGCGACTGCAAGGAACGCATCGTCGGCCGCATCGACGGGCCGCTGGAGGCCGTGTCGGTGATGGGCGACGTCGAGCTCGACCTGCGCGGCGCGCAGGTCCCCACCGGCGAGGTCAGCGTCACCGCGCACGCCGTGATGGGCGACATCAAGATCATCGTTCCGGACGGGGTCCGGGTCGAGGTGACCGGCCACAACTTCCTGGGCGGCCGCAAGGTCGCCGTCCGCGACCCGCTGCCCGGCGCCCGCGTGCCCGTCGTCCACGTCACCGCGCACGCCGTGATGGGCGACGTCAAGATCGTCGACGACGAGCACCACGCCCCCGTCCGCCGCGCCATCGCCTCCTGGTGGCGCGACCGCACCTGACCGCCGCCGGTCCGCGCCGCGCATGTGTGGCGTGGCGACCGCCGGGAAGGTACAATCGGCGTGCGGCAGCGTTCGCGCTGCCTCTCCAGTCTGAGTTGACCAGTCCGCGTCCGAGTCCTGCAGTCGCAGTCGAGCAGTCGCAGTTCTGAGTCCCAGTCTCGAGTCTCCCAGTCGTCAGTCATCCATTCTCAGTCGCCAGTCGACGTCGTAGTCATCCAGTTTCACAGTTCTCGTCTGAAGTCGAAGTCCGCCAGGAAGTCGCCGTCCCAGTTCGAGTCGCCCGAGAACGACACGTTAGAGGCGATGATGGACCGAGAGACCGAGTTCCTGATCTGTGCGGTGGTGCTCACCGGAACAGCCGTGACAGCGACGATCTTTCCCGCGCAGACCGTGGGTCTGCTGCTGGGCGTCAGCGTCGGCGCTTTCCTGAAGTGGGCACTGCTCAAGCGGGGCTAGCCAACGGGCGGCCCGCTCACTTACTTCCGCTGGGGACCTCACTCTTCGATGATGAGGTCCCCAGCGTTAACAGGGAGACGAGACGAGATGTACAGGCTCATTGATCTGACGCGCGCGCACGCGGGAACCGAGGCCGCGATCCTGGAGGCGTTCAACGCCGCCCATGAGGGCCCGCCCCCCGCGAAGACCGAATACATCGTGGTGCCGGGTCAGGCCAGGCCCGCCGGCACCGACGGCCACATTTGGACCGAACTCTCCGGGACGGTCGACGACGCGGCGGTCACGGCGGCCGTCCACGAGCGGGTGGGGCTCGCGCGGGAATCCGGTGTCGGAATCTCGGTGGCGTCGTTTCGCGGCAGCGTGAAAAGCGTCGCGGAGATGCTCGACACCATTCACGGCGGCGTCGAATTCATCCATCTGGGCACGTTCGCGCCCCCGACGGCCGGCGGCGAGCGCCTCGACTGGGACGACGGCTGGATGAAGCGGGAGGACGCCGTCAACACGCTGGTCCGGGCGATTGGCGCGGCGTCCGGGCAGTCGCGGATGACCGACCTGCGAAAGCACCTCTCCGCGTGCGATCCGCGATTCCAGAAGCAGGTCGGGACGTTCACGGCCCGCCCGAAGTTCATGTCGACGCTGGTGTCGCTGGCCGAGGAGCGCGGCCTGGTGGCGGTCGTCCCGACCGCCAACGGCGACAACAACCCGCAGATCGCCCTCACCGCCGCCGGCTATTCACGGCTCGCCCCCACCTC
>NZ_SMJX01000313.1 GCF_004348535.1 Actinomadura sp. KC216
GGCAGGAACGCCACAACAGCCAAGATTATCGTTGCTTCACGACATTCCGCCCTGACATTGCAGTGAGGAGGCCGTCCGGGGGGCTCCGGAGGCCCGGGAATGCCGCAGCCCATGGCAAGGTTGTGCGGTGATAGGACGAACACGTCCCGCCCTAACACGCGTCAGCACAGGAGCAGCCACCGTGTCGTTGCCACCTTTGGTCGAGCCCGCAGCGGAGCTCACCCGCGACGAGGTCAACCGCTACTCGCGGCACCTGATCATCCCCGACGTGGGGATGGCCGGGCAGAAGCGCCTCAAGAACGCCAAGGTTCTGGTCGTGGGCGCGGGCGGGCTCGGTTCCCCCGCCCTCCTCTACCTCGCCGCCGCCGGCGTGGGGACGCTCGGCGTCATCGACTTCGACGTCGTGGACGAGTCCAACCTGCAGCGCCAGATCATCCACCGGCAGTCGTCGCTCGGGAAGCCGAAGGTCGAGTCCGCCGCCGAGACCGTCCGTGAGATCAACCCGCTGATCGACGTGGTCGTGCACAACACCGCGCTCGACCGCGACAACATCATGGACATCTTCTCCGGGTACGACCTGATCGTGGACGGCACCGACAACTTCGCCACCCGCTACATGGTGAACGACGCCGCCGTCCTCCTGGGCAAGCCCTACGTCTGGGGCTCGATCTACCGCTTCGACGGCCAGGCCTCCGTGTTCTGGGCCGAGCACGGCCCGTGCTACCGCTGCCTCTACCCGGAGCCGCCGCCGCCGGGCATGGTCCCGTCCTGCGCTGAGGGCGGCGTTCTGGGCGTCCTGTGCGCGTCGATCGGCTCGATCCAGGTGAACGAGGCCATCAAGCTCCTCGCGGGCATCGGCGAGCCGCTCGTCGGCCGCCTGATGATCTACGACGCGCTGGAGATGACGTACCGCTCGGTCAAGGTCCGCAAGGACCCGGAATGCCCCCTGTGCGGCAAGAACCCCACCCAGACCGAGCTGCTCGAAGACTACGAGGCGTTCTGCGGCGCCGTCTCCGACGAGGCCGCAGAGGCCGCGCAGGACTCCACGATCACCGTCCTCGACCTCAAGGCCATGCAGGACCGCAACGACGACATCTTCCTGGTGGACGTCCGCGAGCCGAACGAGTACGAGATCGTCTCGATCCCCGGCGCGACGCTCATCCCGAAGGGCGAGTTCCTGAACGGCTCGGCCCTGGAGCGCCTCCCGCAGGACAAGAAGATCGTCCTGCACTGCAAGTCGGGCGTCCGCTCCGCCGAGGCCCTGGCCGTGGTCAAGAACGCGGGCTTCTCCGACGCCGTCCACGTAGGCGGCGGCGTCCTGGCCTGGGTCAACCAGATAGACCCGTCCCAGCCCACCTACTAAGCCCACCCGAGGCCCCGAACCCACCACCGGGTTCGGGGCCTCCCCACACCCTGGGGACAACGTGGCCCACGACGACATAATCCGCGCGTTCTACACAGCCCGCAGCACCAGCGACACCAAAGCCCTCCGCGCCCTCCTCACCCCGGACGTCCGCTGGCACGAACCAGGCGACGAGGACTACTCAGGCACCCACGAGGGCCGAGAAACCGTCCTCAAGTTGCTGGAAGACCTCCACCAAGCAACCAACGGAACCTTCACGTTGAGGCCCACAGGCTTCCTAACAACCGACGAGCACGTAGTAGCCAAGATCCGCTGGTCGGCCACCCGAGGCGAAACCCACGTAGCAGGCAACGAAATCGCCATCTACCGAATCACCGAAGGCAAGATCGCCGAAGCCTGGTTCCACGTAGACGGCTACGACCCGGACGCCCTCTCAGAGGTCTTCGCCCTCCGCTAGGAGACGACCAACTCCGAGCAGGACCTCCGCAACGCACTCTCGGAACTGATCCACCGCGCGAACCCGCCCGGCACACCGGCGCTGATGGTGCTGCTCTACCTTCGCAAGGGCAAGAAGTTCGCCGAGCTCGGCGCCGGGTTCGGGGTCTGGACCACAACGGCTTGAGGTAGGTCAACGAGACGGTCGAGTTGCCAGCCGCTCGTTCACCCACGCTCGCCGAGGCGCTACACGAGGCCGTCGCGGACGGGCTGCTCTACCTGGTGCTGGACGGCACTCTCATCCCGACCGACCGACCGCGCCGGGGGTCGCCGGGCCCTCGTCACAACCTGCCTAGAATCGTCGGGTGACGACCGGAGATCTGCCCGACCCTCGCACGCTTCTAGCGGAAACCGACTGGAACACCCTCGGCGCGGACTCGGCCGAGCGGTTGGACGACCAGTCGCCGGACTTGGTCTCGTTCACGCCGGTCGCACTTGCCGCCCTCGGCTCTGGCGATAGCGACGCCGTCACCCGCGCCTTGAACCATCTTTCCGACGTCCTGCTTCACCAGGAGTCCCTTTATGGCGAGACGCCCATCGCGGCCCTCTACGTCGCTGCTCTCCTTGCCGACCGCGACAGCCAGGAGGCACTGACTCCCGAATGGGAGGCCGGCCGGCGCCCGCTTCGCGCGAAGCTGCTGGACTGGCTGGCGGCCGTGGCCCACACGGTCAGCGACGCCGCGGAGGAGCATAGGGCGCAGTGGGGCGGCTCCTGGGCATCGCTGCCACAGGCGCGGGAGGTCCGCGCGTCCCGACCCGCCCTGTTCCAGGGAGTCTCCGCGTGCCTTCCCGCTCCCGACCGTCGTGTGCGCGAGGCGGCCCTCGCCGCCGCCATCCCTCTGTTGGACGCTCCTGAACTCGTCCACCATCGGCCCGTCGTGGCGCCGGCACTTCGCCGTGAACTGGCCGCCAGCTCTGAACAGAACTATCGATTCGCCGCAATCCGGGGATTGCGGGCGTGGGGCGAAGACACCACGACTCTCCAAGCCCACACCGAACTCGTCGAGTTCGAACGGCAGGCCGAGGAATGGCGAGCGTCCTTCCATGACCCCCATACGGCCGATGAACCCCCTTTCTAAACCTCGGCCTCAAGTATCTAGTTGGCATTTCCGAGATGCGGGTTCGTGAAGAAGGACCGCCCACGCTGGAAGGTCACCAGAAGGGTCGCGTCTTCCGGAAGCATGTCATTCAAAGATCCAGCACAGGTTGGGCAGGAGCCTCGCGGGTAACTGATCATGAGCCGCCCCTCCTGCGCCTCCAGCATGCGCATCAAACCGGCGGCCTGGGCCTCTACGTGGTTCTCATATCCCTCCACCACGCCTGGCGGAGGCGTGTATCCCGGGAATGGACTGTCTGAAGCGAGGTCGAAGAGGCCATGTCCACGTACCCAGAGAAGACCGCCCGTGGTTCCGTTGACTCCGGTGGGACCTCCGGGGTTGGAGGAACGTGCGGCGGTCTCCGACGCCCTGCGGTGCGCTGCCTCCTTGGCCTTCAACTCGGGACAGTTGTGAACGAGGAGTGATTCCCGGCCTGCACTCACGTAGTACGTGTGGGCAACCGCGACCGCAAGATTGTGAACTTTCCTGCCCCGTGTCCAGGTCTTGATCGCGGTGACCTGGACGTGGGTGCCGGCGCTGGTGCGGAGCCACATGCCGGGCTTGAGGTCGGCGGCCTCGACCCATCGGTTGAGGTCACCGGCGACCCAGAAGGGATGCTCGGCGGTGGCGACGACCACGCCGCTCTTCGCGCCCGTGAGGCTGGGGAGTCCGGTGGCGCTGGGCGCGGGCTCGTCACCGGTCACCCGGAAGCGGAACGGGGCCTTCGTGTCGACGGTGATCTGGACCAGGTGCTTGTCGCCCTTGGTGGTGATCGTGCCCAGCACGGGCTGGGCGCCCGTTTTACCGGTCTCCGGGTCGGTGGCCAGGACCTTGTCGCCTACCTTGACGTCCTCGATGTCGCGGCGGTCGCCGTTCGCGAGGACCACCTGCGTGCCGGGGACGAAACTGCTGCATCTCGATGGATCAGGCCTTGCCGTGGCCGGCCTCTCCGGCTCCTGTTTCGTCGGTCCGGATTTCTTGGGCTTCGGGTCCGGAGCGGGAGGTGGGCCCCCTGTCCTGGGCGGATCCGGCTTGTCGTCGCCATGTCTCGCCAGCCACCTCAAGAGATTTCGGACGAATCCGCTGCCCGGCTTGAGGAATTTGCCGACGAACGGGACCATCCCGACCGCGGACCAGGCGCAGGCGCCGGCGCTCTTTCCGGTCAGGCAGGACCAGGCGTCCTTGACACCGAAGACCATGTCAAGTGTCCAGGTCCAGGCATCGATTCCCTCTCGCCAGCCGGTGGGCGGCGGGCCGGGGTTGTTCACGGCCAGCCGTTCCCTGACCCACCGATCCCGATAGCAGCTGTAGGTGTACACGGCTGCCGCGTTGCATCCGCCGTACGGGCCCGTCGCGGCCCTCGCTCTTGAGGACGAGCCAGACGACCAGCCTCGTGACCAATTGCGTGAACCACCTGGTCGCGCGTGGGGGCCGGTGTGCGCGAAGTCCGCCGAGCACGAGTTCCCCGGGCAGGTGCCGGTGGGGTCCGCAAAGGTGACGGGACTGTTGTTGGCGTAGGTGTAGCCGTTCATCTGCTGCGGGTCGGCCTGGTTCAGGACGGGGTCGACGGAGATAAAGCGGCCGGTTTCGGGGTCGTACTCGCGGGCGCCGAGATGGGTGAAGCCGGTGGGGTCCTGCGTGCCTCCGAGGAAACCCTTGTCGTTGGGCCAGGTGGCGTCGTCGTCGAGGGCTCGGACGGCGCCGAAGGGCGTGAAGCGGCGGACGGTGCCGGCCTGGGTGGCGGCGTTCACGGCGATCTGCGCTGTGCCCAGGTGGTCGGCGGTCAAATAGGTGACGGTGCCGTCGGACGTACGCATCGCCACCGTCTGGCCGCCGAGGTTGTAGTAGCGGGTGCCCGTGACCGTGGCGGAGCCGTTGTAGGTGTGCAGTTCGGTTCCGCCGGGCAGGTACAGCGTCGATCCGACCGGGTCCTTGCGAATGAGCCGGTTGCCGCCGGCGTCGTAGACGAAGGTGACGTCATTGCCCTCTTCGGAGACCTTGGCCAGGTCGCCTTCGGTGTTCCACTCGAAGGTCTGCGTGCTGCCGGTGGGGCTGTCGGTGGTGTTGATCGCGGTGGTGTTGCCGCTGGCGTCGTACGCGTAGGTCTGGGTACGGTCACCGCCAGGGCTGGTATGGGTGAGCTGGTTCAGGCGACTGCCCTGACCCGGAGCGGCGTAGTTGTACGTACGGACGGTGTCGGTTGCGCCGCCGAGGCCGTGCTGGACCTCCTTGGTGCGGTTGCCGGCCTTGTCGTAGGTGTGCCAGTACGGGGCGGGGCCGCCGATGAGGGAGCCGGTGGGTTCGCCTGCGCAGGCGTCCGTCGTGCCTTGTGTCCAGGCCTGGGTGAGACGCTGAAGATGGTCGTAGGTGAAGCACTGGTTGTCGACGCCCTCGTCGGAGGCGTCGGTGATCGAGGTGATCGTGCCCGCGTCGGTGTACTGGTAGGTGGCGGCGCGGGCGAAGCCGTCGATGCCCTCGCGGTAGGTGGCGGCGCGGTCGAGGCGGCGGGTGCCGTACTGGTAGTGGAAGGTCTGGAACGCGCGTTTCCCGGGCGCTCCGTAGTCGACGATCTGGACCTCGCCGGTGCTCCGGTAGGAGATGTCGCCGATGTAGGTGTGCAGGTCGCTGGTGAGCCGGGTGGGGCGGGCCAGTTCGTCGTAGCTGTAGGTGAGGGTTTCGTAGGGCAGACCACCTCCGAGGGGCGGCCGGAAGGTCTGGACCGTGCCGTCGCTGTTGTACTCGGAGATCGTGGAGTAGGTTCCCGCCAGCGCGCCTTCGCTTGGGGGAATGGTGATCGTGGCGCCGTGAACGCGTCCGAGCTCGTCGTATTCGCGGATCTTGGTGGTGTACTGGGCGCCGTTGTGGTGACGGGTGGCGCTGACCGGCCGGCCCTTGCCGTACTTGACGGTGTCGTAGGTGAAGGACGTCAGCTTGGTGCCGTCGGCCGAGCCGTCGCGGGTGTCGGTGACGCGGCCCAGGCCGTCGTAGTTGGTGAAGACGGTCTTGCCGCGGGCGTCGGTGGTGGACGTGAGGCGGTCGAGGTCGTCGTAGGTGAGGGTGGTGGCGCCCGTGTCGGGGTCGGTCTTCTTGATCTTCCGGCCGCGCAGGTCGTAACTGGAGGTCCAGACGTTGCCGGACGGGTCGGTCACCGTGGCGACCTGCCCGGCGGGCGTGTAGGTGTAGGTGGTGGCGTCCCAGTCGCCGGTGGGAGTGGCGGCCTTGTACTGCCGGCGCTCGACGACCTGGCCGCGGGCGTTGGTGATCTGGGCCACGGGCGTGCCGCCGTCGGGCGGGGTGACCGAGACGCGGTCGCCGCCTCCGTAGCTGTAGGTGGTACGCCACAGTTCCTGTTCGGGCTGCGAGCCGTTGCCGGCCGTGCGGCTCTGGACGGTCGGACGTCCCAGCCCGTCGAAGCTGGTGCGCGTCTGCGTCTCGACCGCGCCCGGGGTGCCGACGCCGAACAGTTCGGGTTCGGGGACGCCAGCCGCCGGATAGGCCGCGTAGGTTTTGACGACCTGGCCGCGGTCGTCGTAGAAGGTGTCGGTGATCAGCCGTGTCGGCTGCCCGTCGGCCGTCCTCGACGGTGCCTGCGTCTGCCGGGGTCGCAGCCATCCGTCCAGCAAGCCGATGCCGGTCACCCGCAGGCTGCCGGCGACGATGCTCTTGGACGTGACCGCGACGATCTTCCCGTCGGCGAACCGGTACTGGTACTCGTGGCTCGGGTCTTCACCGGCGGCCTTGTCCCGATCCGGTCGCCATACCTTGCGCAGCCGTCCCATGCCGTCGTAGACCAGCTCGGAGACCAACCCGTTGGCGTCGGTGCCGCGGATGGGCAGCCCCCACGCCGGGTCGAGCTCCTCGCTCGAGGTCAGCGCGGTGGCCGGGGCGCCGGGTACGACCGGCGGCGAGGTCGACGCGATCTTTGTGGTGAGCCCCTGGGTCTCGGTGTAGGTGGTGGTCGTCACCTGTCCGCGTTTGTTCTTGGACTGCGTGACGCGTCCATAAGCGTCGTGGCTGTTCTCGACGTCCGTCGCATAGACTGGGGTCTCGCCGTCGTAGCCGGTGATGCTCTCGACCTTCGTCTCCAGGCCCTTGGCCGGAGCGGCACCGAAGGGCTGGCCGTCGTAGAAGGTACGGACGTCGGAGATGACCTGTTCCGGCCGGTTGGCGGTGGCCGTGCATGCCGCCGCGACGGTCTCCACACGCGAGGGATAATCGACCATCCAGGCGTCGGTGTTGTCGGCGTAGGTAGTAGCGGTGCACTTGTCGTCGCCGTCGGCGGTGACGTCGCCGAGGTCGCTGACGGATATGACACGTCCGACGCCGGCACCCGATCCCTTGAAGGTGTTGTCGATCTTGGTCTGGGTCCAGCCGCCGCCGTCCTTGGCCGTCCAGGTGCGGGAGGTGTCGACGCCGATCACGTTCGCCGTAACGGTGCCCCACGAGCGGGTGCGCGAGGCGGTCTGGACGCGCCACGGGGTGTTGACGGATTTGGAATGGACGGCGCCGCCAGGCTCGGTGAACTGGACCGTCCTGAGCGGGAAGCCCGCCAGGGCGTTGTGGTCGGTGTGGGTGCCGCCCTCTCCGTCGGGAACGGTGACCGATTTCTCTCCGCCGTCCCTGGTCGCGCGGTCACCATCCATGCCGCGCATGTAGAAGGCGTCCGTCTGGGTGGCGGGGGCGGCGGGATCGCCGGTGAACGTCCGGACGTGGCCGTAGCCGCGCCATTGCGACCAGGTCTTGTCCTTGTCCTTGGTCAGGCCGTCATCGTCGTCGAAGTGCCAGGCCGCTCCCCCGACGTACTCGTACTTGGTGATCATGTCCGGGGCGAGGCCGGTGCGGTCGGTCTGGATGACGGACCTGACCACGTACTTGTGGAACCAGTCGGTGATCGGTTCCTCGTGGCCCGGCGGCGTCCAGATCACCGGCATGCATCGCTTGGTGTTGGTCTCCGGTGTCGGCTTGGCGGACAGGGTGCACTCGGGGGCGGAGTAGTTGATGTCGATCTGCCCGCCGGCCTCGTCGTAGATGGCGCCCAGCCGGTAGCGGACGTAGGCCAGGATGTCGTCACCGCTGTCGTCCAGCCGGTTGTCCCGCTGGACGTGGTTGAACCTGACCTTCGGCAGCGTGACCGCCGGGCCGCCGTCGGTGGCGGCGTGGCCGGTGTGCTGGATGTCGGCCAGCAGCAGATCGCGCTCGACGTCGGCGAGGCCCCACAGGTGGTTCAGCGCCCACGAGTCGACCGGGCGGTAGCCCGATCCGTCCGGCTTGAGGATCTGGGTCGTGACGCCGGTCAGCCGATTGCGGGACCAGAAGGTCGGCGCGACCGCGCCGTGGTCGTCCTTGCATTCCTGGCCGGAACTACAGTTCAGGTCCCACGGGACGTCCCACCAGCGGTCGGGGTCATCGCCGATCTTGGACGGGGCGCAGTCGAAGGCCGCGTCCGGGATGCAGCGTTCAGAGGTGGTGAAGGTGACCTGTGCGGGCGCCTTGGCGAACAGCGCGTTCGCGCGGAGGCCGTAGGAGATCGTCTTCAGGAAGCCGCCACGGACGTACGGGGTCTCGTCCGCTGGTTTGATATTCCGGCCGTAGTGGTTGGTCTCCTTGCCGTAGGTGTAGAGGATGGCGTTGCCGGCGGGGTCGACGACGTAGTCGAGGTTCCACCGGTAAGCCTGTTGGCACCAGGAGTCCTTGAAGCCGGACGACTTGTAGCAGGGTTCCCCGGAGTCGTTGCCGAATACCGGTACCGTCCACGCTGAGCCGGTTTCTGGCTTGCCTTCCGCCCAGCCGGGGGCGCGGTTGAGACCGAAGTAGTATTGCGTGCCCTCGGTGGTGGTGACTTTCCAGTACTCGCCGTTGTTGTCGCCGTTTCCGTTGGACGAGCCTTCGAGTTTCTCGAATCTGGTTCCGTCGTCGTTCTTCATGCGCCACGTGCCGTCGGAGGCCTTGATCAGCTCTCCGCCCTTGCCGTTCCAGGTGACGGTGGCGTTGTCGTACGCCCAGCACATGTCACCTGGCGAGTTCCCCCACTCGTCCTTGGGCGCACCGTCTTCTTTACACGACTTGTAACTGCGTTCGATGAAGCCCGGCCACAGGTCGAAGCCCTCTCCGACCCAGGACGGCTGCGAGTTGGTGTTGGCGGTACGTCCGTCGACGCTCCCGGAAGAATAGGAGATCTCGACTTTCGGGGTCAGGGAACCGGGTACCGGCGGAACCCGCATCGGATACGACCACGTGAAGTCTCCGCCGCTGCCGCCGGCCTCCCAGGTCGCCGAAGGGCTCAACGCCGTCGCTTTGTAGTCGCCCTGGGATCCCCCGGTATCGGTGGCGGCGACCAGCAGCGTCGCATCGGCCCGGGACGCAGCGACCGCAGGCGACCCAGCAGGAGAGGCTGGCGCGGCCTCCACTTCCGCGGTCAGGGTCTTCTTCTCACCGTTGTTGGTCGTGTCCAGCGGAATGGGCGTGCGGCATCCGGGGGCGGCAGGGGTGGTCAGGGCACACTGCGGCAACCGCATAAGCCGCAGCCGGGTCCCGTAGGCGCCACCGAACGCCTGCGCGAACCTGGAGTAGTCGAGCCGGAGCCGCACACGTCCCGGGGCGGTGGCGTCGGTGCGGGCCACGGTGAACGCCGGGCCGGCCACACCGGCGGCGCGAGCGGCCCCCTGGTCCAGGACCTCGAC
>NZ_SMJX01000314.1 GCF_004348535.1 Actinomadura sp. KC216
TCCCAGCACACCCCGCACCACCCGCGCCTACCCCGGCTGCGGTTCCTCCGCCGGTTGCGGAGGCGGGCGCGGAGCCGGGTGCGGAGTCCAAGGGAGGGCGCCGCTGGCTCGTCGTGGTCGCCGCGGCGCTGATCCTGATCGCCGGGATCGTCGTCGGGCAGCTCGTGCGGCCGGTGCCGGAGCCGTCCGTCGAGCTGGCCATCGCGTCCAGCCACTCCTTCCCGGGGCAGGCTCCTGCGTTGCCGTGGCCGTCCGCCGGGCAGTCGGTCGTCCACGTGGACGGGCTCGGCACGATGGGCACGTCGGGCGGGGCGGCACCGATCCCGACCGCCAGCGTCGCAAAGGTGATGACCGCCTACGTGTACCTGCGCGACCATCCGCTGGCGCCGGGCGAGGCGGGGCCGGTGCTGACGGTGTCGCCGGAGGCGGCGGCGCAGATCCCCGAGCGCAAGAGGCGCGGCGAGTCGATCCTCGGCGTGACCGCGAACCAGCAGCTCACCCAGCGCAAGGCGCTCGAAGCGCTGATGGTCATCTCGGCGAACGACGTGGCGCACGAGCTCGCGCGCTGGGACTCCGGGAGCCTTCAGGCGTTCGTGGCGAAGATGAACGCGACGGCCGCGTCGCTGGGGATGACGGGCACGCGCTACACCGATCCGAGCGGCTACCACTCGGGGACGGTCAGCACGGCCGCCGACCAGGTGAAGCTGCTGCGCGCGGCGATGAACGTCCCGGCCTTCGCCGAGATCGTGAACAACCGCGCGTACGTCCCGGACGACGGCGGCGAGACCCGCGAGGGCGGGAACTATCTGCTGGGGCAGTTCGGCGTCGTCGGCGGAAAGACCGGATACACCGACGCGGCGGGCGGCAACTTCGTGTTCGCCGCGCGCAAGACCGTCGCGGGCGTGAACACCCTGATCGTGGGCGCGGTGATGGGGCAGAAGTCGCCCACGGCCGCGGGTGCCGTCAACGCCGCGGGGCAGCTCGTCACGGCGGCCGGGTCGGCGCTGACCGCCGCCACCCTCGCGCCGAAGGGGGCCAAGGTCGCGCGGGTCGACGACGGCCTCGGCGGCATGACGCCCCTGCGCGCCGCGTCGCCGGTGACCGTGGTCGGCTGGGCCGGGCTGACCGTCCCTGTCGCCGTCCAGGGAGACCCGCCGCGCGAGGGCGGGCCCGGCAGGCGAGTCGCGACGGTGACGGCCGGTGCGGCACGCGTCCCCCTGGAACTGGCCCAGACGCTGGACGAGCCGTCCATCCTCAAACGCCTGAGCCGCCTCAACTGACGACCCCGACAGACGCGGTGGGCCCAGGTATGGGTGGCTCAGGCGTAGAGGGCGGAGAGGAAGCGGATCAGCAGGTCCTCGCGGGTCGCGGGCGGTAGGGCGTTCAGGACGGTGTTCACCGTGGCCATCTCCGGCTCGCCGCCGCCTCCGGACAGGTCGACGCCCACGGAGGCGAGGAGGGCGGCGAAGTCCGCGTCGTCCAGGGCGTCCAGGTCGAGGGCGGCGAGGGCCTCGGCCAGGCCGGGCGGGACCGCGGGCGGCCCGGCGGCGCGCGCGGCCTTCGCCGAGTCGGCCAGGGCCGCGAGGAGTGCCCCGATGTCGCTGACGCCGGTCAGCGTGAAGTGCAGGTTCGGCGGTATGCCCTGGTAGGAGAGCTGGGGCTGGAAGAACCAGCCGCGCGCACGGGCCTGGTCGGCGATGGCGAAGACGTCCAGCGCCGGGTCGTCGGAGGCGACGGCGACGAGCGGGACGGCGGGCTCGCCGAGGACGCGCAGCCCCGGGATCTCCGCGACGCCCGCGATGAGCCGTTCCGCTGTTTCCATCGCGCCCACGGCGAGGTCGCGGTAGCCCTGCGCGCCGACCGCGTTGAGGGTCGCCCAGGCGGCGCCGAGCGGTCCGGCGCTGCGGCTGCTCTGCACGCCCGCGTTGATCACGGTGTAGCCGGGCCATCCGGCGGAGGCGAAGTAGGCGTGGCGGCGCAGCGACTCGTCGGCGAACAGGACGACCGAGGCGCCCTTGGGCGCGTAGCCGTATTTGTGCAGGTCGCAGGAGAGGGACGTCACGCCGGGCACGGACAGGTCGAACGGCGGGACGTCCCGTCCGGCCTCCCGGAGCCAGGGCAGGACCCAGCCGCCGACGCACGCGTCCACATGGCAGCGGACGCCCGCGGAGGCGGCGACGGCGGCGATCTCCGGGACCGGGTCCATGACGCCGTGCGGGTAGGACGGCGCGGACGCGACGACCAGGACGGTCCGGGGCGTGAGCGCGGCGGCGGTCGCGGCGGGGTCGGCGCGGAACGACGCGTCGACGGGGACGTGCACGACCTCCAGGCCCAGGTAGTGCGCGGCCTTGTGGAACGCCGGATGCGCCGTCGCCGGCAGGACGATCTCCCCCCGCCCGTCCACCGGATGCGCGTCCCTGGCGGCCTTGACCGCCAGCATGATCGACTCTGTGCCGCCGCTGGTGAAGACACCGGAACCACCGCCCAGCCGGTCGGCGACCGCGCCGACGATCTGGCGTTCGAGCGCGACGATGCTGGGGAACGCGGTCGGGTCCAGGCAGTTGACCTCCAGCATCTCAGCGAAGGCGGTGGCGGCGAGGTCGTGGACGGCCTCGCGTCCGGTGTCGTAGACGTAGGCGGTGACCTGGCCGCCGCGCACGGGCAAGTCGGCGGCCCGGAGCCGGGCGAGCTCGGCGAGCAGTTCAGCGGCCGGGCGCCCGGTCTCCGGAAGGTGGTCAGACGGCATGTTCCGCTGTTTCCTCACTACGTTGGTGGACGGCGGCCAGCCGGCGGTACGCCAGCACCAGGGGGACGCTGAGAAGCAGGAGCAGCGCCGGGACGACCGTGAACCCGGCGGTCAGCCCGGTGAGCGCGGAGTCCGGCTGGAGCACGGGCTCGTCCAGGTCGGACGACCGGAACGACGACGCCGCGAGGATCAGCGCGAACACACCGGGCCCGAGGGCGAGCGCGCCCGTCTCGGCGGCCGTCCACAGGCCGGTGAAGGCGCCCGACTGCGCGTGCCCGGTCCGTCCCGTGTCGGCGTGGACGGTCTCCGGCAGCAGCGACAGCGGCAGCAGCTGGACGGCCGCGTAGCACACCCCGATCAGCGCGCTGAGCGCCAGCACGCCCGCCGTGGACGTGATCGCCGGATACAGCGCGGCGGCCGCCACCGCGAACAGCCCGAGCCCGGTCGCGTAGCAGTTGACCTGCCCGTACTTGCGCGACAGCCGTCGCCACAGCGGCACCGCGAACGCGCTCGGCCCGACCATGCAGACGAACATCGCGGAGGTGAGCCCGTAGTCGTCCAGCCGGTAGGTCGCCACGTACGGCGCGCCCGCCAGCATGATCGCGACGGCGAGCGTCTGCGCGACGTACGCGCCGAGCAGCATGAAGAACGGCCTGTTTCCACGCGCCGTGCGCAGCGCCGCCACCAGGCCCAGCGGGCGCGGCCCCGGCCGGGACGGTACCCACCGGGTCGCAACCGTGCTGGCGACCATCGCGGCGCCCATGGCGAGCCCGATCACGGCGCCCATCAGCGCGTATCCGGCGCGCCCGCCGCCGCCCGCGTCGGTCAGCGCGGGGGCGAGGCCGCCCGCGAGCAGGATGCCGAGCGTCAGGCAGACGACGCGCCACGCCATCGCGCGGCCCCGCTCGGACGGCTCGTCCGACACCTCCGCGGGCAGCGCCACATACGGCACCTGGAAACAGGCGAAAGCACTCGCGGCGAGCAGGAACGTGACCCCGGCCCAGCCCGCGGCGAACCCCGGGGAGTCGACCGGCACGGCGAACATGGCGGCGAACAGGAACGGCAGCGTCACCGCGCCGAGCAGGAGCAGCCGGGTGCGGCGGCCGGTCCGCACCGCCTCCCGGTCGCTGGCCGCGCCGACGATCGGGTTGAGCAGGACGTCCCACGCCTTCGGCACCACGAGCACCACGCCCGCGATGGCGGCGGAGACACCGAGGACATCGGTCAGGTAGTACAGGAGCAGCAGCCCGGGAACGGCCGAGAAGACGCCGGTGCCGACCGACCCGATGCCGTATCCGAGCAGCCGCCGCCGGGGCAGCGCGCCCGCCATCAGACGGCCTGGGCGGGCAGGCCGATCACGGTGGCGACGAGGCGGCGTATGTGAGCGCGGAAGCGGGCCAGCTCGCGCGGGTCGTCGCGGCCGTGGCGGCGCCCGTCGGCGTCCAGGACGCCGCCGCTGAAGAACCCGTGGGTGCACCAGACGACCGTCCACACCACGTACTCGATGTCGACGTCGTCGGGCACGACCTCGCCGGCGACGGACGCGACCATGTCGGTCAGCGGCCGGACGTACTGCTCCTCAAGGTGCGCGACGTCGGAGGCGTCCGACAGCCAGCGATGCATCCACAGCGCGGGGATCTCCGGGTGGTCGACGCAGAAGTCGATGTAGCGGTCGGCGAGGGTGAGCAGGCCCTCCGCGTCCAGGTCGACCTCCGCGAGGGCGTCCTCCAGGGCGGCCCGTTCCGCCAGGTGGGCGCGCTCCATGACGGCGAGGTACAGGTCCCGCTTGCCGCCGACGTGGTAGGCGACGGTCGCGACGTTCAGCCCGGCCGCCTCGGCGATCATGCGGGTGGACGTGCCGTCGTAGCCGAGCGCGGCGAACAGCCGCCCGGCCGCGTCCAGGATGCGCTCCCGCCCGCCGGAGTCGCTACTGGTCATTCACCACAAACTAGACGCTTCGCCAGGAACCGGTCAATCGATTGATGGAGGGACGTTCAGGCGTTCCGCATCCCGCTGATCCGCCAGCCGGAGCCGTCGCGGACGATCGTGACCCGCAACGCGAGATCGCCCCGTTCGGACGGGACGATCTTGGTCGTGTAGCCCTCCGTGACGGTCTCGGTGATGCCGAGGTTGAGGTAGACCAGCAGCTCCGCCGAGTCGTCGTCCTGCCGGATGATCCCGACATCGACCGCCTGCCCGTTCCCCGTCCCTCCGGGAGCACCCGCCCGCCGCCAGATCCGGTCACGGTCGGCGACGGCGGACCCGGTCAGCGCGGCCCGCCCCTCGCCCCTGGCCAGGTCGGTCATCATCCTCCGGGCATCCTGGAGCATCAGAAACTCCCGCGACGGCGGCCCGTTGCCTACCGTCGACGACAGCCATAGAACCCCGCCGCCCGGTGCCTCCATCAGGTCGGAGATGCGCCAGCCGTGCGGGGTGAGCAGCATGAACACCCGGAGCCTCCGCACCCTCTCCACCGGCGGCCCGCCAGGCTTGGCGGAGGTGAGGCGCACCACGGCCATCAAGTAGGCCCGGCCCTGGCCGGTGCCGTCGGGCCCCAGCGCGGACATCGGCACCACCGTCGACACCCGCGCCGCCGACAGCGTCTCCCGCTCCCGCAGCATTCGCGCGCGGGTGGCGGCACGCCCCCGGCGAAGCCGATCATGTTCGGCGGCGGTGGTGGCCCGCTCCCAGGCGTCCAGGTGCTGGTCGACACGGGCGGGGTCCATGGTGTTAAGCGTGACGAGCTGCCGCGCCGCCGTGTCGGCGATCACCGGACGGCTCGACGCCGGAAGCTGCCAGGCCGATTCGCCGGTGCCTGAGCCCGCCACGTCGGGCCCGAACGCGGCCCAGGCCAGCGAGCCGGACAGCACGAAAGCGATCGCCAAGGTGGACGCCTTCGACCATTCCTGCATGCCCTTCCAGCCCATGGCAGACCTTCACCCCGTTCATCGAGCCGACGCCGCCGGCCACCCGCGGCGCCGACCATGATCGCCCAGGCGCCTGCCGCGCCACAGGCGATCGGCGAATCCCGGACGCCGCCTAGCCGCGGCGGGCGCTGGGCCCCGCGAAGACGGCGGCGGCGCCGAGCCCCAGGTAGACGACTCCCGTCGCGTACCGCTGCCGCCGCTGGAACGCGGGACGGGCGCGCAGCCACGCGCCGATCGAGCCCGCCGCGACCGCGTACACGATGTCGCTGCCCAGGCCGATCAGCGCGAGGACGGCCCCCATCGCGACGATCTGCAGCGGCACCGCGCCCGCGTCCTGGTCGACGAACTGCGGCAGGAACGCCAGGAAGAACAGCACGACCTTCGGGTTGAGGACGTTGACGAGCACCCCGTCCAGAAAGACCCGGCGGAGCGACTGCGGCTCAAGCTCCATCTCCCCCACCCCGTGCCGCCCGCGCAGCGTCCGGTAGGCGAGAAAGAGCAGGTAAGCGGCACCCGCGTAGCGCAGGAAACCGAACGCGGTCGCCGACGCGGCGACGATCGCGGACAGCCCGGCCCCGGCCGCCACGATATGGACGACCGTCCCCGTCTCGACGCCGAGCGCCGACACGATCCCGGCCCGGCGCCCTTCGCCGATGCTGCGCGCCGTGATGTACAGGTGGTTGGGGCCGGGGATGGCGACGAGCGCCAGCGCGGCCAGCAGGAACAGCAGAGGATTGGTCACCCGAGCACGCTACGAACTGAAAAGGCCCCCGTAACAGAGCCAATCGCCCCCATGCCGCCAGGACCAATTCAGCGGGCGGCCGCCGCGGTGAGCGCGCCCGCCAGGACCAGCCGTCCCGCCGTGCGGACCATCGCGGCGACCTCCTCGACCGGCTGGCGCAGCGACGCGAGGCTGACCAGGGCGGCGAGCAGGACATGCCCGAGGACGAGCTCGACGTCCTCCCGCTCCGGCACCGGGTCGCCGATCGCCGTGGACAGCCGGTCGCGCAGGAACAGGAACAGGACGGTGCGCGGACCGTCCACGCTGGCGTCGTCCGAGGTCACCGCCTGGATGATGGCCGAGGTCAGCGTCGGCTCGTCCGCCGCGACGTACACGATGCGCTCCAGCAGCGCCGTGAGCCGTTCGAGCGGGGTGTCGCCGACCGCGAGCGCCTCGATGTCGTCGGTGACGCGATGCGCCCAGTCCGCCGCGACCTCGGTGAGCAGGTGGTCCTTGGTGGCGAAGTAGCGGTAGACGGTCGCCCGCCCGACCCCCGCGCGGTCCGCGACGTCGTGCATGGTGACGGCCGGGTAGCCGCCCTCAAGCGCCAGCTCCCGCGCCGAGTCGATCAGCCGCTCCCGCCGCTCCCGCTGGTCCTTGTTCAGCGTCCGCGTGACGGTGAACCGCTCGCCGTCGTTCAAAACACCTCCTCGCCGCAACCAAGCCCCATTCTTCCGTACGTTCACCCCGAACGCCTCCATCCCGGGCATCCCACCCCGCCGCCGCTGTGCGGCGGAACACGGTGGTCCGGCCGCCTGCCCCGGAACCTCTGATCAACCCGACGCATTATGCGACCAAAAAAGAAGTAAGCGGAGTTTGCCCGCCAACCGCCCGGGCAGGTGGGAATCGCCAATGTTCGAGGCCGGCGGCCAGGCGATAATGAATAGGGGCGATGGACTATTTTTCAGGAATATGACACTTACACGGCCGACGACCATGCGACGTGGGAAAGGCTCTATTCGCAGCAGTTCGATGCGCTGCGCGAGCGCGGACATCCATCGCATGGCGCCGGGCTGGAGGCCTTCGGCATATCAGAGCGCATTCCCGATCTCACCCGGCTCAACGAGCGGCTCCGAGCGTCGGTCGGGTGGACGGTCGAGCCGGTGGCCGGGCAGGTGCCGGGCGAGGTGTTCAGCGGACTGCTGCGCAGCCGCCGATTGCCGACGACCGTCCATATCCGTTCTCGCACGGATCTGAAACACAGCAAGGTGCCCGACATGTTCCACGACATCTTCGGCCACGCACCGCTGCTGTCCATTGCCGCCTACCGCGAGTTCCTGGAGAGGTTCGGCGAGATATCGGGCGGGTTGCTGCACGACAGGGCCGCGTCGGCCCGGCTGGGGAACGGGTTCAAGTGGACGATCGAATACGGCCTGATTTCCGAGGACGGCGTCCGCGCCTACGGGGCCGGGCTGATGTCGTCGGCCGGCGAACTCGATCACGCGCTGGACGCGGGCGTCCCGAAACCGCCGTTCGACCCGCGCGCCGCGGTGGGCACCCCGCATACGCCGGCCGCGTACCAGCGCCAGTACTTCGTCATCGGCGGCTTCGCCGAACTCGGCGAGCACCTTGAGCACATGGCACGCCATGCACAGGTCCCGGCCAAGGGAGGGCGACGATGATCGTGACCGGGCTGGAGTACTACCGCGAGGGGATCGACGCGCTCGACGAGACGATCGTGCGCGCCCTCGCCCGCCGCGTCGCGATCTGCCGCGATGTGGCCGAGTTCAAGGCGCGCACCAAGACGCCGATGATGCAGCCGCAGCGGGTCGGCGTCGTGAAGCACCGCGCCGCGGACCTCGGCGAACGCTACGGCCTCGACCGCGCCTTCGTCGAACGCCTCTACGACCTCGTGGTCGAGATGACATGCCGGACGGAGGACGTGCTGATCGAGTCGCTGGCGAGCGCCCCGCCGGCCCCTCCCCCGGTGTTCATCGGCGGCGAGAACCGTTCCGGCACCACGCTGGTGAGCCTCATGCTCGACTCCCACCCCGGCATGGTCGTCGGCCCCGAACTGGACTTCACCGATCCGGAGGATCTCGGACCGCATCTGCTCGAATGCTGCCGGCTGCTCCTCGCCGACGATCCGCGCGTCCGCGGCCACGGCGTGCGGACCGCCGATCCCGCCTACGAGGCGGGGGTGCAGTTCGCCCGCCAGGCGCAGCGGTGCGGCGTCCCGATCGCGGCGCTGTGCGGGCTGGTCGAGACGGCGATGCGCCGCAGCGGCAGCGACCTGCACACCTACGACCAGCGGCTGGCGCTGCTGGACGCGATCGGCCGCACCCGCCTGGCGGCGACCGGCAAGCGGCGCTGGGGCATCAAGATCCAGCGCGAGATCGCGCACGCCGACCGTTTCGTGCGGCGATGGCCCGGTGCGCGCTTCGTGCATGTGGTGCGCGACGGCCGCGATGTGGCCGCCTCCCAGCGCAGCCAGCCCTGGGGGTACCGCTCGATCGGGGACGCGGCGGCGGGCTGGGCCGGTCTCGTCAACGCGGTACGGGACGTCGTACCGCGAAAGGACTGCTACGAGCTTCGCTACGAGGACCTCGTGGCGGATCCGGAGGCGGTGCTGCGCCCGCTCTGCGCGTTCCTGGACGAGCCCTGGGACGCGCGCGTGCTCCGGCACGCCGACTCCGACCACGCCCTGTCGGCCAACCCGTTCGAGCATCCGAGCGCCGAGGCGGCGCGCCGGCCGGTCAACGACGCGTCGGTCGGCCGCTACCGCCGCGAGCTCAGCGAGCGCGACATCGAGGACTTCGAGCGGATCGCGGGTGATGCCCTGCAGCGGCTCGGCTACCCGACGGCGGTCCGGGCATGACGGGAATCCTGCTGGTGGACAACTACGACTCGTTCACCTACAACCTTCACCAGCTGCTCGCGCGGATCTCCGGTGACCTCCCCCTCGTGGTGCGCAACGACGCCCTGTCGCTGGAGGAGGTCCGGGACCTCGCCCCCGACGCCATCGTGCTGTCCCCCGGGCCGGGCCACCCCGGCGTCGCCCGTGATGTGGGCCTGTGCGCGCGGATCCTCGCCGAGCTGGACGTTCCCACGCTCGGCGTGTGCCT
>NZ_SMJX01000315.1 GCF_004348535.1 Actinomadura sp. KC216
CATCCCGCAAGCACCCGATGACCAGCCCGCCCTACCGCTGCCGACGCTCGGGGAGGGGAACTGACATGCTCACCGCGGTCACCCGGATCAAGATCGTCGCGTTCGCCGTGATCGCGGCGCTGGTGGTCGGCCACATCGGCGTCACCTACGCCGACCTCGGCCGCTACGTCGGGATGCGCGGCCACTACACCGTCCGGCTCGACCTCGCGACCACCGGCGGCCTGTTCGAGGGGTCCGCGGTGTCGTACCGGGGCGTCACCGTCGGGACGGTCGGCGCGCTCGACCTGTCCCAGGACGGCGTCATCGCCGAACTCCGCATCGACGACTCGGCTGCGAAGATCCCGGCGGACCTCCAGGCGATCGTCGCGAACCGTTCCGCCGTGGGCGAGCAGTACGTGGACCTCCGTCCCCGCGCGCCGTCCGGGCCCTACCTGGCGCAGGGCAGCACGATTCCGCGCAGCGCCACCGTCACGCCGGTGCCGGTGAACGAGACCCTGAAGAGCGTCAACGACCTGGCCGCGTCGCTTCCGCTCGACGACGTGCGGGTGCTGATCGACGAGCTCGGGCTGGCGTTCGCCGGGCAGGGCCCGCACCTCCAGCGGCTCCTCGACACCAGCGCCCGGTTCGTCGCGGCGTCGGACGCGGCGTTCCCCGACTCCCGCGCCCTGATCCACAACGGGCGGGCGGTGCTGCGGACGCAGAACGAGATGTCGGACGCGTTCAGGTCCTTCGCGGCCGATTCCCGCCTGCTCGCCCGGCAGCTCCGCGACTCCGACACCGACCTGCGCAAGGTCATCGCCTCCGGCCCCGGCGCGGCCGGCGAACTCTCCCGGCTCCTGGACGACCTGGACCCCGCCCTCGGCGTCCTCCTCGCCAACCTCCTCACGACCGCGCGGGTGGGGGAGCCCCGCCAGGCCGCCCTTGAGGAACTGCTCGTGAACCTGCCGAAGGTCGCGGGCATGGGCTCCACGATCGTGTCCGGCGGCCGGATCCGGCTCGGCCTGGTGAACACGTTCTTCAACCCGCAGCCCTGCACGCGCGGCTACGGCGGGACCCGCTACCGCAACGGCCTCGACCTGTCGCCCGCCCCCGGCTTCAACACGGGTGCGCACTGCGCGGAGAGCCCCGGCAGCGGCATCAACGTCCGAGGCACGGCGAACGCGCCGCGCAAGGGCGTCCCGCCCCCGGCCAGGCCCACCGACCTGCGGACGCTCCTCGGCCTGGGAGCCCCGGGATGATCCGCTGGATCCGACCGGCAGGTCACGTGCTCACGGCCGCCGCCACCGCGTTCCTGTGCCTGTCGCTCTGGTCGCTGTTCCAGTCCGGACGGGGCGCCGACCACGATCTCGCCGCCGCGCGGGACGAGGTGAGCCGGACGGCCGTCCGCGATCTCGCGCTGCTCACCAGCGTCGACCCCAAGGTCGCCGAGCTCGACCTGGCGCACTGGCTCGACGTCGCCACCGGCCCGTTCCACGACGCGCTCGAACGCGACATGCCCAACGCGCGCGCGAGGTTCGCCAAGCAGAAGGCGCCCTCCCAGGGACGTGTCACCGCGCTCGCCGTCACCGCCCTCGACCGCACCGCCGGCGAGGCGACCGTGATCGCCTCCGTCAGGATCCGCACCGGCCCGTCCGGCGACGCCGCGCAGGGCACCGAGCAGCGCGAACGCTACGAGGTGGGGATGCGGCGCGTCGGCGGCGTGTGGAAGATCAGCTCGCTGAGGCCCCTGCCGCCCGGGAGGAGCACGCCGTGAGCGTCACCGGGAAGGCGCGGCAGCGGGCCATCGTACGGAGGTGGTGGCCGGTGGCCCTCGCCCTGGCGATCTCCCTGTCCGCCTTCGCCGTGGACGCCTGGGCGGACCGGCGGCGCGAAGGCTCCCCGGCCGCCAACCGCGCGCTCGTCGACCGGGGCCGCACCGGCGAGGTGATCGCGGACGTGTCCGCCGACGTCGCGCGGATCTTCACCTACACCCACGCCGACCCCGCGGCCACCGAGCGGGCGGCGCGCGACGCCCTCACCGGCCGCGCCACCGCCGACCACCGCCGCCTGTTCGGCCTGGTGAAGCAGAACGCCCCGGTCATGAGGCTCTCCCTCACCACGAAGGTCGCGAAGGCCGGGCTGATCGAACTCACCCGCGACGGGACGGCGGCGGTCCTGCTGGTCGTCCTCGACCAGACCGCGACCCGCGGCGGCAGGCCCACCGGCCCGCCCGTCGCGGCGCAGCTCATCGTCACGGCCCGCCACGACGACCGGCACGGCTGGCGCATCAGCGACCTGCGGGCCGCCTGAGAAGGAAAGGGGTGGAATCCAGGTGACCAAGACCGCCGACGATCCGGTGCGGTCCCGCCACCGTTCCCGGGATCGGGATCGGGATCGGGATGGGGGCCGGGGCCGGGATCGGGATCCGCTGATCGGAGTGGCCCTGGCGGTGACCGTGGCCGCCGCTTCGGTGTGCGCGTGGTTCGGATACGCGTATCGCTCCGCGTCCGGCGACGACTCGCTGGCCTACGCCGCCGAACGCGACCGGGTCCTCGCCGCCGCCGATCAGGCGATCGTCAACCTCAACACCCTCGACCACCGCAGCGTGGACGCGGGCCTGAAGGTCTGGCAGGACTCGTCGACCGCCCAGCTCTACGACGAGATCGTCCAGGGCCGTGCGCGGCTCAAGAGCGATATCGAGAAGGCCGGGACGACGAGCTCCGCCAAGGTTCTGGAATCGGCGCTCACCGAACTCGACGCCCGTGCCGGAAAGGCCGCCGTCATCGCCGCCGTCACCGTCACGATCACCCGTTCCGGTGCGGAGCCGGTGAGCAATCTGCGCAGGTTCGCGGGGCAGCTCACGAGAACGTCCTCGGGCTGGAAACTGTCGGCCCTCGGCCAGGCCCCGACCGGAACACCCTGACGAGGAGCGGCACCCCATGGCAGCAGCGATCAGCACGCTCGGACGGGCGGTCCCCGGCTCCGGCCGCAGCCGCACCGTCGTGTTCCTCGGCGCCCTCGCCGTCGTGTTCGGCGCGGCCGCGGCCTGGCTGCACGGCCAGGCCGCCGAGCTGACCGGCGCGGCGTCCGCCCGCAACGGCGCGCTCAGTGACAACGGCCGCACCGCCGAGGTGAAAGGGCAGATCACCACGGCGGTGAACACCGCTTTCTCCTACAACTACGCCGATGTGGCCAAGACTGAGAAGGCCGCACAGGAAGTGCTCACGGGGAAGGCCGTCCAGCAGTACAACCAGCTCTTCGCGCTCGTCCGCCGGCAGGCGCCCGGGCAGAAGCAGGTGCTCACCACCACGGTCACCGAATCGGCGGTCAAGTCCCTTTCAGGCGACAACGCCCGCCTGCTCATCTTCGCCGACCAGCGCAACACCCGCACCGACAAGAACCAGACGAGCTACTCCGCCGCCGCCTTCGCGGTGAACGCCGTCAACGTCAACGGCCGCTGGAAAATCAGCGACATCGACACCATGGCGCGGTGACAATGGATACGAGATCGAAAACTCACCTGATGACAATCGTCCAAAGAAATGCCGAAAAGGCCGCGATAAGTATTGATGAAGAGGTTACCGGCGCGTATCTTAAAGGTGGTCGCAACGGCGAGACAGGGTGGCCCTTCTCCGGAGCCGGCATTCCCTGCCGATTCCGGAAGGTCTCGCCGCGACTTCCACGCCCCCCTCCAAAAGGAGTTGCTCCTGCACAAAACGCGGTCAGTGTCCCCACTAAAAACAAAAACCACCCCTGAGGGAAGCAGAAACTGGCATGCGAAAGCTCATCCGTACCTCCATCACCTCGGCCGCCGTCGTCGCGGCCGGCGTCGGCCTGACCGCGGCCCCGGCCCTCGCGGACGCGACCTGGACGGTCGTCAACGGCGGTTCGATCACGGCGTCCAACGCCGGGAACGTGATCGCCGAGAACCTCACCACGGGGGCGGTCGTGACCTGCACGGACTCCACGGCGAACGCCACCGTCCCGAACAAGTCCGGCGGCGCGAACCCGCTCGGCTCGGTGACCGGCGTGACGTTCTCGACCCCCGCCAACCCCGACGGCTGGTGCGACGGCCCGGGCGGCCTGTTCGTCCACCTCATCCCCGAGAACCTGCCCTGGACGCTGGAGGGCACCAGCTACACCGCGCCCGAGACGACCGGCAGGCTCACCGGTGTGAAGGCGCGGCTGGAGGCGGACGACGGCTGCGTCGCGACGATCACCGGCCCGGGCGGCGGCACGGGGACGGTCGACGGCAAGTACAACAACGCGACCGCGAACCTCACCGTGCTCGGCGGCACGTCCAACGATCTCGAAGTCGCCACGGTCAACGGGTTCTGCGACCCGCTGCTCATCAACCCGGGCGACAAGGTGAAGCTCGACGGCACCTACCACGTGAACGAGTCCCCGGCCCCGCAGATCAGCAGCCCCTGACACGCGCCGGTCCGCCCGTCCGGCCTCGCCGATCCCTGACGGGGGCCGTGCCGGCGCACCGGCGCGGCCCCCATCCCACGATGAGGACCACATGCACCTGACGCCCAGACGCGCCGCGTGGACGGCCGGGATCACCGGCTGCTGCACGGCTGCCGGACTCCTCGCCGGGCCGCCGCCCGCCCGCGCCGCCCTCGCGGCCGAGATCCCCTACACCTGCGCGACCGACGTCGCGGTGCACCGGGTGACGGTGCGGGTGGCGGGCGGCCGGACACCGGCGCGGGCTTCGGCGGGCGAGGCGATACGTCCGGGAAGGGTGTCCCTGGATCTCGCGGTCCCGGAGGCGCTGGAAAGGGAGATGCTCCGGGACGTCCCGGCCGCGGAGGCCCCGGCCACACCGGCCACACCGGCCGCGAGCGGAATGCGGCAGGACGGGACGGCACGCCTGACGGGCGTGGCGAACCTGTCGGTTGTCGTCTCGCAGGGCGGCCAAGGGGCGGAGGAGACGAACTGGCCGGTCTTCCACGTCCGCGAAAGCGGCGACGGGACCGGCCCGCTGCGGCTCGCTGGAGAGGGACCGGTGCCGGGCGTCGTACCCCCGGCACCGGGCGGCGTGACCTGGACCGCCGCCCGCCTGGCCTTCGCGCTCACCACCGAAACGGGCGGGACGACCACATCGAGCCCGGCAATGGTCTGCACACCCGAACGAAAGGTGATCCTCGGCTCGGTACCGGTTAGTCCGGCACGCAGCGGATCGGCGGGCGACACCACCCCGTCCGGGCAGTCCGCAGCCGGAAGCGCGGAACGCCTCCCCGAATGCATCCGGGTGCCGGATTACAGAACCGACCCGGCATGGGATTTCAACGAGGATCCGCGGCTGCTGGACGTCTTCGACATCCCCTCGCTCCCCGACCCCAAGGGCGCGGAGAACTGGGTGGAGAACCCGGCCGACCCGTCCCGCCGCCGGGGATCGCCGTACTGCATCCGCGCCGCCGGATTCGCGAACGTCAAGAAGGTCGGCGCGGCCACCCCGGTCGCCGCGCTCACGCTGCTCCGGCGGGCCGTCTACGGAATGGCCCCCAACCGCAACACGGGCAACACGGCCAACTACTTCCAGCAGCGCGGCTATTTCAACACCGAGACGATGCCGTCGACCGCTTCGGTGCTCTCGTTCGGCTTCATGCCCACCACCGCGACCGCGACGGTGCGGCAGGTCGCCCCGCCCGGCCCCGGCTCGACCGGCCTGACCACCGGCAACCTGCGAACGGACCTGGCGCTGAACGCGGGCCGTCCCGGAGCCAAGCGCGACGGTGTCGAGATCGGTGACGAGACCTGGACGAAGGCGTTCGTCCAGATGGGCGTCGGGGAGACCTCCGTCAACGGCGTCCGGCTCGACCTGGGCGCGGAATGCGGAACCTCGCCCACGATTCTCTCCCTCAACACGTTCACCGGCGATTACCGGACCGGCCGCCTCAACATCACCGACGGAAGCGCCCTCACCGGACACATAGAGATACCGAAGTTCACGAATTGCGGCGTAGGAGAGGACCTCAGCCCGCTCCTGACGGCGAGCATCTCGGGGCCTGGAAACTACGTCCAGATCGAGTCCGGCCCTTGGTGCAACACGAACGTCTCCACCGAGAAATGCGACGAGACCACGGAACCCATGACCTGGACCGTGACTCCGGGCGGGCCGGTGACCATCACCCAGGCGCCGCTGGTGCTGACCGGCCCGGCCGGGTCAGAGCTTCGCTGCGAATCCCTCGTGATGAAGGGGAAGCTCAGGGAAGGCCACTGGAACAGCCGCTTCGTCATCGGGAAGTTCGGCGACGTGCGCTTCAACGGCTGCACGCAGCGCACCGGCACCCGGACGAGCCCGGTGGAACTGGCGGCGGTCGGCACGCCGTGGGCCTTCAGCGTCAACGCCGCGAATCCCGACGGCACCGCCTCGGTGCAGATATCGCGGGTCTTCTTCACCGCGGATCTGCCCGCCGGGCAGGGCCAGGGCCTCTGCAGGGTCCGGTTCGGGGCCAGGGACGCCAACCTGCCCGACGAGAAGCCCGCCGAGATCCAAGGGGACTACGACAACGCCTCGCACGGCTTCCCCGTCCAGGCCGGTGCCCAGCTGAAGATCAACGGCGCCGGATGCGCGACCCCGCCGCCCGGATTCGAGGTCGGGTCGCTGCACGCGCTCGGCGGCGGCGCCTACGTCTTCGACCCCGCCCAGAAGATCACCCAGCCCTGACGGCTTCGACTTCGACCACCGGCGACCTGCTTCGGACGCACCCCCCACGTCGAAAGGACAGCCCCCGTGAAGACCCCACTCAAGAGAACCGCCCGAATCGCCGTTCCGGTCGCCGTCACCGCGACCGCGCTCACCCTCTCCGGCGGAGCCCTCGCACAGGCGTCCCCGGCGACTCCGGCGGCCCCGGCCGCTTCGACCCTGGCGGACGACCCCATCCCCACCTTCGACTTCACCGACTGCCCGACCCTCCCCGCAGGGTCGGCGCCCAGATCGTCGCTCTGCTTCAACGCCGTCGTCACCAGCGGCCAGATGGTCCTCGGGAAGTTCACGCAGAACCTCACCAAGCCCATCAGGATGACGTTCGCGACCGCCTACAACCCGGAGACGCGGGTCCACACCCCGGTCTTCGGACGGATGCGCTCCGACAAGATGCTCGTCATGCCGGGCATCTTCGGCGACCCGATCCTCACGGCCGTCTACGCCAGGCCGGAGTACGCCGGCGGGTTCGACATCAAGAACTTCCAGGTCAAGCTGTACCTCAAGGTCCGGCTCACGAACCCGTTCCTCGGCGGCACCTGCCTGATCGGCGACGACTCCGACCCGATCAGGCTCGACCTGATCACCGGCACCACCAGCCCGCCGCCGCCCAACACCCCGATCACCGGCAAGCCCCCGGTGATCATCGGCACCGACGGCACCACCGTGACCCGGTCGCTCGGCCATGTCGACAACTCGTTCTCGGTGCCCGGCGCCCGCGGCTGCGCCCTGGACATCGGCCTGGTCAACCAGATCGTCAACAGCCAGGCGGGCGTCCCGTCCGCCGCGGGCCGCAACACGATGATCTTCAACGAGTACGTCGGCTACCGGACGTACGCCACGCTGCCGACCTGACCCCGCCGCGGCCGCCCCCTGAAAGACCGGGCCGCGCCCGCGAGCCGACCACCCCTGCGGGCCCGGCCCGCGCCCGCCCGGCGGCCATCCCGCCGGGCGGGTGCGAAAGGAGGCGCGAACTCGACGCCGAGTGTCACGACGGATTGACAGAGCGGTGAATTTGCGTTTTCTTTACCTTGATATCTGACACAAGTGATCTACCTTCAATGTGGTTCGGCTCACATGACGCGGGGGGCGTGCAGGGGTCCCTCGCTCGGCGCGCCTTCGACGTCCCGCCGTACCGCCGACCGTCCGGGACGCCGGGCGCCCCTCCCGGCGACACGCCAGGGCCCGCGACGGCGGCGTTCTCGGAGGTGTGCCGATGGCGCAGACGATGACGCCGGGGGTCGTGCGGCGGCGGACCAGGCTGCCGCGCAGGCTGGCCGTGCTGATGCGGCCGGAATTGCCCAGCCTCGCGCAGGAGATCGTCCATGAGGTGCGCGGGACCATTCCCGAATACGGCCGCCAGCTCAAGGGCCCCTATGTGGAGGCGCTGCGCATCGGCGTCGAGCGCGCACTGACCGATTTCGTCGAGCAGGTCGCGAACCCGCTGGCCCCGCGCGAGCGGCACTTCGAGACCTACCGGCGGCTCGGCCGCTTCGAGGCGCAGGAGGGGCGGACGCTCGACACGCTCCAGTCCGCGCTCCGCCTCGGCGCGCAGGTCGCGTGGCGCCGCATCATGAAGGTCGGCCCGCGCAGGCACCTGTCGCCCGAGGTCATGGCGCAGCTCGCCGACGCGCTGTTCGCCTACATCGACGAGCTCGCCGCGCTGGCGCTGGAGGGCTACCTGGACGCGCGGCCGGAGGGCGAGGCCGAGAGCCACCGGCGGCGGCTGCTGGAGCTGCTGATGCGCCCGCTCGGGTCGCCGCGCGTGCTCGCCGATGCCGCCGGGCGCGCCGGATGGCAGATCCCGGACGAGGTCACCGTGGTCGTGGCACCGCCCGGCGCGCAGTACGTGCGGGCGGCGCTGGAGGACGACGTGCTCGCCGACCTCACCGCGGCCGAGCCGTTCCTCGTCGTGCCGGGCGTCCTGACCCCCGAACGGCGGCGGGCGCTGCTGCGCGTCCTGCCGGACGGGCGGCTCGTCGCGGGACCCGCGGTCCCGCCCGGGCACGCCGCCGACTCGCTGCGCTGGGCGCGGCAGGCCCTCGGGCTGGTCGAGTCCGGGGTGCTCGGGGACGGCCCGGTGACCGACTGCGAGGACCACCTGATCACGCTGCTGCTCCTCTCCGACCAGGCCCTCATCGATCAGCTCGCGCGCCGCCACCTCGGCGGGATGGCGCAATTCAGCCCCCGCCAGCGGGACCGGCTGCTGGACACGCTGCGCGCCTGGCTGGTGAGCCGCGGAACGGCCGCCGGAATCGCCAAGGAGCTCGATATCCATCCGCAGACCGTCCGTTATCGGATGCGTCGCCTCGAAGAGATCCTGGGCGACCGGCTGACCGATCCCGACGCGCGTTTCGCGATCGAGGCCGTGCTGCGCGCGAAGTGGCTACGTGATCATGCGACGGCGGAGAAACGAGCACTTGTTGACAATCGGGGAACGTCGGATCGTCGCATCATCAGCAACTGACACGGACCTTGACGCGCGGGGTTGAATGATCTCCGCGCCGCATGCTTCCATCCGATTGGACGCAATTTCGACGGGATGGTCGCGACGCGGCGGAGGTGTTTTCAGCGTGGGCTCACGATCGGCCCGTTCGGTCCTGGCGGGGCTCGCGGTCACCGTGGTCATGGCAGTGGCGAGCGCGCCCCCGGTCATCGCGGAAC
>NZ_SMJX01000316.1 GCF_004348535.1 Actinomadura sp. KC216
GCCCCGACGCCTCCGGTCAGATAGTCGGCCCTCCCCTCGTCGTCGAGCTCGAACGAGCCTTTGGGGATGATGCAGAACTCGTTTCCGTCGGGATCGGCCATGACGAGGAAACCTCCGGGGTCGTACTCGGTCAGCCGCCGTCCGCCCAGCGCCTCGACCCTGGCCTGTTCGGCAGCCGGATCGTCCGACTCGAGATCCAGGTGGAGCCGGTTCTTCCCGGCTTTGGAGCCGTCCGTGCGCTGGAAGCCGATGCCGAGCCCGTTCCTGCGCTCGAGCCATACATAAGGCCCGGAGCGTCCCACCACCGGCCGGTCGAGCAGCTCGCTCCAGAAGGCGGCCAGCCGATCCGGATCAGCGGAGTCGACGATCACGCTGTTGATATCCATGACTCCAACTTGCCCAGCAAGAGACCAACACACCAACGACGGACCGCGCAGCCGCGGAGCGGCCGTCCAAGGGCATCAGCTTCCCACCAGGGCGGATTTGTGGACGATGACCGCCTCTGGCTACCGTCCTGCACGTGAACGCCCTGATCGCGGCGATCTGGTTCATCTTCAGTGGCCTCTGCCTCGTCGTCGCCTGCCTGGCCTGGCTCCGCGCCCTCAACCTGCTGACCGGCCGCACCGCGCAGGGCATTCCGCGCTGGCTGGGCGCACTGGCAGTGGTCCCGCTGACGTTGCCGGGCATCGCCGGACTCTGGTTCGCCGTCGGCACCCTCGCAGACTGACCGTCCACCCCCGCCATCGAAGCCCTTGAAGGACGACCCCGAAAACATCATCGCGCTGACCAACACCTATGAACCGGCATAGGTGACCCTGTGGATAACCAAGTTGGTCCAGAGCCGATCCCCTACCAGCGGTCCCACATGATGACGAACGTCGTCACGATAGAACCCAAGGTGGCGACGTCGGCGATGCTGACCAGCAGGTCACGGAACCGCTGCGGCGCCGGTGCGTCCTCATACTCGTAATAGATGAGGAAGCGGGGTCGGGAAGATCGTCGGCGCATGCCCGTTCGACGGCCAGCCCACGGGCTGAGGTGTCAGCCCCGCCGGTTGTGGCCATGATCAACGGACGCGAGTGTGGAGCCTAGGGGATTCGAACCCCTGACACCCGGCTTGCAAAGCCGGTGCTCTACCAACTGAGCTAAGGCCCCTTGATCTCCTGTTGTTTACCTGCGGAAACACCGAATCGGCGTTCCGAACGTCGATCGTACACCGTGAGGACAGCACAGGCTTTCCGGACGGGCCGGGCCAGTGAGCATCGGCACCCGGCTACCCCCCTCTGGAGGTCTGATGCAAGCCGAAGTCATCCAGTTCGACCCGTCCCGCCGCCGCGGAAGGGGACGCGCGAAGCCCACGCCGAAACCCGCCGAGCAGACACCGCCCGGGCTGCCGATCATGGCCGCATGGGACTCGTGGCGCCTGGCGCTCCAAGCCCGCGACCGCTCCGACCGGACGATCGACACCTACGGATACGTCGTCCGCCGCTTCGCCGCATGGCTCCGCGACGAAACAGCCTGCGCGTGCCACGAACACACCGACGACGACCAGGCCCCGACGTGCCAGGCCGGGGCGGAGTTCAAGCGCCCCGACTTCGACATCGGGGCGCCCGGCGTCGAGCACGTCACCACCGTCCATGTCCGCCGCTACCTCATCCACGTCCGCCGCCGGAACCTTGGCCTGTACGAGGTACCGGTCGTCGACCATCGCCCACCAAAGACCGGTGTAGGCGCCGAACCATGCGAGCGCGCCGAACCGGCGCATCATCTCCTTGGCTGCGGCGGCGCGCGCCTGCATGATGGTCCGCGGGTCGCGCGTGTATCTCGGCGCGCTCACCGGACGCACCCCCCGGGCACGGGGGCCTCGCTCACCGCAGGGGCGTCGCGCCTGGCCTCGATCTCCTCCGCCGCGGCGAGCATCTCGCGGAGACGCTCCTCCGACTCGGCGCGGATCCAAGCAAAGCATCCGCGGACCGGGCCCCGGAACGGACGCCGCGCCGCCTCCCACGGCGTCAGATTCACGTACAGCTCGTACCGGAACGACCACTCGGGGAAGTCCTTGAGCAGCCGCGCGAGACGCGCGTCGAGGTCCGATGGTGGCCCGCTGGTCGGGTTCGATACGTTGCCCATAGCCGGACTCCGTTTCCGGTCAGGCCCCGGAACCACCGGCGTTCGCCCGCCGGCCGGGGCCGTCTTCGTGTCCTGTGACACCTTTCAACCACCACACGACCGCGTCCGGCGTTAGCTTGGTAGGGGCTGCCTGCTGCCAAGACGTGCAGGCAGCATGTGGCAGCGGGTCAACCCGGGGCGAAACGGGCGGGGCGATGCGATGACGTTCGGCGAGAAGCTCCGCGCGCTGATAGCCGAGCGCGGCATCAGCCAGCGGAAGCTAGCCAAGCTCGTCCCATGCGACAACGGGTACCTGTCGCGGGTCGCCCGCGGTGAACGCTTCCCATCCGTAGCCCTCGCCGAGCGGCTCGACGAGATCCTCGACGCCGGCGGCCAGCTCGCTGCGCTCCGGCCCGCCTCCCGGCCATCGCCGCCCCTCCGTCGTCGCGGGGTGCTGCGGGCGGGGGTAACTGCGATCACGCCAGACATCGGCCACCATGGGCCCGTGGCGCCCGAGCTCGCCGACTACTTCGCCGAGCAGCTCGCGGGGCACTACCGCGCCGACCGCTACCTCGGCCCGCTCCGCCTCATGCCCGCCGCCGCACAATACGGCCTGCTCTGCGACCTGGCCAACGGAGCCCAAGCGCCGCTGCGTCCGCGGCTATGGTCCCTGGCCGCCGGGTACGCTGCGTTCCTCGGGTGGCTCTACCAGGACGGCGGCGACCTCGACCAGTCCGCGCACTGGCACGACGTCATGCTCGAACGCGCGCACCGCTCCCACGACCCGCAGCTCGTCGCGTTCGCGCTTCACAACAAGGCGATGCTGCTCGCCGACTTCGGAGACGGGCCCGGCGTCCTCGACCTGACCAGCGCTGCGCTCGTCCACTCCGCAGCGCTCACGCCGAAGGTGCGGGTGCTGGTGCTGCAGCAGGCCGCGCACGGCGTCTCCCTCACCGCCGCCGCAGCGGATGACGACGCTGCCCGTGCCGAAGCGGCCGACGAGTGCGCCCGGCTCCTCGACGAGGCCGCCGCCGTGGTCGAGGAGGTGGACGACGAATACCCGTGGGGCAGCGCATGCCGCACTGCCCACTACCTCGACATCCAGTACGCCACGTGCCTGACCCGCCTCGGCCGCGCCGACGAGGCCCTGACCGTGTGGGAGCGGATCATGCCCGCGCTGGTCGAGGGTGGGGCGCGTCGGGACGTCGGGGTGTTCTGGGCGCGGCAGGCTCACGCATACGCGATACGGCGTGAACCTGAGCAGGCCGTGGCCGTCGCCGGCGAGGTCATCGGCGCAGCCGAGGAGACCGGCTCAGCGCGGATGCGGTGGGAGTTGCAGGCGCTCGCCCAGCGCATGAGACCGTGGGCCAGGGAGCGGCCTGGACGGCGGCTTACCGAAATGCTCGCCACGCTGGGAGGAGACACGTGAGTTTAAGGACGCCCCTCGATGCTGGGCAGGTCGCCGAGCGGCTCGCCGCAACCGGATGGGCCGGGGACACCCGGGAGATTCACAGGACGTTCGCAGTCGAGTACGACGACGCAATGCGGATTGTTGCCGAGGTCGCCGTCGCAGCAATCGAGCTGGAGCACCGTCCGGATATCGATATTCGCTGGGATCGGCTGCGGTTCTCGATGACGACGCACACGGCCGGGGATGTGGTGACCGAGCTCGACTTCGCGACAGCGGAACGGATCAACGCGATTGCGGCCAAGCACGGCGCCGAGCCGGTCTAGCCTGGCCAGGCGATGCACCGGCGCCCCGTCCCTTTGGACGGGGCGTCAGTCTTTCCGGCAGCGGTTACAGGTAGCCGGCCGCGCCTGCGAGGATGATCGCCGCCGCGGCGACGGCGCACACCGCCCCGTACCGCATCATGTCGCGGAGACACCCGAGCCAGATCACCGACGGCGCAACATAGTGCGGCGGGCGCGGCGGTACGGGCTCCTCGTAGTAATGCAGGTAGCCGGTCGCGGCGTGGCCGCGCATGATCTCGGCGAACGTTTCAGGGTCGCCGCCGGATGCCTTCCAGGCGGCTTTGCGGGCGCGGTGGCGGGCGCCGAGCCGGGCGAAGTGGCGGGCCCGGGAGAGGTCGGGGTCGTGCATCTCGTCTCCGCTCCGGAGACGAGGAACCGCTCATTCTTACAGCACCGGCTTGTTTGAATACCGTTCCCGGCGACCTCGGCATATCGCTAGGCGTACACCGTTTGAGCTGGGAGTAGTGCAAAGCCGGTGCTCTACCAACTGAGCTAAGGCCCCTTGAGCGGGGACCAGCCTACCTGTGGTCGGCGGTCATCGTGTCATCGACGGTGGCGGGGAGGATGAGTCCGGGGAGGGCGGCGACACTGGGCAGGATGTGGGTGGCACCAGCGGCGAGGAGGCGGTCACGGTCGTGGGCGCCGGTGAGGACTCCCGCGACGATGGACGCGCCGGAGCGGCGCCCGGTGAGCATGTCGTTGGCGGTGTCGCCGCAGACGGCGATGTGGCGGACGTCGTCCACGCCGAGGTGGAGCGCTGCGGTGAGAACGAGGTCGGGCCACGGGCGGCCGCGGGGGACATCCGCCGGGCAGAGGGTCAGGTCGACGCGGTCCCACCAGCCGAGGGTGTCGATGATGCGCGCCTGCGTGCTGCGGCCGAAGCCGGTGAGAAGGCAGACGCGGATTCCAGCGGTGCGGATGCTCAGAAGAGCGTCGTCGGCGCCGGGGACGGGCTCCAGTCCACGGCGGTCGACGAGATCGTCGTAGGAGCGTCCGAACGCCAGGTTCGCCGCCTGGGCGCGGTCCTCGTCGAACAAGGAGCGGAAGATGGCGAGTTTCGAGCCGCCGCGCGATTCGTGGAACCGGGCCAGGGCACGGTCGTACGCCGCCGTGCCAGAGACGATCCCCAGGGTGGCGATCGCCTCGGCGAAGGCGGTGCGGACGGTGTCACCGTCCGCGACAGTGGTCCCGGCGAGATCGAGGCAGGCGACGGTGATCGGGGCTGCTTCGTTCACGCCGGGGACCTTATCGCCTGCGTCGGTGAACACCTCTCATCCCCGCCCGCGCCGGTCTTGCCTCCGCGGACGGGCGGGATGAGAAATGCTCAGTTGTCGGACGACGTGGCCTCGGTCCACAGGTCCAGCTCGGCACGGTCCTGCTGAAGCCGGCGCCAGACAGCGAAGCCACCGAGCGCCACGACGGCCAGAATGAGCAGTTTCTTCACGGTGGGACCCCTTCACCTCGACTATTCAGTCAAACCCTGGGGGACCTCACATCAGCGACTGCTTCCCCCAGGCTCTCCGCAGCCTAGCAACCGTTCCCGGGCGGTCCGCACCCCCTCACCGGTATCGGACCGGCCGTCCAAATTCTGGTGCGGATGCCCTCACCCCCGCGCCATCTCGCCGGGCCGCCCGGACCGCCGCATAATCCGGGGTGACGACCCTCGGGAGAGCCGATGGCAGAGGACGACTTCCGCCGCTGGGAGCGCGAGTTCGATTCTGGCGTGCCGGACGACGAACCGTCCGGGGCCCGAGGCCTGGTCCTGGCGGCCGGAATGACCGCGACGGGCTGCGCCGCGATGATCGCGCTGGGCGAGGTCGTCATCGGCTCCGCCGGCCTGGTGCTGTCGTCGGTCATCCTGCTGCTATGGCGAATCGGCCTGTGACCCAGCGCCTCCGAGCCCCGCCACAAGACCAGGCACCCCTCTCCACACTTCCGGCTCATCCATCCACACATCCGCCGCGTCCGCCCACACATCCGCTCCATCCGCCCGCGCGCCTCCGAGCCACGCACCCGCGCATCCGGCGTATCCCTCCGCCCATGGAGGCGGCCCGGCCGCGCGTCCGAGCCGCCCGCCAGCACATATAGGTCGCCCGCCCGCGCATTCAGGCTGTCCGGCAGCGCCTCCGGCAACGCATCCGCACAAATGGGCCTGTCCGCCCGCATGTCCAGCCGTCCGGCTGCGCCTCCGGGCCGCCCGGCTGGACATCCGAGTCGCTCATCCGCCCGGCCGGGGCTCTCGTCCCCCGGCCGGGCTGTCCGGCCGTGCAGTCGGGCCGTCCGCCTCTGCGAGTCGGGCGGGTGCGGTGGTGTGGCCGGGGTGAGCACGGCGGCGCAGGGGGAGGTGAAGCAAGGTGAAGAGTGCTCACGTATGCGGGATCATCGCGGGATGGACCTGCGCGGAGCGGACGTTCTGCTGGCCGGTGCGAGTGGCGGGATCGGGCGGGCGGTCGCGGTGGCGCTCGCGGGGCGCGGGGCGCGGCTCGTCCTGACAGGGCGGCGGGTGGACGTCCTGGAACCGCTGGCCGAGCAGCTCGGTGGCGGCGCCCGGGTCATCGCCGCCGATCTGGCGGACCGCTCGGCGGGCGAACGGCTTCTGGCCGAGGCGGACCCGGTGGACGTGCTCGTCGCGAACGCGGCGCTGCCCGCGTCCGGACTCCTGGCCGACGAGATCGACCGGGCGCTCGATGTGAACCTGCGGGCGCCGAGCATGATGGCGAAGCTCGCGAGCGCGCAGATGGCCGAGAGTGGCCGCGGGCATCTGGTGTTCGTGTCTTCGCTGTCCGAGAAGACGGCGTCCGGGAACGCGTCCCTCTATAACGCGACGAAGTTCGGTATGCGCGGGTTCGCTCTGGCGCTGCGCGAGGACCTGCGGCCGCACGGCGTCGGCGTGTCGACGATCTTCCCGGGATTCATCCGGGACGCGGGCATGTTCGCCGAAACCGGCGTCACGCTGCCGCGCGGCGTCGGCACCCGGTCACCGGAGGACGTGCCGCGGGCGACCGTCCGGACCATCGAGCGGAACGTCGCCGAGATCGACGTGGCGCCGCTCGGGCTGCGGCTCGGGGCCAGGTTCAGCGGGCTCGCGCCCGTCCTGTCCTCGGCGGTGCAGCGGCGCGCGGGCGGGGCGCGGGTTTCGCGGGGCCTGGCGGACGGTCAGCGCAGAAAGCGGTAGCGACAAATCCGGATCTTCAGGCGATAATCCGGAAAAGTCCCGCTTGATCAGCGATCGACGTTCAGCAGTCGGCGAGCGGCGGTCAGCGGCGGGCGGGACGAGTCGGGCGCAGCGTCCCCCGGGCGGCCCTCGCCTGCCGCGTGCGCCGCCGCGAGGAGGTCTGCGCATGTGGACGGGTAGGACGACGGCGATCGGGGCGGCGGTCGTGACCGTCCTGTCCTTGTCCGGGGTCAACGCGCGGGCAGCCGACCGGGCGGCCGACCCTGCGGACGCGACGGTGGTTCCGGTCCAGATCACCGGTGATCCCGCAAAGCGCTTCAACCTCGTGATCCTCGGGGACGGTTACACCCCGACGGACATGCCCAAGTTCCGCGCCCACTACGCCGAGCACCTCAACGACCTGTGGACGATCGAGCCGTTCAAGTCGTATCGCAGCTACATCAACGTGTACGCGGTCGAGACCCCGTCCGGTGAGTCTGGGGTGAGCTGCGACCCGTCGCTGTCGTCCCCACGCCGCACCACTCCGCTGAGCATGGCGTTCTGGAGCGGCTGCCGGGAGGACGGCGTCCAGCGGCTTCTCGTCATGAACTCTGCGGCGGCCAAGACGTACGCCGACCTCGTTCCAGGGACGACCCAAGCGAACCGGCAGATCCTCGCGCTCGCCAACAGCGACACCTACGGCGGTGCAGGCGGCGCCTATGCGACGGCCTCGGGTGGCAACGCGATGTCGGCTCTCATAGCGCCGCACGAGCTCGGCCACTCGCTGGGTGGACTGGACGACGAGTACGACTACTACCAGCGGGGTGTTCCTGGCGGGACGTACAGCGGTCCCGAGCCCGACTCCATCCACCACACGCTCATGACCGAGCAGGAGATGGAGACGCAGAAGAAGAAGTGGTGGCGGTGGCTCGGTGAACGAAGCGAGTCCGGAGGAACCATAGGACGGTACGAGGGCGGCCTCTATTTCAGTAAGGGAGTGTGGAGGCCGAGCCAGCACTCGATGATGAAAACGCTGGGCTACTACTTCGACCAGGTGTCGCGCGAACGGATGACGCAGCAAATCTCAGCCAAGGTCAACCTCATCCAGGCCCACACTCCAACGACCGCTCCAGTTGGGGACGACCGTGTGCTGTGGGTCGAGACGATGCATCCGTCCGGACACCAGTTGTCCGTCACCTGGACGGTCGACGGGAAGACCATGGCGAAGGGCGCCAACCTCGATCTGTCGCAGCTGCACTTGAAGGAGGGCACGCACACCGTTCAAGCGAGGGTCACCGACCCGACCGACTTCGTCCGTGACCCGGTCATACGCTCGTCGCCCGCACTCACCCAAGTGCGCACGTGGACGGTCGACACCAGTGTGACGACCCCGCCGGAGAACGTGCCTGTCGATTTCAGCTCGTCCACGCCGACCGACAAGCCTGTCGGCGGCGAGTCGGTCGTGTACGTGGAAACGACACATCCGGTACAGAGCATCCCGACCGTCCGCTGGGAACTGGATGGGCGACGTGTACGCGGCGGCGACCGGGACATCGATCTCGCACGGTTCCGCTTGTCCAAGGGCACGCATCAGCTAGTCGCACGCGTCGGTTCCAAGAGCCGGACGTGGACGATCGATGCCCAGGGCCCAACGGTGAAGTACGAACTGTCGAAGGCGACACAGAGCCGGACCCGCCCAGGCCGCACGCCCGAGTACGTCTTCGACGGCCCGTTCACCATGCGCCTGACCGGCGCAGACGACCGCGCGGGTGTCGTGGTCTCCGAGTTCCGTGTCGACGGGGATGGCTGGTTCAACTACTTCGGCTGGCCGACCGACTCGTCCGCCCCATGGCTGTTCACGGAGAACGGCACCGTCATCGACAGCCTCACCTACGGCAAGCTAGGCAAAGGCCGACACACCATCGAATACCGGGCCATCGACCCGGCCGGCAACATCGGCAAGCCAGGCAAGTTCATCGTCACCCTCCGCTGACCACACCCACCGATAATCGCCGAGGACCAACACGTCCACCAAATACACCGACCCCCCAAACCCTTCTCGCTGCCCCCCGCAGGGCGCCGTCGCCCGACCACCTCCTGTGCTCCAGGTGGACTGGATGACCTGATGCTCGCTCGGGTCACGCGGTGTGCCCCGACGACAGGCAGTTGGGCAACACGATCGTTGCGTTCGATCTGGCTGAGCTGCAACGACAAACGAGACGCGGCCCCGCACCGCTGCCACGCACCGCGCTACCCACACACCGCCCCCAGCGTCCGACACCCGATTCCCGGCACCCGATCCTCGGTGTCCGACGCCCTGCGCC
>NZ_SMJX01000317.1 GCF_004348535.1 Actinomadura sp. KC216
CAGGGGGAGGCGGAGGGCGATGTCGCCGTCCTCGCCGTCCGGGACGGGCCTGCCGTCCGGGCCGAGGACGCGCACGTCGTAGCCGGGGACCGGCACGGACGGGGAGCCGGGCTTGATCGGCATCGGCTCCAGCCCGCGCAGGTTCGCCACGATCGGCCAGCCCGTCTCGGTCTGCCACCAGTGGTCGATGACCGGGCGGTCCAGGACGCGCGACGCCCACCGGTAGGTGTCGGGGTCCAGGCGCTCCCCGGCGAGGAACAGCGTGTCGAGGGCCGACAGGTCGTGCCCGGCGAGCAGCGCGCCCTCCGGATCCTCCTTCTTGATCGCGCGGATCGCGGTCGGCGCCGTGAACAGCGCCTTCACCCGGTGCTGCGCGGCGACCCGCCAGAACGCCCCCGCGTCCGGCGTCCCGACGGGCTTGCCCTCGTACAGGACGGTCGTGCATCCGGTCAGCAGCGGCGCGTACACGATGTAGGAGTGCCCGACGACCCAGCCGACATCGGACGCCGCCCAGAACACGTCGCCGGGCCCGACCCCGAACACGTTCTCCATCGACCAGCGCAGCGCCACCGCGTGCCCGCCGTTGTCGCGGACGACGCCCTTCGGCCGCCCCGTCGTCCCCGACGTGTACAGGATGTAGAGCGGGTCGGTGGCGGCGACGGGCGCGCACTCGGCGGGCGCGGCGGCGGCGACGGCCTCGTCCCACTCCACGTCCCGCGGCCGGACGAGGTCGGCGTGCAGCTGCTCGCGCTGCCGGATCACGCACCGCTCGACCTTGTGCTTGGCGAGGTCGAGCGCCCGGTCCAGCAGCGGCTTGTAGGGGACGACGCGCCCGCCCTCGATGCCGCAGGACGCCGACACGACCGCCTTGGGCCGGGCGTCGTCGATGCGGACGGCCAGCTCCCGCGCCGCGAACCCGCCGAACACGACCGAGTGCACCGCGCCGAGCCGCGCGCACGCCAGCATCGCGATGACCGCCTCCGGGATCATCGGCAGGTAGATCACGACGCGGTCGCTGCGGTCGACGCCCTGCGCGCGCAGCGCCCCCGCGAACCGGGCGACCAGGTCGGTCAGCTCGCGGTAGGTGTAGGTCCGCACGGTGCCGGTGACGGGACTGTCGTAGATCAGCGCGGGCTGGTCGCCGCGGCCCTCCTCGACGTGCCGGTCGAGCGCGTTGTCGCAGGTGTTCAGCTCGCCGCCGGTGAACCAGCGGTAGAACGGGGGCGCGCCGTCGTCCAGCACCCGGTCCGGCGGGACGAGCCAGCGGACGTCCCGCGCCGCCAGGCCCCAGAAGCGGGTCGGATCGGCGATGCTGCGTTCGTACGCGGCCGCGTAGGCGCCCATGTCGTCCTCCCGGTGCGGGTCCCTGGCCCCGCTCGGCGGTTCGGCCCTGTCCGGCGATCGGCCCCGTGCTCCGATCCGGGCCGCACCCCTATAGGGCATGGCGCGGGCCCGGTTCGTCAAGGCCCCGCGCCGCCCCGCGTGCGGCGGAGGAGCCCTCCGGCCCGGGCGCCCGCGGCGGCTCAGTCGGGGTGGCGCAGGCCGTGCACGGCGGCGATGGCGGCGGCCAGCACGGCCCCCGCGGCGACGACCCAGAAGCACAGCTCGTAGGCCCCGAGCGTGGGCTCGGCGGTACCGGGGATGACCTGTCCGGCGAGGATCGACGCGGTGATCGCGCCCGCGATGCTGCCGCCCGCGACGCGGACGAGCGAGTTGATCCCGCTGGCGATGCCGCTCTGGTCCATCGGGACGTGCTGGACGGCGAGCGTCCCGAGCGCCGCGTACGCGATCCCGAACCCGGCCCCCTGCAGGGAGCTGAACGCCAGGACGTCGTACACGTGCGAGTTCGACACGGCCAGCCAGACGTAGCACAGCGCGACGAACGCCGCCCCGAGCGCGAGGGTGAAGGCGGGGCCGAGCCGGGCGGCGACCCGGCCCGCCATCGTGGAGCAGATCAGCATCGTGACCGTGTTCGGGAGCATGTAGAGGCCGACGTCCAGCACCGACCCGTCCAGGCCGTACCCGACGGCGTCCCGCCGCGCCTGCACGAAGCCCGAGATCAGCGTGAACGCGGCGAACATGGAGAAGCCGAGCAGCGCGGACACGAGGTTGGCCGACAGCGACCGCGGACCGACCAGCAACGCCAGCCGCACCAGCGGCGCGCGGACCCGTAGCTCGATCGCCACCCACGCCGCGCACAGCGCCGCCGCCGCGGCGAACAGGCCGAGCACGCCGCCCGACGTCCAGCCCCACGCGTTGCCCTCGCTGATCGCGAGCAGCAGGCAGAACAGCATCCCGGCGAGCACCGCCGCGCCCGCGTAGTCGGGCCGCCCGCCGCTCCGGCCCCCGACGTCCCTGGCCGCCACGGCGACCAGCACCAGCGCGGTGGCGGCGATCGCGGCGGCGATCCAGAACACCGGGTGGTGGCTGGCGGTGCGGTCGGCGATCAGCCCGGTCACGATCATCCCGGCGCTGCCGCCCACGCCCATGGTGGCGCTGACGATCCCGATCGCGGTGATGATCCGGTCGCGCGGGAAGGTATCCCTGATCATGCCGATGGCCAGCGGGATCAGCGACGACGACACGCCCTGCACGGCGCGCCCGGCGATGAGCACGGGCAGCGACCCCGACAGCGCGCAGATCACCGAGCCGGCCAGCAGCAGGCTCAGCGCGAGCAGGATCATCCGCTTCTTGCCGTACATGTCGCCGAACCGCGTCAGCAGCGGGGTGGCGACCGCCCCGGCCAGCAGCGACGCGGTGAACACCCACGTCACGTCGGTGATCGGCGCGTCGAACGTGCGGCCGAGCTGGGGGAGCAGCGGCAGCACGAGGGTCTGCTGGACCGACACGACCATCCCGGCGGCCGCCAGCGCGAGCAGCGTGCGGCCGGTCCGCGGCGGATCGGCGGCGGGGCTTCCTGCCGTCTCGCGCGCCGTGGCCCGGACCCCCGTCATGCCCACCTCCTGTTTGCTTAACTAAGTTAATGAATTGTAGAGGGGTAGGGTGAGCGGCATGTCGGCACCGGTCCCGCAGGACGACATCGCGGACGCCGCGGAGCCGGGCGACGTCGCGGAGATCGAGCGGGCGCTGAGCCGGGTCGCGCACCTGCTCACGCGGTTCCGGCAGCACGACCGCACGGTGATCGCCGCGGGCGTCCCGGTCGACCGCGCCGCCGTCCCGCTGCTGCGCGCCCTCGCCGAGCACGGCCCGATGCGGCCGGGGGAGCTGGCCGCCCGGCTCGCCGTCGAGGCGCCGCACGTCACCCGGCAGGTGCAGCGGCTCGACCGGGCCGGCTACGTCGAGCTCCTGCCCGACCCCGACGACGGCCGATGCCGGCTGGTCGGGCTCAGCGGCCCGGGGCTGCGCGCGGTCGAGTCGATCCGCGCGTCCGGGCGGCGCTGGATCTCCGAGGCCCTCGCGGACTGGTCGCCCGGCGACCGCGAGCGGCTCGCCGGGCTCGTGCACCGCATGATGGACGACTTCGAGGCCCATTCCGGCCACACCGAGCCCGGACGGGGCTGAATCCGCCCCCCGCGCGGGATCCGGTTTTGCGCAGGCCCCGGGCGTCCATAAGGTTGCCTTTCGTGGACCTTCGTCTGCACCACCCCCGCTTTGACCTCCCCCGCACGGGGCCCCGCGCCCGTGCCTGGAAAGGCCGCTGATGCAGGTCGTCACCACCGCCGGCCACGGTGGGCACGGCAAGTCCGCGCTCGTGCGCGCCCTCACCGGCGGGGACGCCGCCAGCGCCAAGAAGCCGGAGGAGCCCGGCGCCTGGACGGAGCTGCCCTCGGGGCGCCGCGTCGCGTTCGTGGACGTCCCCGGCGGCGAGCGCGACGTCCCGGCGATGCTCGCCGGCGCCGCGCCCGCGCCCGCCGTGCTGCTGTGCGTCGCCGCCGACGAGGGCTGGATGCCGCGGTCGCAGGAGCACCTGGACGTCCTCGGCGCGCTCGGCGTCCGGTTCGGCGTCCTCGCCGTCACCCGCTCGGACGCCGCCGACCCGAAGCTCGCGCTCCGCCAGGCCCGCGAGCGGCTCGCCGGCACCCCGCTGCGCGGCGTCGAGACCGTCGCCGTCAGCGCCCGCACCGGCGCCGGGATGGGCGAGCTCGCCGCCGCGCTGGACCGGCTCGCCGGGCGGCTGCCCGTCCCCGATCCCGACGCGCCCGTGCGGCTGTGGATCGACCACGCCTTCACCGCGGGCCGCCAGAGCGTCGTCACCGGCACCCTCACCGCCGGGACGATCACGGTCGGCGACGAGCTGCTGCTCATGCCGGCGGGCGAGCGCGTCCGCGTCCGGACGATCGGCTGCGCGGGCGAGCCGCACGAGACGGTCGGCGGCGTCTCCCGCGTCGTGCTGACCCTCCGCGAGGCCGGACGCGTCGGCCCCGGCATGGCGCTCGTCGCCGCCGGGGCCTGGACCCACACGACCTGCGTCGACGTCCGCACCCGCTTCGGGGAGGCGTCCGGGCGGCTGGCGCGGCGGATGACGCTGCACCTCGGGTCCGCGGCCGTCCCGGTGCGGCTGCGCCCGCTCGGCCCCGACACCGCCCGCCTCACGCTGAACAGCCGGCTCGCGCTGCACCTCGGCGACACCGGGGTCCTGCGCGACCCGGAGCGCCGCTCGATCGCCGGGGTGAGCGTCCTGGACCTGCGGCCGCCGACCCTCGTCCGGCGCGGCGCGGGCGCGGCCCGCGCGCGGGAGCTGGCGTCCTGGCCCGACCGGCCGGACGGCGCGATCGTGCTGCGCCGCCACGGCGTGCTCCGCCGCGCCGAGCTGTCGATGATGGGCTGCGCGCCGCCGGACGGAGCGGTCGCGCTGGACGGCGGCTGGCTCGCCGACCCGGCGCACTGGGAGTCGCTGTTCGAGCGGCTGGCCGAGGAGACGGCCCGGCACGCGGCCGGGAACCCGGACGCGCCGGGGATCCCGCTGGAGACCGTCCGGCTGCGGCTGGGGCTGCCCGCCCGGCAGCTCGTGGAGGCGCTCGTCCGCCCGCCGCTGCGGGTCGAGAACGGACGCGTCCACGGACCCGCCGCCGCGCGGCCGGCCTGGGCTGTGGCCGTCGAGCGCCTCAGGGCGGAGCTGGCGGGCGCCCCGTTCGCCGCGCCCGCCGTGGACCGGCTGGCCGAGCTGGGCCTCACCGGCGACGCGCTCGCCGCCGCCGAACGCGCGGGCGCCGTCGTGCGGATCCCCGGCGACGCCGACGGGGACGGCGACGAGATCGTCCTGATGCCGGGCACCGACCGGGAGGCGCTGCGCGTCCTGTCCGGGCTGCCGCAGCCGTTCACGCCGGGCCAGGCGGGCGACGCCCTCGGCACCAGCCGCCGCGTCGCCGTCGCCCTGCTCCGCCACCTCGACGGCCTCGGACTCACCGAACGCCGCCGTTCCTGACGCTCCATGCGGGGAAAACCGTTTGAACCGCAGGCCCCGGCTCTGGCCTCATAGATCACGGTTCGGTTCCCGTTGAGCAAGGAGAAGGCATGCCGTACCAGACCATCAAGGGCGGCCGCGTTCCCATCCGGATGTGGACCGACCCCGACACCGTCGAGGACCTGGCCCTCGACCAGCTCCGCAACGTGTCCGCGCTGCCGTGGGTGGAGGGCCTCGCGGTGATGCCCGACGTCCACTACGGCAAGGGCGCGACCGTCGGCTCGGTCATCGCGATGAAGGACGCGGTGTCCCCGGCGGCGGTCGGCGTCGACATCGGCTGCGGGATGAGCGCCGCGAAGTCGTCCCTCACCGTCGAGGACATGCCGGACGACCTGTCCGGGCTGCGCTCCAAGCTGGAGAAGGCGATCCCGGTCGGCCGCGGCTCGCACAAGCGGGCCGTCGACCCGTCCGCGCTGCCGAACCTGAAGGAGCGCGGCTGGTACGACTTCTGGAAGGCGTTCGACGACCTGCACCCGGCGGTGCGGTCCCGCCTCGCCCGCGCCCGCCAGCAGATGGGCACGCTCGGCGGCGGCAACCACTTCCTGGAGCTGTGCGCGGACGACGGCGGCGCGATCTGGCTCGTCCTGCACTCGGGGTCGCGCAACATCGGCAACGAGCTGGCCGAGCAGCACATCGAGGCCGCCCGCAGGCTGCCGCACAACCAGGACCTGCCGGACAACGACCTCGCCGTCTTCCTCACCGGCACCGCCAGGATGGACGCCTACCGCCACGACCTGTTCTGGGCGCAGGAGTACGCGCGCCGCAACCGCGCCGTCATGATGGCGCTCGCGCAGGACGTCGTGACCAAGCGGTTCGGCGAGAAGCGCTGCAGGTGGGACCAGGTCATCTCCTGCCACCACAACTACGTGGCGGAGGAGGAGTACGGCGGCGTCGAGCTGCTCGTCACCCGCAAGGGCGCGATCCGCGCGGGTGCCGGCGACCTCGGGATCATCCCGGGCTCGATGGCGACCGGCACCTACATCGTCCGCGGCCTCGGCAACGAGACCGCGTTCAACTCCGCCTCGCACGGCGCGGGCCGCAAGATGAGCCGCAACAAGGCCCGCAAGAACTTCACCGTGGACGACCTGGTCGAGCAGACGCGGGGCGTCGAGTGCCGCAAGGACAGCGGCGTCATCGACGAGATCCCCGGCGCCTACAAGGACCTGGAGGCGGTCATGGAGGAGCAGTCCGACCTCGTCGAGGTCGTCGCCCACCTCCGCCAGCTCATCTGCGTCAAGGGCTGAGGCCGATTTTGTGACCTGGAGCGAGACCCGCGAATCGCCGATGTGACCAGGCGAAACTATCCCCAACAGTTCCCGAGCCTTCCCGGGCACTTCCCGGCCCCGTGTGCCCCGGATGTGCCCTGCCGGGAAGGCTCGGGAACTCTAGGGAAGGCGCGGTCGGGGCTACTCGCCGAGCCGGACCACGGCCCGCGGCTCCCACCGGTAGAGGTGATCGACGCGCTCCTGCGCCACCAGATGGACCCGGGCGACTCGCAGTGGCGCGGGCTCAGGACGCAGAGCCAGCGCGTCGATCACGGGCCTGGCGTCGCGGTCGGCGTTGCTGTAGGCGACCGAGACGTGCGGCGTCCACTCCGGCTCGTCGCCGAGCTGGTGCGTGCGCACGGCCGCGCCGGTCGCCTCGCGGATCACAGCGCGCACCGAGTCGAGGGCGCGCGGCGGCCTGATGCCGAGCGCGACCGCCTCCCAGTGCAGCCACAGCTTGCCCAGCTCCACCTCGATCGGCGCGACCCGGCCCAGCCGGTCGGCGACCCTGGCCACCATCGCCTCGACCTCGGCCGCGGGGATCTCGTCCTCGAAGCCCACGATCTGCGTGGTCATGTGGAGCCACTCGGCGGGGACCGGGTCCAGGCCGTCCAGCCCGGCGAGCTTGTCCTGGCACTGGCGTACCAGGTCGCACACCTCGGGCTGATCGCCGGGCAGGATGTGCCAGACGAGCAGGCGCCGCCCGGGCCGCACCCCTGGCCGCCACCACCAATGGTCCGACATGCGGGCGGGCATCGGACTCACGGAACCTCCGGGGCGGTCAGCGCCTTGTGCTCCAGGGAACCGGACTGGAAGGCGCGGATCTTCTCGCGCAGCTCGGTGGCGCGGGAGTCACCTTTGTACCGCCTGTGCCCGAGGCGCCTGCCTATCTCGCTCATCCGGCCGATGATGGTCACCACGCGGTACTCGCTGCCGAGGTCGAACACCTCGTCCAGCTCGGCGGCGGCGCCCTCGGGGTCGCCGGTCATCACGTGCGCCAGGGCGGCGCCGATGCGGATCTGGGCCCACGTGCCGTACACCCACTGGTCGCCGTCGGCCCACGCGTCGTCGGCTTCGGCGGCCGACCGCAACATGGCGCGGGGGTCATGGGCGCCGAGGTCCACCTGGAGGGCGTAGGCGCACTGCCGGGCACGGGTGCAACCCCAGGCGTCGGCCCCCTCATCAGCGGCCGAGTGCTCGTCACGCGCCTGTTCTGCCCGCCGCATCGCCTCGCGCGCGCCGGGAATGTCACCTCGGGACTGCAGGGCGGTGGCCTCGCAGACGGCGAGCAGGATGCGCCCACGCCCACCGGCCGGGGCGACCTCGAACCCGCGGCGAGCCAGATCCGCGGCCTCGGCATGCCGGGCCTCCCAGCGGGCGGTCTTGGACTGTGCACACAGCACCAGGGCACGGGCCGTGTCGGAGTCGGCCTCCTGCGCGCACGTCCAGGCGGCGTAACCGTAGGCGTCGGCGAGGGCGTACCGGCCGACGTCCCCGGCGAGCAGATTGATCGGCGCGAACAGCTCCGCGGAGATGCCCAGCAGAGCCTGCGTCTGCGCGATGCGCTGACGCCCCCCGCGCAGCGTGTCGACGATCCGCGCCTGGAGGGCCTGAGCCTCGCGCAGGACAGCCAGCGGCGGGCGCCGGGGGTAGTCGTAGACCAGGCGGCGGGTCGCCGTCTCCAGGTACCCCACCGCACCGTCGCCGACGTTCGTCTCTTCCAGCCATGCCGCCAGCCGGAGCGCCTCCTCCACGGCGGGCGTCCGGCGCTCGGGTCTCAGTGCGGCGAGGGTACCGCCCGCATCGAGAACCTCGTCGAGCCGCGCGGCCAGCTCCTCGGACGGCAGCTTCAGGTCATTGGCGACCCGGGAGAGGTAGCCGGCGTTGCATGGCACGAGTCCGGCCAGATTGCGCTGGCTGATCTGCCTGTCGGCCATGAGCTGACGCAGTCGCTCGCCGAAGGTCGTCATCGATTCACCCGTTTCGCCCCGGGATGCCGCCCTGCTGCCCGCTGCCTGCGTACTGGAGCACCGGGCACCGCCTTCCACGCTAGCCGCGGAAGCGGTCAAGTGGGGCCGTAAGCGTGTCACAGGACACGAAGACGGCCCCGGCCGGCGGGCGAACGCCGGGTGTTCCGGGGCCTGACCGGAAGGAAGGTCCGGCTGACGATGACCATATCCGAGAGCGCCGCCCGGCTCCGCAAGGCCCACCCCGACTGGCAGATCGAGTACGTCGACAGCAAGGACGTCCCGTGGCTCGCCATCCGCGAACCCTCCGAGCACTGGATCGGTGGGCACTCCGTGGCCGAGGCCAAGCTCCCCGGGATGCTGGAGTGCCTGATGAGCCAGGCCGTCGACCTCGCGACGCTCGGATCGGGCGCGCCCGGCACGTCGCGCGAGCAGCGCATGGAGGACCTGAAGACCCTGCGCGAGACCTTCCCGGGCTGGGCTTTCGAGCTGAGCGGCACGCGCCCGCATTGGCGCGCGCAGCGCAGCTACCTCGACTACGTCGACCGGCCCGCCGCGATCACCGATGTGCGGGGCAACGACCCGAACGAGATGGCCCTGCTTCTCTGGCGCATCCAGCGCGCCGAGGCGGGCCTGGACGAGGGG
>NZ_SMJX01000318.1 GCF_004348535.1 Actinomadura sp. KC216
CTCCCTACGCTGCGGGGACGCGGCGCGCCGGGCATGCCCGCCCTGTCTATCTGGGGGGCGACCCCCAGACCCCCGGCCGCGCGGCACGGGTCTCCTCGCTCCGGTCGCTGGCGCTCCCTGCGCTGCGGGGACGCGGCGCGCCGGGCATGCCCGCTGCGCTCGCTGGCGCTCGCTCCGCGTGCCTGCCCGTACCGGTGGTTGGGGTTCAAACCGCGGGGAGAACCTGGGGGGACACACAAAACCCCTCCGCGACGGGTGAGGCGCGGAGGGGTTTCTTGTGGGCTTGCGGGGGAGCCAGGGCCGTAGCCCCCGGGGTCGGTCAGGCGACCAGGGAGACCTGCTGGCCGGCGGGGGTCTCGCCGTAGCGGTCGACGACCTTGTTCAGCTGGATCTGGTAGTAGAGGACACCGAAGCCGAGGATGCCGAGCAGGAAGCCGAGGCCGCCGCTGCAGCTGGGCTGGAGGCCGGCGGCGCGCTGGGCCTGGGCGATGCGGCCACCGAGCTTCACCCACATGACCAGCGGCCAGATGCCGAGGGTGATGAAGCCGAAGATCATCGACAGCAGCGCGTTGGTGGCCGCGTTGTCGATGCGGCGGTCGTACTCGTGCAGCTCGTTGTGGACCTTGAAGAACCAGACGAGGCCGTAGATGCCGAGCGTGATCATCGGCAGGCCGAGCCAGGCGGCGGCCGGGTTGCGGCGCTTCATGTTGAGGCCCGTGCCGCGCGCGACGGCGCCCTGCTGCTGTTGCTGGGCGGGCGCGTAGCCGCCCTGGTAGGCCTGCTGCTTGTGTGCCTGGCCCTGGCCCTGCTGGGGGTAGCTCATTGAGTTTCGCTCCTGAAGGACGCGGTCGTTCTCCGGCCGACCGTCCGTTACCGTTCACCCGTTCGGTGAGCCAAGACTGTAACGGCATCCGCGCGCACGGCGCGCGAAGATCGCCGACTTTCCTGGCATTACCGGCGAATTCTCCTGAGAACGGCAGGTCACCGCAAGTCGATCGTCACCTCGTCCTCGCACGGAGGTGCCGTCTCGTGGTCGCCGCAGCCGGTCGCCGCGTGGCAGCGGATCCGCAGCTGCGACTCGGTCACGTCCAGGCGCAGGAAGCTCTTGAAGAACGGCGGGTCGTCCCAGTCGGCCAGCTCCGAGCGGAACCGCTGCGTCACCTTGCGGACGGGGAAGCGCAGGAACCGGGACCGGTGCCGTCCGTCGCGCGGGACGCCGAGGAGCGCGGCGACGAAGCGGGCGCGGCGGGTCGGCGCGGGCTTGCCGTAGCCGCGGCCCGCGGTGATCCCCAGCCGGTGCTCGACGGCGGCCGTCGCCTCCTCCGGGGTGAGCTCGAAGAGCCTGCGCAGGTGCAGCCACCGGCCGTACAGCCTGCTGTAGCGGGAGAGGGAGTCGCCGCGCAGCGGGTAGCAGCGGAAGTCGTCCTCGTCCACGACGTGGGTCTTCGGGATGATGTGGGTGGCGTGCATGAACGCGCCGCCGGCGCCGGACACGATGTACTCGATCGTCCGCCCGTCGGGGGTCTTCACCGGGTAGCGCTGGTAGTTGTGGATGTCGCCGCCGATGGCCGCGACGTAGTTGTGCGCCGGGTCGCGGACGATCTCGTCGATCGTCCCGCCGCCCTCGATCCTTCCCGGACGGTGATCATCGTCCACATAGAGGGGCTTTCCGGTCACGAGGAGCTTGGGTTTCGGACCCGCGGAGACCTCGCGGAGCCAGCGGCCCTGGCCGCGGTCGACGACGCCCGTGATCCCGGTGTCGACGGCGATGACGCGCAGCGACGGCGTGTCGATCGCCCAGTACGGCCCCGGCTGGACGGCCTGCTGGCCGGGCGCGCCCCGGTACCGGCGGCGGGCCTCCGCGATCGCGTCCCGGTCGACGGCCCCGGGGTTCCGCCAGAGCGTGCGCGGGAGGAACGAGAGCGCGCCGCGCCAGGGCGGCGGCGTGCAGTCGGCGTCCAGGTCGCAGAAGACGTGCAGGAAGCCGCGCAGGCCGTCGTACCAGTCGTGGTTGCCGGGCACGGCGTAGATCGGGGCCGGGTAGTCCTTGTAGGGGCGGAAGAACTTGTCGGTGTAGGAGGCCGCGTCCCCGGTCGGGTAGATCACGTCGCTGGCGATGATCATGAAGTCGGTGTCGCCGGCGGCGTGCAGCAGCGGCGGCACCACCGCGTACTGCGACTTGTCGCCCTCGCCGGTGTCGCCGAGCAGGACGAACGAGAACTCCGGGTCGGGGCGGTGGATGGTGAACGCGGCGGGCGTCCCGCGCTCGCCCAGGGCGGTGACGCAGCGGCGGCGGATCGCGTTCGACGGGTCGCCGAACCAGCGCGCGAGCACGTCGTTGCGGGACCGCCACAGCACCTTCGGGCGGCGCCAGGAGAAGTCGGCGACGCGCTCGGGAAGCAGGTCGTGGAACGTGCCGGGCTTCGCGCAGGCCCACCCCGCCCCGGCCTCGGAATCGCGTGAGCTTTCGGAACCGGGGGATTCCACGGCGGACACAGGGCGCCTCCGGCAGCGTGTGAGGGATTCCTCACAGCCTGTCCGGAGGCGATTCCGGTCGTCAAGCGACTCACCGGGGCGCGTCGGCCCTTTCTGCGCCTTAGGCGCGGGCCGTAAGCGTGGTGGACACCGGCGCCACCCCCAGAGACGCCGGCGCCACCACGTCGCGGGCGTCCGCGGTCATCATGAGTCCCCCCAGAACGGCGATCAGTCGCCTTCTCATGATGTCTCCGCAGACGACCCCAAGGTCCCTTAGTGGGACGTAACTGACGCTACCCGAGGGTCCGTAATGCAGTCGTAAATCGACCCAAACTTCGGGCCAAGTCCATGGGGCGTCAGGGTGCCAGGACGCGGAGGGCGCCGGGCAGCACCCGGGCCGTGACCGGCAGCTCGCCGGGCAGCTCGCCGTCCGCGCCGTACGGGAGCGTCCGGCCGGGCGGGCCCGCCAGCTCGATCCGCACCTCCTCGCCCCGCATGACCTCGACCTCGGGGCGGCGTACGTGCGTGCCGTCCTCCAGCTCGCGCATGACGGCGAAGAACAGCCGCTTGGGCGCCGTCCGGATGAGGATCACGTCGAGCAGCCCGTCGTCCACGCGGGCGTCGGGCGCGATGTGCTTGCCGAAGCCGTAGTAGCCGGAGTTGGCGGCGACGACGGTGTAGCCCTGCCGCTCGCGCGTCTCGCCGTCCACCGTGATCAGGTAGTCGGCGGCCCGCCACGAGACGATCGCGCGCAGAGCGCCGAAGTAGTAGGCGGCCGAGCCGCGCAGGAGACGGGTCTTGTTGGCGTTGTCGTTGGCGACGGCGTCGACGCCCGCGTAGACGCTGCCGAGGACGGCCGTCCCGTTGGCGTCGATCGCGTCCACGGCGCGCGGCTCGCCCTCCAGCAGCAGTTTGGCCAGCTCCTCCGGGCCGGACGGGACGCCGAGCTGCCGCGCGAAGTCGTTGCCGCGCCCGGCGGGGACGATGCCGAACAGCGCGCCGGTGCCTGCGAGGGCGCCGCCGACGCAGCCCGCCATGCCGTCGCCGCCGACGGCGAGCACGACGCGCCCGCTCTCCGCGGCGGCGCGGGCGACGTCGGCGGCGTGCTCCAGGCCGCGGCTGTACTCGACGGCGACCTCGGCGCCCGCCTCGCGCAGCAGCCGGGCCGGTGCGATCAGCGAGGAGGCGGACGCGGAGCCGCCCGCCGCCGGGTTGACGATGGCGGTGAACGCGCGTGCCTCGGCCATGCGGCTACTCCCCTGCGGTCGGCGGGATCAGGACGCCGGGGTTCATGATCCCGGACGGGTCGACCCGGTCCTTGACGGCGCGGAGCACCGCCGCGCCCAGCGGCCCGACCTCCCGCGCGTACGCGTCGCGATGGTCGGTGCCCACCCCGTGATGATGGCTGATCGTGCCGCCCGCGTCGATGATCGCCTCCCCGGCGGCGCGCTTGGCCGTCGCCCAGGTCCCGATCGGGTCCTCGCCCTGCGCGGACACGACGGTGAAGTACAGCGACGCGCCGGACGGGTAGACGTGCGAGATGTGGCACATCACCAGCGGCGGCGTCCCGGCACCGGTGAGGGCGCCGGTCAGCGCGCCGCGGACGGCGTCGTAGAGGGCGGGGACGTCCGTCCAGAACGCGGCGGTCTCCAGCGTCTCGGCGAACGCGCCCGCGTCCAGCAGCGCGTCGCGCAGGTAGGGGGCGTCGAAGCGGCCGTGCTCCCATTTCTCGCCCGGCCCGGCGCCGAGCGGTTCGCCGCCCGCGGCGCGCAGCACGGCCGCCGCGCCCGCGCGGAGTTCGGCGACGCGCTCTGGCGTCCCCTCGTAGCCGAGCACGGCCAGGCATCCGGCCGACGAACCGGAGCCGATCTCGGACGGGTCGGCCAGGCCGGCCATCGTCTCGGTCTCGTCGGAGAGGCGCAGGACGGTGGGCAGCGGGCCGTCCTGGGCGAGCCTGCGCAGCGCCGCGGCGCCCTCCCCGAAGGACGCGAAACGCCAGCCCTCGTACGCCTTCTCCTCCGGGACGGGCCGGATCCGCACGGTCACCGACGTGATCACCCCGAACGCGCCCTCCGACCCGAGGACGAGCTGTCGGAGATCGGGCCCGGCGGCGGACTTCGGCGCCCGGCCGAGCTCCAGGGTCCCCTCGGGTGTGGCGGCGGTCAGCGCGACGACCATGTCGTCGAACCGCCCGTACCCGGCGGACGCCTGCCCGCTGGACCGCGCCGCCGCGAACCCGCCGATCGACGCCCACTCGTAGGACTGCGGGAAGTGCCCGAGCGTGTAGCCGCGCTCCGCCAGCGCCGCCTCGGCGTCGGGCGCGCGCAGGCCGGGTTGCAGGACGGCCGTCCGCGACACCTCGTCGATCGACACGACGGCGTCCATGCGGCGCAGGTCGAGCGCGATGAACGCGCCTGCCCCGCCGGGCGTGAGGCCGCCGACGACCGAGGTGCCGCCGCCGAACGGGACCACCGCGATGCGCCGCCGCGCGCAGGCCCCCAGCACCGCGAGGACCTCGTCGTGCGTGCCGGGCAGGACGACCGCGTCCGGCGCGCGGGAGGTCTCCCCGGCGCGGATGCGCAGCAGGTCCGTCGTGGACTTGCCGCGCGTGTGCCGGACGCGCGACTCGGTGTCGCCCCGGACGTTGCCGTCGCCGACGATCCGGGCGAGCGCGGTCAGCCCATCGGCCGTCAGCCGGGAATCGGGCACCTCGACGTCCACCAGCGCCACCGGCGGCGCCTCGGCAGGGCGGACGCCGAGAAGATCGCGCAGCAGCCCCGCCACCGCCTCCGGCAGCGGCGCGGCCCGGCCGGGATCGCCCCAGCCGCTCCACAGCATGTCCCGCGTCCGCACCCCGCGCCTCCCCAGGTCATCGACTTTGTGCTTACACTGTGACACATGACGTCGAATCGTCACAACAGACAGGCCGGGCGGACCGCCGACGACGTGGTGCTCGACGCGGCCCGCGCCTGCGTGCTGGCCGTCGGCGTGCGCCGGACGACGCTCACCGACATCGCCCGCCGCGCGGGCGTGTCGCGGATGACGCTGTACCGCCGCTGGCCGGACGTCCGGACGATCGTCGCCGACCTGATGACCCGCGAGTGGGTCGGGCTCTCGCTGCAGCCGCCCGACGACGGCCGTCCCGTCCGGCCCCGGTTCGTGGAGGGCCTGGTCACCGGCGTGCGGACGTTCCGCGACCACCCGCTGTTCCGCAAGATCATCGAGGTGGACCCGGAGCTGCTGCTGCCCTACATCGTGGACCGCTGCGGCGCCAGCCAGCTGGTGTTCCTGGAGCAGTTCGAGGAGACGCTCAGGGCGGGCCACGCCGACGGGACGATCCGCCGCGACCACCCGGCCCGGCAGGCGCGGTCGGTGCTGCTGGTCGTCCAGTCCTACGTGCTGTCCGGGCGGACGGTGATCGACGAGGCCGACGTCGACCTCGACTCGGACGCCTTCGACGCCGACCTGCACCACATCCTGGAAAGGATGCTCGCGCCATGAGAACACCGGAACCGGAGCCGCGGACGTCGCTCAACGCGGCGCGCAGGGAGCGCGAGCTCGCCGAGCTGCCGGGCGAGGTCGTGGACGTGCTGGTCGTCGGCCTCGGCGCGACCGGGGCGGGCGCCGCGCTGGACGCCGCGTCCCGGGGCCTGTCGGTCGCGGCGATCGACGCCCACGACCTGGCGTTCGGCACGTCGCGGTGGAGCTCCAAGCTGATCCACGGCGGGCTGCGCTACCTGGCGGCGGGGCAGGTGGACGTCGCGCACGAGAGCGCGGTCGAGCGCGGCGTGCTGATGCGGCACACCGCGCCGCACCTCGTCCGGGCGCTGCCGTTCGTCACGCCGCTGACCCCGCTGGTGCCGCGCACCCGGGCGGTCGCGACCCTGGCCGCCTACCACGCGGGCGACGCGCTGCGGCTCGCCGCGCGCACCCCGCGCTCGGTGCTGCCCGGCCCGCGCCGCCTGTCGGCGGTCGAGACGCTGCGGCTCGCGCCCGCGCTGCGCCCCTACGGGCTGCGCGGCGGGCTGCTGTCGTGGGACGGCCAGCTCGCCGACGACGCGCGCCTGGTCACCGCCATCGCCAGGACCGCCGCCGGGCACGGCGCCCGCGTGCTCACCCGCTGCCGCGCGGTCGCGCTCGCGGGCGACGGCGCGCAGGTCCGCGACGAGCTGACCGGCCGGGAGTTCACGGTCCGGGCGCGGTCGGTGATCAACGCGACCGGGGTCTGGGCGGGCGGCCTGGTGGACGGGGTGCGGCTGCGCCCGTCGCGCGGCACCCACATCGTGGTGCGGGCGGAGACGCTGCGCGGGCTGACCGCCGGGATGCAGGTCGCCGTCCCGGGCACGTCCAGCCGGTTCCTGCTGGTGATGCCGCAGGGCGACGGCCGCGTGTACGTCGGCCTGACCGACGAGCCCGCCGACGGGCCGGTCCCGGACGTCCCCGAGCCGACGGACGCCGAGATCGGGTTCCTGCTGGACGTGCTGGGCTCGGCGCTGGACGTCCCCGTCCGCCGCGCGGACCTGATCGGCGCGTTCGCCGGGCTCCGCCCCCTGCTGGACGCCGACCACGGCAAGGCCACCACCGACATCTCCCGGCGGCATGCCGTGCTGGCCTCGCGGGACGGCGTCGTCACGATCGTCGGCGGCAAGCTCACCACCTACCGGCGGATGGCGCAGGACGCCGTCGACGCCGCCATGAGGATCCGCGGCCTCGACGCGGGGCCGAGCCGCACCGCCCGGCTCCCCCTGGTCGGCGCCGCCGCGCGCGACCGGCTGGACGCGCTCGACGACCCGCGGCGCCTCGTCCAGCGGTACGGGGTGGAGGCGCCGCTGCTGGGCGCGCTCGCCGCGGACGATCCCGCGCTGCTGGAGCCGGTCGTGCCGGGGCTGCCGGTGCTCGGCGTGGAGCTGGCGTGGGCGGTCCGGCACGAGGGCGCCCTCACCGCCGGCGACATCCTGGACCGCCGCACCCGGATCGGGCTCGTCGCGTCCGACCGGGCCGCCGCGCGCCCCGCCGCGGAGGCGCTGCTGCCCCGCGCCGCCCTGCGCTGATCGTTCAGGTCCCGCACCCCGCTGGTTTCGCGGCGCTGGATTAGGTTAACCTTACCTAATTGAGAGCGGTCTACGGGGGGTACTGTGACGCGCGGCAACGGCTGCGGGCACTGTCCAGGGAGCCACAGCGGCGAGCGGCCGTGCCTGGCCAGCGCCACCGAGAAGGCGGGATCCTGGCTGCTCATCGAGCACCCGGGCCCCTGGCCGGAGCGCGTCGGGGACCTCGCCAGGCCCGCGCCGGTCGCCGAGGCCGTGCGCGCCGCGAAGCGGGCGGGCGTCCGCCCGCAGCTGATCCGCCGGTCCGGGCGCCGCCGCGCCACCCCGCCGCTCCAGGTCTACGCCGCCTACGCGCGCGGAGCCGAGGTCTGGGCCGAGGGACGCGAGCTCGCCGACCCCGCCGAGCTGGCCTCGCTCGACCTGGACGCCCTCGCCGCCGGACGATCCCCCGGCCTCGGCGAGCGCACGGCGGAGCCGATCTTCCTGGTCTGCACGCACGGGCGCCGCAACGCCTGCTGCGCCCGCACCGGAGCGCCCCTCGCCCGGTCGCTCGCCGCCCGCTTCGGCGGCCTGGTCTGGGAGACGACGCACGTCGGCGGCGACCGTTTCGCCGCGAACCTCGTGTGCCTCCCCCACGGGTTCTGCTACGGCAACCTCGGGGAGACCGAGGCGGCGACGGCGGCGGACGCCTACCTGCGGGGCGAGGTCGTCCTCGACCGGCTGCGCGGGCGCGCCGGGACGCCCGAGCCCGAGCAGGCCGCCGAGCACTTCGTCCGCGCGCACGCGGGCCAGCTGGGGCTGGCCGACGTGACAGGCGTCTCTATCCGGGCGGTCGCGGGAACATCCAGGTACGAAGCGGTCGTTCACCTAAGGGACAGCCGCTACCACATCGTCGTGGAGGCCGTCCAGCAGTCCGCCCCATGTGGACCGGACTGCGGCGAGAACCTGAAAACCTACGTTGTTAGGGAACTCACCCTTCTCAACGAGGCGGCCCTCGTGTAATCTTTCTGAGGCCCCATTCGTGGGTCTCCCTGTCGCACGTCCCCAGGTTTCCGGAGTAACCGGACGGGGAACAGAGCGGCAACTCCAGACGTTGGACCATTCGGCGCTTCTGACGCATGTCACCCGAAGCATGTCGAGCGTCCATGTCCTGAATTGTTCAAACCAATCAAGGTGGGTGTTCCATGGCTCAGGTACGTCGGCAGGCAAACCTCCCTCGTCCCAGCTGGGGCTGGCAGGACGCCGCGGCGTGCCGGGGGGAAGACCTCGTCCTCTTCTTCGGTCCCGACGGTGAGCGTCAGCCCGAGCGGGAGATCCGCGAGCGCAAGGCGAAGCAGATCTGCATGGGCTGCCCCGTCCGCACGGAGTGCCTGGACTACGCGGTTTCCAGGCCCGAGAAGTACGGCACGTGGGGCGGTCTCAACGAAGACGAGCGCGCGTCCGAGCGCCGTCGCAGGATGCGCCGCGCCAACGCCGCGTAGTCAGCTGACAAGGCCGGTACGCACCGCCAGAACGCTCCCATCGCGAACCCCGGCACGCCACCGAGAAAACGACACGGCCCCGCACCGCGGGGCCGTTTGCGTGTCCGCGTCCCGGTCCACTCGAACCGGGGCGCGGCGGCTTCGTCACATGTGCATCACATCTGCGTCACAACGGCCTCGACTTACCGCGAAACCGCGCTTTTACCGCACGGCCTCCCCCGGTGTGGCCATTTCACAGAAATTCGCCACACCCATTTTCTCCCGCCCCCGGC
>NZ_SMJX01000319.1 GCF_004348535.1 Actinomadura sp. KC216
GTACCTGGTGAACATGGTCTTCTCCGGGGCGGGGAACTGGCGGGCGATGATCGGGGCGGGGGCCGTCCCGGCGCTGGTGATCGTCGCGGCGACGCTGTGGTCGCTGCCGGAGTCGCCGGTGTGGCTGCTGACGCGGGGCCGCAGGGGGCAGGCGCGGCGGCTGATCGCCTCGGTCACCAACGTGGCGACCGCCGACCGGCTGATCGAGCGGTTCGAGCACCGCCGGGAGACCGAACGCCGCCAGGACGACCTCCAGGGCGGCGGCGCGGCGCAGCGCACCGGGTCGCGGGCGCTGCTTGCGGCCCAGGTGCGTCCCGCGCTGGTCGTCGGGCTGGCGCTCGCGGCGCTGCAGCAGTTCGGCGGGATCAACACGATCATCTACTACGCGCCGACGATCATCGAGCAGACGGGGCTGACCGCGTCCAACGCGATCGTCTACTCGATCGCCATCGGGGTCATCAACCTGGTCATGACGATCGTCGCGATCCGCGCCATCGACCGGTCCGGGCGCCGCCGGCTGATGCTGTTCTCGCTGGCGGCGATGACGGTGACGATGGCGCTGCTCGGCCTGGCGTTCGTCGCGGACTTCTCCTCGGTGCTGTCGCTGGTGTTCATGGTCCTCTACATCGCCGGGTACGCCGTCGGGCTCGGCCCGGTGTTCTGGACGCTGATCGGCGAGATCTTCCCGCCCAGCGCGCACGCGGCCGGGTCGAGCGCGTCCACGGCCGTGAACTGGGCGTCGAACTTCGTCGTGAGCCTGGTCTTCCTGCCGATCGCGCACGCGATCGGCCAGGGCGAGACGTTCTGGATCTTCGGGATCGTCTCGCTGCTCGGCCTGCTGTTCGTCGCGCGCTACGTGCCCGAGACGAAGGGACGCGACTTCGAGGAGGTCGACGCCGACCTGCAGTCCCGCTTCGGCCGCCGCCCGGCCGAAGCGTCCCGATGACCCCGGGCGGTCAGCGGGACGACTCGAAGTAGCGCTCCGTCCCGGCGCGGATCACGCCGAAGAGGATCTTGTTCTGCAGGACGCCGAGCAGCATCAGCACCACCAGGACGGAGAACTCGGCGGCCACGTTGATCGCCTCGCTGTAGGTGAGCAGGAGCTGCCCGAGCCCGCCCGCCGACGGCGCGACGAACTCGCCGACGATCGCGCCGATCAGCGCGAACGCCATGCTGATCTCCAGCCCGGACACGATGCCCGGCATCGCGGACGGCAGCGAGATGCGGACGAACCGCTGCCGCCGGTTCGCGTCGAACGCCGTCGCCATCTCCAGCCGCGTGCCCGGCACGGTGGACAGCGCGGCGAGCGTCGCGATCACGGCGGGGAAGAACGCCAGCATCGCCGCGAAGCTGAACTTCATCGTCAGCCCGAAGCCCAGCCACAGCGCGCACACCGGGGCGAGCGCGATCTTCGGCAGCGACTGGAACGCGACCACGTACGGGTACAGGACGAACCGGACGAGCCGCGACTCGGCCATCAGCATGCCGAGCAGCACGCCCGATCCGGCGCCGAGCACGAAGCCGATCAGCGTCGCCTTCCACGTCTCCCAGGTGCTCTGCCCGACCTGCTCCAGGAAGATGTCCGAGCGCATCACCTCGAACACGTCGGTCGGCGCGGGGATCACGACCCCGCTGATCTCGAACCGGGAGATCACGAGCTGGATCAGCAGCACCCCGGCCAGGCCGACCGCGAGCGGCGGCAGCAGCAGGAACGCGGCCTTCCCCAGCGGCCCTGAGCGGAGCGGCCGCCTGGGCGCGGGCGGCTCCCGTCGTCGGACGCGCGGCTCGGGCGCCTCGGTCACCTTATTCATTGGGCATGCGCTCCAGGATGAAATGCCGGGCGAGGCGGACGAGAAGCGCCAGCGCCAGCCCGACCACGACCAGGATCATCAGCACCGCGAATTCCTCGGCCAGCCGGAAGTCGCGCTGGTAGACCTGGAGGATCACGCCGACGCCGGCGTTGGCGCTGATCAGCTCGCCGGCGATCGCGGCGAGGAACGACAGCACCACCGATATCTCCAGCCCGGAGAAGATCGGCACCACCAGCCCCGGGAAGACGATCTTGCGGCGGATCTGGGCCTTCGACGCGCCGAACGCGGTCGCCATCTCGATGCGGCCCCGGTCGGTCTCCGCCACCCCCGCCATCGTGCTCACCAGGATCGGGAACAGCGTCGCCGCGGCGACCAGCCCGATCTTGGACGTCATGCCGAGCCCGAACCAGATCACGAAGATCGGGGCGAGCGCGATCGGCGGCAGCGCCTGCAGCGCGAGCGCGTAGGGGTAGAAGCCCTGCCGCAGGATCCGCGACTCGCCGAGCAGCACGCCGAGCACGACGCCCGCGACGAAGCCGATCAGCAGCCCGAAGAACGCCTCGCCGAGCGTGGTGCGCAGCGCGGTGAGGTACTCGCCCCATTCGCCGGAGGGCCCGAGCGCCTTGACGACCGCGTCCAGCTTCGGCACCGAGCTGCCGTCGCCCTGCACGCCGGACGGCAGGACCTGCCAGGCGGCGAGCAGGGCGCCCGTGACCACCACGAGCGAGCCCCAGCGGACGGCCGCCCCCCTTCCAGAGGAAGCGGGGCCCGGAGTGCCGGTCGCCGTCGGGGCGGTCATCCGCCGACCTTCACGTCGGACGCGAACAGCCGGTCGCGGACCTGCCCGCACACTTCGGCGAACTCGGGGGTGGCCATCAGCTCCTTCGTCCGCTCCTTGGGGAACGGCGGCGTGACGACCTCGACCACCGTCCCGGGCCGCTCCGAGAGGATCACGACGCGGGTCGACAGCAGCACCGCCTCGTCGATCCCGTGCGTGATGAGCAGGGCGGTCTTCTGCGTCTCCCGCCAGATCCGGTTGAGGTCGATGTTCATCTGCTCCCTGGTCAGGGCGTCGAGGGACCCGAACGGCTCGTCCAGCAGGAGAAGGCGCGGGTCGTCGGCCAGCGCCCGGCAGATCGCGACGCGCTGCCGCATCCCGCCCGACAGCTCCTTCGGGCGCCGCGACTCGAACCCGGCCAGGCCCGCCCGCTCCAGCAGGCCCGACACGCGTTCGCGGGCGGCGTCGGTGACCTTGCCGTGCAGCTCGACGGGGAACAGGCAGTTGGACATCACGTCCCGCCAGGGCAGCAGCGTGGCGTCCTGCAGCGCGATGCCGATGTCGCGGCGCGGCCCGGTGACCGGCTCCCCCCACACCCGCACCGATCCCTCGGTCGGGCGCAGCAGCCCCGCGATCATCTTCAGGATCGTGCTCTTGCCGCAGCCGCTGGGGCCGACGATGCTCACGAACTCGCCGGGCTCGACGGTGAGGTCGACGTCCTTGACCGCCTCGACGTCCCGGACGGCCTTCCGCCCGCGCCCCCGCCCGGCGAACACGTGCCGCAGCCCGGCCAGTTCGACCGCGTGCTCTTCGGTGCTCATGTCGCCCATGTCGCCCTCAGCCCTCGAACTTGTAGTTCTTGGCGGCGTTCTGGATCTGCTGGGCGTCGAAGTCGTTGAACGCCTTCACGAACTCGTTGGTCACGAAATCCTCGGCCTTGAACGCGGTGGGTGTCAGTTTCGTCGAGACGGAGAAGTCGCTCCACGCCTTCACGCCCGACTCGGGGAACTCGCCCCAGTTCTTGTTGGTAGCCGGGTCGCCGCTGGTGATGTGCGTGGTCCGCAGCGCGAGGATCCGCTTGTTGTCCTCCATCTTCTTGTCCTCGGGGACGCCGGGGATGTTCGTCTTCGGATAGACCTCGTACATCATCTTGATGGCGGCCTCCGGATTGGCGGTCGCGAAGACGTTCGCCTTCGCCATCGCCCTGCCGAACCCCTCGATCACCTTCGGATTGGCCTTCATGAACGACTGCTTGGCGGAGAACCCGGTCGAGAAGAGCTGCTGCCCGAGCGCCGACTTGAAATAGCGGAGCTTGGCGCCGAGGTTCTCCATCGCCGCGTACTGCGAGTCGAACAGCATCAGCGCGTCGACCCGCTTGGCCTTCAGCGCGTGGTAGGCACCGGCCTCTAGCCCGACCGACACGAACTGGACGTCGGTGTCGGGGTTCAGGCCCTGCTCGCGCAGCAGGGCCTTGGCCAGCGGGATCGTCCCGCTGCCGAGGCTCTGCGCGCCGATCTTCTTGCCCTTGAAGTCGGCCCAGTTCTGGATGGGGCTGCCGGACTCGACGGCGAAGCTCGCCACCTGCGACCGCGCCCAGTTGAAGAACATCCGCTGGTCGGACTTGTTGTTCACCGCGTCCGGGATGAGCGACTGCGGGACCGGCGCGGCCATGTCCATCTGCCCGGCGGCGACCGCCTGGATCGCCTGGGTCGAGCCGGGCGTGAACGTCGTCTCGACCTTCAGCCCCTCCTCCTTGAAGTAGCCGAGATAGCGGGCCACCGGAATGGCGGCGAAGCTGGAGTTCATCGCCTTGATGGACAGTGCGACCTTGACGGTCCGCAGATTCTCGCCGCTCTCCTTGGAATTGCCGCCGCCGTCACCGCACCCGGCCGCCGCCAGCGCGACCGCGACGGACGGCACCAGGACGCGGAACGCCAGAGAGCCCGCTCTCCGAGATCGAGGTCCCATCTTCGATTCCTCCACAATTCATCCGGCGGTGTCGGGGACGAGGAGAATCCGCCCGGTCGCCGAGCCGCTCTCCAGGATTTCGTGTGCTCTCGGCGCCTCCGACATGGGAAGCACGTCGGTCACCACGGGGGTGACCACGCCCCGCTCCATCAGCGTCAGCACGTCCTCCAGCTGCCGCCGGGTGGTGCTGGCCGCCGACCTGATCGAGATGTCGCGGCCGCGCCACCCGACCAGGTCCGCCACCACCCGGGGCGGCGCCTTCTGCACCTCGCCGACCAGCACGAGCCGCCCGTGCAGCGCGACGGTCTTCACGCTCGACGCGAACGACGCGGCGCCGACGTTCTCCAGGACGACGTCGCAGCCCCGCCCGCCGGTGACGCCCATGACGTCCGCGCTGTAGTCGGCGCCCCGCTCGACCAGCAGGATCTCGTCCGCGCCCGCCTCCCGGACGGCGTCGACCTTCCCCGGCGACGTGGTCTGCGCGACGACCCGCGCCCCCATCGCCTTCGCGAGCTGGATCGCGTGCAGCCCCACGCCGCCGCCCGCCCCCGTGACCAGGACCGTCTCCCCCAGCTCCAGGCGCGCGACGTCCCGCAGCGCGTTGAGCTGGGTGCCGACGGCGCAGGACGCGATCGCGACGTGCGGCGACGCGAGACCCGGCGGCACCTTGACCAGGCTGCCGTCCGACACCGCCACCAGCTCGGCGTAGCCGCCGTTCGGCCCGATGTCGCCGAGGAACACCTTGCGCGGGCAGCGCGTCTCCCGCCCCATCCGGCACTCCCGGCATTTGCCGCAGACGCGCTGCCGCTGGTTGGAGACCACCCGGTCACCGACCGCGAAGTCCACGACGTCGGCGCCGACCTCGACCACCGCGCCGACGACCTCGTGCCCGGGGATGATCGGGAAAGTGCCCGGGATCTGGCCGCGCCGGACGAGCACCTCGTGCATGCACGCCCCGCACGCCTCGACCCGCACCACGCATTCGTCGGGCGCGGGCTTGGGCGGTTCCGCGTCCGTCCATTTCATGACGCCGGGCGGCCCGGTCTCGGCGGCGACGACGGCCTTCATCGACTCTCCGATCTCTCGCTCGTTGGCTGGTCCCAGGCGGCGTCGACGAAGCGTCCGCCGTCGGCGGGGAAGTTCCCGGCCCAGTCGCGCACCGCGAACAGCGACTCGCCCTCGCGCACGCGCGGCGTCAGCGTCGTGGCCTCGCGCAGATCCCGGGCGGCGGCCGCGTCGGCGACCCGCGCGGCGTCCTCCAGCGGGACGACCGCGACACCGTCGCCATCCGCGACGATCAGGTCGCCGGGCCGCACGTACGCGCCGCAGCACACGACCGGCACGTTGCCCCACCCGGCGCGCGTCTTGCCGGTGGCGGCCGGGGTCACGCCGAGCGCCCACAGCGGGAACCCGACCCGCTCGATGTCGGCGATGTCGCGGGCGTGCCCCTCGATCACGGCGCCCGCGAGCCCGCGCGCGGCAGCGGACTCGCTGACGTTGGCGCCCCACACCGCCGAGTCCACCGGCCCGTGCTGGGACGTCCACACCAGGAAGTCGCCGGGCCCCGCCACCTCCAGCATCGCGTGCAGCGTGAGGTTGCTCCCGGACAGGTCGAGCGCCGTGACGGCCCGCCCGACCGCACGCGTCCCGGGCGCCAGCGGCCGGACGCCGCGCAGCAGGTTCCGCTGCCCCATCGCCTCGTGGACGGACGCCACCGCCAGCTCGTCATACGCCCGCAGCACCTCGTCCGGCGGCCGGGGCGCCCGGGTGAAGACCGTGCCGCGCGGATGCAGGCCGGTCATCGCGGCTCCGCCGGGAAGTCGCCCAGCCCGGCAGGGTTCGCGACGAGGATGCGGTGCCGGGCGCCCTCGTCCGGGACGATCTCCTCGATCAGGTCGACCAGCACCCCGTCATCGGGCATCTCGCGCACGTTCGGATGCGGGAAGTCGGTCCCCCACAGGCAGCGCTCGGGCGCCTGCGCCGCGAGCAGCCGCGCCAGCGCGACCGCGTCCGCATAGGGCGGGCCCTGCGCGGACATCCGCTCGGGCGCGCTGAGCTTGACCCACACGTCGCCGGTGTCGAGCAGCCGCCGCAGCGCCCGCACCTGCGGGCCGTCAAGCCCGGTGGCGAGATCGACCCGCGCCATGTGGTCGATGACGGCGGGCAGCCCGGTCGAGCGGAGCGTGTCGAACATGTCCACGACCGCGTCGCCGCCGATGTGGAACGCCACGTGCCACGCGTAGGGCCGGACGAGATCCAGCACCGCCGTCAGCTCGTCGGGTGTAGGGCTCGGTCCCAGATGCGGCATGAACTGAACACGCACCCCGCGCACACCCGCCTTGTGCAGGGCCGCGACCTCGGCGGGCGTGCTCCGCGGCGTCAGCAGCGCCACGCCCCTGTACCGGTCCGGATACGTGCGCAGCGCGTCGAGCAGCGCCGAGTGGTCGGTGCCGTGCGCGGCGGACTGGACGATGATGGCGCGGTCCAGGCCCAGCAGGTCGTGGCGGCGGCGCAGGTCGTCCTTCGACACGTCGGGCGGGTCGTACGCCCGGTCCTCGGCATAGGGGAAGACGTCGCCGGGACCGAAGAGGTGGCAGTGCGCGTCGCAGCTGCGCGGCGGCAGCCGCAGGCCGGGGACCTTCGGGTTCGGGTGAGGCGGGGCGGCGACCCTCCGGCCGCCCCGCGTCGCACCTTGGGATGCCATGGGACTCGTTTCACCGTGGACGGATGTCAGGGAAGGCAGAAAGTTCGCCCGTCGCACAGTTGTGCGCTGGTTGAAGCGAGTCTGCATGACGGACCATGAGCGGTCAAGGGGCCCGGCACGCGCTTGCGGCCGGGCCCCTCCTCCGTCCGCCGGGGGCGTTCAGTCCAGCCTGGCGAGGACGTCGGCGTCCTGATCCGGCATCGACAGGAACGGCGAATGCGGGGAATCGAGCACCTCGACGGACGCCGCGTTCCCGGGGAACGCGGCGTCGGCCCCGCCCATGCTGTGGGCGACACGCCGTGACCGGCCCGCCCTACGCGGCGAGCCGCCGGATCTGCGCTACGAGCAGGTCACCCGCCGCGTCCAGGCCCACGCTCGACACGGGCTCCCCAACAATCTCGCGCCCAAGATCAGGGGATCATTCGCGCCCAGACCCACTTTCCGCCGAACGGGTCGCACGTGACCCCGGTCGATGCGGAAAGCGCCCGGACGATGTGCAGGCCGCGCCCGCCATTGTCATCGAACGACTCCTCCGACTGGTCGAACACGTCGAGGATCAGTTCGCTCATCGGCTTGAGCTTCGGCATCTCCGGCGACTGGTCCCAGACGGCGATGATGACGCCCTGCGGGTCCCGGCTGAGCTGGAATCGGATCTCCGTGTACGGCGCGTGCCGCCCCGCGTTCGTGACCAACTCGGAGACGACGACGAGCGAATCGTCGACGATATGAGAATAGTCCCATTTGTGCAGCCGGGCGCCCACGACCATGCGCGCGATCCCCACCGCCGCCGGCGTCCCCGCCAACTTGATGATCAAATCTCCCGCCACCGTCGTGACCATCTTCGCTCCCTTGTCGAGATTCCGAATTTCTGTGGCAAGGATCACTGCGGCGCCCTATGGTTTGCCTGTACAACCAAAAAAACCAAACAGGAGAACGCGATGCCCATCGTTCGGGATCCCATCGATCCCAAGCTCTCCCTGTATCACCTTCTGGCCTTCTACCTGCGGTTTCTTCGAGAGAAGGCTGGGCTCTCCCTCACCCAGGTGGGCCAGGTCATAGGCGTGGCCCGATCCTCTGTTTGCAACATGGAGGCCGGTAGACAGCGACCCCAAGAGCACCACCTCGCCAAACTCGACGCGAAGTACGGCACCGGGATGCTTTTGCAGCTAATGCTCTGGTTTGCCCGAATGGTGCATGACCCCGACTGGGGTCGCCAACTCCTGAGGTACGAGGAGCAGGCGAGTGCGATCAGGAGTTATCACGGCCACACGATTCCGAGGCAATTCCAGACCGAGGAGTACATCGGTGCCCTAGTTCGCGCTGGGACAGTCGATGACCCCGATGCTGAGATCGCCGAGCGCATCGCCAGACAGCGGAAGCTTCTGGGCCGTGAGAAGCCTGCGTTCTCTCTCGTGATCATGGACGAGGGGGTGTTGGCGTCATGCGTCGGCGGAGCGGCCGTCATGAGATCCCAACTCACGCACCTGCGCGCAGTCATGGATCTTCCAAACGTCATCATCCGTTTCATCCCACCCTCGGCTGGGGCGCACGAGGGATTCGACGGCCCCTTCCAGATCATCAGCCTGGAGGGGCGGGATGTTGCGTACGCGGGGGCTCAAAACGGCGGCCGCCTGATCGAGGGGCCGGTGGAAGTCAGAGACATGTGGACTAGGTTGGATCGCATAAGCGCGAAGGCCCTCCCGGACGATGCCTCGCGCGCCCTCGTCGAGCAGTACTTGGAGAAGTACGCATGAACGTTCAGTGGCGAAAGAGCAGTCACAGCGGCGGCGTCAACGATCAGCACTGCGTTGAACTGGGACGTCTTGCACACGAAGTCAAGGTGCGAGACTCCAAGGACCCGAACGGCGGCCACCTCACACTTACCTCGGATCAGTTTGCCACCCTCATCGCCCACATCAAGCGGCAGCCATGAGCGTCCACTGGCGGAAGAGCACTCACAGCGGCGGCATAGACGACAAGCAGTGCGTTGAGGTGGGACG
>NZ_SMJX01000031.1 GCF_004348535.1 Actinomadura sp. KC216
GGGCTGCGCCGCGCGGGCCTGGATCCGGCCGCCGCGACGCCGATCGTCGGGACGTCCGCGGGCGCGATCGCCGGCGCGATGATCGCGACGGGGCGCGACCTCGCGGAGGTGGCGGAGCTGCCGCCCCGTGGCCGGGAGCGGCCGCCGTCGGACGCCTCGGTGATGGTCCGGGCGTTCGAGCTGACCGCGGACCCGGACCTGGACCCGGACGAGGTCAGGCGCCGCATCGGCCGGCTCGCGCTGGAGGCCGACACGCCGCCCGAGGAGCGTCATCTCGCCGGGATGCGGTACCTCGTCGGGACCGACGCCTGGCCCGGCCGGCGGGAAGGACGGCCGCGGCTGCTCGTCACCGCGGTGGACGTCGCGTCGGGCAGGCCGGTCGTGTGGGACGGGAGCGACGACGGCGTCCCGCTGACCGCGGCCGTCGCGGCGAGCAGCGCCGCGCCCGGGTTCGCCGAGCCGGTGACCATCGGGGGCCGCCGCTACATGGACGGCGCGTTCGGCGGCGGGTCCAACGCGCATCTCGCGGCGGGCGCGGGCGCGGTCGTGCTGGTGGAGCCGCTCCCCCAGATGTCGGACGGATCGGGGGCCGATGTCCGGATCGTCCCCGACGAGGGGGCGCGGGAGGCGTTCGGCGACGACGTCGGCGACATGGCGCGCTGGACGCCCGCCTACCGGGAGGGCCTCCGCCAGGCCCCTGCCGCGGCGGCACTGATCGGGTCGGCGATCAGGGGTCCGGCCGGGTGATGAGGCCGCGGTCGAGGGCGACGATGACGGCGTGGGTGCGGTCGCTGACGTCGAGCTTCGCGAAGACGCGCAGGAGGTGGGTCTTGACGGTCGCCTCGGCGATGACGAGGCGGCGGCCGATGTCGGCGTTGGACAGCCCGTCCGCGACGGCGTTGAGGACGTCGATCTCCCGCGCGGTCAGCGTCACCGGCGCGGGCCGCCGCATCCGGGCGACGAGCTTCTCCGCCACGCGGGGCGCGAGGACGGTCTCGCCGCGGGCCGCGGAGTGGATGGCCTCGACGAGCTGGTCGCGCGTGGTGTCCTTGAGGAGGTAGCCGATGGCGCCGGCCTCGATCGCGTGCTCGATGTCGGCGTCGGTGTCGTAGGTGGTGAGGACGAGGACGCGGGTCCCGGAGCCGCCCGCGACGATCCGCTCGGTGGCGGCGACGCCGTCCAGCACGGGCATGCGCAGGTCGAGGAGCGCCACGTCGGGACGGAGCCGCTCGGCGAGCTCGACGGCCTCGCGCCCGTCGCCCGCCTCGCCGACGATGTCGATGGTGGGCTCGGAGGCGAGCAGCGCGACGACGCCCGCGCGCATGACGGTGTGGTCGTCCACCACGATGATCCGGAGTCTGCCGTCGGTCATGTCATGCCTCTCCGGGACCGGGGTGCAGGGGGATGAAGGCGAGGACGCGGGTGCCGTCGCCGGGGGCGCTGGTGACGGTCAGCTCGCCGCCGAGTTCGGCGAGGCGGCGGCGCATGCCGTCCAGGCCGAACCCGGTGGCCGCGCCGACGACGAAGCCGCGGCCGTCGTCGATGATCTCCAGCTCGACGCCGTGCGGGTGCCGGTCGAGGACGACGCCGACCGTGGTCGCGGCGGCGTGCTTGCGGATGTTCGCCAGGGACTCCTGCGTGCAGCGCAGCAGCGCGATCCGGACCGTCCGGTCGCAGTCGACCTCGGGCAGGTCGGCGGTGACGGTGAGCCCGGTGTCCTCGGCGAACCGGTCGAGGGTGCGGCGCAGCGCCCCGGCGATCGGGGCGGGCGCCGACGCGTCCGGCGCGGCGGGACCGCCGGTGCCCGCGGCGACCAGCACGCGGGCCTCGGCGAGGTTCTCGCGGGCGGTCTGCTCGATCGAGAGGAGCTGCTGGGCGCTGCGGTCCGGGTCGGCGCCGAGCCCGTTCCTGGCCGCCTCCGCCAGGACGACGATGGACGCGAACCCCTGCGCGAGCGTGTCGTGGATCTCGCGGGCCAGGCGTTCCCGCTCCTCGGCGGCGCCCTGGCGGCGCTGCGCCTCGGCCAGCTGGAGTTGCGTGGTCTCCAGGTCGGCGGCGAGGAGGCGGGCGCGTTCGTCGCGCTGCCCGACGACCCGGTGCATCCACAGCCCGAACAGCACGCCGGCCGCGTAGCCGATGAGGGTGGCGATCACGTTGCCGGTGAGGATCTCGCCGCCGCGTCCCTGCTGGACGACGTTCCCGGCGACCGTGGCCGCGGCGGCGGCGCCGCTGAGGGCGACCGCGCGCCGCGGGCCTCCCGCGAAGATCCAGAAGTGCGGGAGCGACACGATCAGCAGGGAGGCGGCGCCGTTCATCAGGTAGGAGACGGCGCCGATCCCGAGGATGAGCACGCCGAGGAACGCGTACCGGCGGACGGCGGGGTCGCCGGGGAACGCTCCGGTGATCGGATAGGAGAGCGCGAGCACCGCCAGCAGCGCCAGCGTGGTGGATTTGGTGCCGTCCGGCTGATCCCACACGCCCATGGCCTGCGGGATCAGTCCGAGGGTCATCCAGAGGGCGGCGTACCACCGGCGGAGTGCCCGTTGCGCCATGCGGTCAGACTACTTTTTCCAGGGACGGCCCGGTGACCATGGGGTCATGCCCTCGGCGGGACGGCCGGGACGGCCACCAGCTCCTCTCGCCGAGGAGCAGCATGAGCGACGGCAGGATCACGATCCGGATGACGGCGGCGTCCAGCAGGACGGCCACCGCCAGCGCGAAGCCCATCTGCTTCATCTCCATGATGTGCAGGGCCACGAAGCTGCCGAACACGGTGACCATCACGAACGCGGCGCTGGTGACGACGCCCGCGGAGGCGCGGATCCCGCCGAGCACCGCGTCCCGCGTGGGCGCGCCCGCCAGCACGGCCTCCCTGATCCGGCTGATCACGAAGACCTGGTAGTCCATGGAGAGGCCGAACAGGATCACGAACAAGAACAGCGGCACGCGGGAGCCGATCGACCCGGTGGAGGTGAAGTCGAGCAGGCCCTCCGCCCACGTCCCCTGGAAGACGAGGGTGAGCAGGCCGAGCGCGGCGCCCGCGGACAGCAGGTTCAGCAGCACGCCGACGAGGCCGAGCGCGACGGAGCGGAACGCCCACACCGTCATCGCGAACGTCACCAGCAGCAGCGACCCGATGATCATGGGCATCCTGTTCTTCTGGTGCTCGGGATAGTCGGTGTAGCGGGCGACGTCGCCGGTGACGGCGGTCTCGACGCCGAGCCTTCCGACGGTGGCGGGCACGTGCTCGCCGCGGACCGCCGTCAGGGACGCCCGCGCCTCGTCCGTGCTGCCGTAGTGCGGGACGGCGAGTTCGAGGACGCTGATCCGGCCGTCCGGCGAGGTGCGCAGCTCGGACGCGCCGTGCAGGAGGGCGCCGGACGGGCCGCGGTCGCCGGACGCGCGGGCGGCGAGGTCGCGGAGCGCGGCGGCGACCTCGTCCGTCTGGCCGGGGTCGGCGCGGACGACGACCTGGTGCGTCGCCTTCAGCTCGGGGAACGCGGCGTTGAGCCGGTCGTAGGTCCGCATGGCCGGGATGTCGCGCGGGTGGGATTCGCGTCCCATGTCGGTGAGGTTGAGGTTCAGCAGCGGCGCGGCCAGGGCGAGCATCACGAGCAAGCCGACGATGAGCGTCGCGGCGGGACGGCGCTCGACGGGACGCAGCATCGCGGTAGTGATCCGCCCGCCGTCCTTCGACCTGAGGCGCCGGGCGGGCCTGCCGCGGCGGGCCCGGCGGGCGGCGCGGCGCTCCGCCCACTGGCCGAGCTTGGCGAGCAGCGCGGGCAGGACGGTCAGCGAGCTGACGACGGCGGCGAGCGTGACGACGATCGCGCCGGTCGCGATGGACGAGAAGATGACGTCGCCGGCGAGGTAGAGGGTGGCGCTGGAGACGGCGACCGCGAGCCCGGAGAGCACGACGGCGCGTCCCGATGTCGCCGCCGCGATCTCCACGACGGCCCGCGGGGAGAGCCGCCCGCCGGACCGGGCCCGCTCCTCCCGTTCCCGCTTGAGGTAGAAGAGCGTGTAGTCGACGCCGACGGCCATCCCGATCAGCAGGATGATGTTGGCGCTGACCCCGGCGTCCGGGAACACGTGCGAGGCGAGCATCGACAGGCCGATGGCCGCCGCGATCGACGTCAGCGCCAGCATGATCGGCACGACGGCCAGCGACACCGACCCGAACACCACCAGCAGCGTGATCAGCGTGATGGGCAGCGCGATGACCTCGGTGCGCGACAGGTCCTCGCCGCGCAGCTTCTCGATGCCCTTGCTGATGGACGGCCCGCCGGTCTCCTCCACCCGCACGCCGGGGTGCGCGGCCCGCACCTCGGCGGTCTGCGCGTGCAGCGGCTCGACGTGCTTCTTGCCTTCGAGCTCGGGGCCGCGCAGGGTGACCTCGACGCGGACGGCCGTCCCGTCGCCCGACCGGATCGGCGCGGACACCGACTCGACCTCGGGGAGGCGCTTCATCCTGGCCGCGGCGTCGCGGGCGGCGGCGCCGGCGGCGCGGGCGTCGAGCCCGGCCGTGCCGGGCTTCGCGGTGATCAGGATGTGCTCGACGGGCTTCTGCTGCAGCCCGCCCTCGGCGGCCATCGACTCGGCCCGGCCGGCCTCGCCGATCCGGAAGTCCGCGGAGGTGGCGGCGTTCCCGCCGACGCCGATCCCGATGCCGAGGCACACGACCACGAACAGGAACCACCCGGCGATCGCCCGCCAGGGGTGCCCGGCGCTCCACCGGGCCATCTTCACAGAGGGGTTCGTCATGCGGAAAATGCTCGTCGCGGGCACCCTTTCCGCATGAGGCCCGTCCGGCTGAACCTCGTGTCCACCGACCGGTGGACCCCGCCGCGGCATCCTCTCTCGATATCAAGATACAGGTAGGGTGGCGGGATGCAGGATGAGGTGGACAGGCTCGTCGCCGCGTGGCGCACCGAGCGTCCGGACCTGGACGTCCGGCCGCTGCAGGTCCTCAGCCGCGTGTCCCGGCTGGCCCGGCATCTCGACCGTGCCCGGCGCGGCGTGTTCGCCGACCACGACCTGGAGTCGTGGGAGTTCGACGTCCTCACGGCGCTGCGCCGCGCGGGCAGCCCCTACCAGCTCAGCCCGGGCCGGCTGCTGCGTGCCACGCTGGTCACCTCCGGCACGATGACCAACCGTATCGACCGGCTCGCGGCGGCCGGGCTCGTCGAGCGGCACCCCGACCCGCAGGACAAGCGCGGCGTCCAGGTCCGCCTCACCAAGGCGGGCATGACCCGGGTGGACGCCGCGATCGCCGACCTGCTCGAACGGGAGCAGGTCATCCTCGAAGGCCTCAGCCCCGCGCAGCACGACACCCTGGCCGACCTGCTCCGCATCCTCCTCATCCCGTTCGACGAGTAGCCCTGCCCATAGCCCTGACCGCTAGCCGATGTCCTCGGCGAGCATCAGCCATTCCTCCTCGACCGTGGCGGCCTCGGCCTGGATCTCCCTCAGCCGCCCGTCGAGTTCCTGGAGCTTGGCGTAGTCGGTGGCGTGCGCCGCGAGCTGCTCGTGCAGCTCGGCCTCCTGCCCGGCGAGCTTCTCCAGGCGGCGTTCGAGCCGGTCGAGCTCCTTGCGGGCCTTCCAGTCCTGCCCGCCCTTCGGCTTCGCGGCGGCTTTGGCGGCAGGTGCGGGCTGTGCCGCTGGGACGGCCGTGCCCTCCGCGCGTGCGGGTTTCGGGGCCGTTCCGGCGGCGCGGCGGTCGAGGTACTCGCCGACGCCGCCGGGCAGCATCGACACGCGCCCGTCGCCGAGGAGGGCCACGACGTGGTCGGTGACGCGCTCCAGGAAGTACCGGTCGTGGCTGACGACGACGAGCGTCCCGGGCCAGCCGTCCAGGAGGTCTTCGACCTCGGTGAGCGTCTCGATGTCGAGGTCGTTGGTGGGCTCGTCCAGGAGGAGGACGTTGGGCTCGGCCATCAGGAGCCGGAGGAGCTGGAGGCGGCGCCGCTCGCCGCCGGACAGGTCGCCGACCGGCGTCCACTGGCGCTCGCGCTGGAAGCCGAGGCGTTCGAGGAGCTGGCTCGCGGTCCAGTCGCGCTTGCCGACGGTGATGCGGCGGCGGATCTCCTCCACCGACTCCAGGACGCGCCGCGACGGGTCCAGGTCTTCGAGGTTCTGCGTCAGGTGCGCGAGCTGGACGGTCTTGCCCTGCACCACCGTCCCGGCCACCGGCGACACCGAGCCCTCCAGCAGGCGCAGCAGGGTGGACTTGCCGCTGCCGTTGACGCCGACGAGCCCGACGCGGTCCCCCGGGCCGAGCCGCCACGTCATCCGCTCGAAGATCGTGCGGGCGGCGCCGTTCCCGCCGACCTCGACGGTCACGTCCTCCACGTCGTAGACGGTCTTGCCGAGCCGCGCGGTCGCGAACCGGGTCAGCTCGACCGAGTCGCGCAGCGGCGGCTCGTCGGCGATCAGCGCCTGCGCGGCGTCCACCCGGAACTTCGGCTTGGACGTGCGGGCCTGCGGGCCGCGCCGCAGCCACGCCAGCTCCTTGCGGAGCAGGTTCTGCCGCTTCGCCTCGGTCGCGGCGGCGATCCGGGCGCGTTCGGCCTTCGCGAGGACGTAGGCGGAGTAGCCGCCCTCGTAGCGTTCGACGCTCCCGTCGACGACCTCCCACGTCCGGTCGGTGACCTCGTCCAGGAACCAGCGGTCGTGGGTGACGACGAGCAGCGCGGACTTGCGGCCCTTCAGGTGCCGGGCCAGCCAGTCGATGGCCTCGATGTCGAGGTGGTTGGTGGGCTCGTCCAGCAGCAGCAGGTCGGACTCGGGGACGAGGAGCCGCGCCAGCGCGACCCGGCGGCGCTCGCCGCCGGACATGCCCGCGAGCGGCGCGTCCAGGCCGAGATCGGCGAGCAGCCCGCCGAGGACGTCGCGGACGCGGACGTCGCCCGCCCACTCGTGCTCGGCGCGGTCGCCCAGCACGACGGACCGGACCGTCGCCTCCGCCGGGAACTCGTCCCGCTGGGCGAGGTGGCCGAGCCGGAGGCCGCGCGAATGCGTGACGCGCCCGGTGTCGGGCTCGGTCTCCCGCGCGAGGACGGACACGAGGGTGCTCTTGCCGCCCCCGTTGCGGCCGACGACGCCGACGCGGTCGCCCTCGTCCAGCCCGAGCGACACGGCGTCGAGCAGCGGCGTGGGCCCGTAGGCCTTGGCGACGTTCTCAAGGTTGATCAGATTCACGACGCCACCAAGCCTATTGGCCCCCGGAGCCCCCGCCGGACGCAGGCCCTCAGACGCGGGCCGTCAGGCGCGCCCCGGTCAGACGCCGGGCGGCGGGCCCTGGCCCGATGGCGGCGGGCCGTGTCCCGGGGCGCCGTAGCCGGGCGGCGGGACGTTCTGGTTCTTCCGGCTCGACGACACGGCGACGACGATCACCACGACGGCGACGACGATCAGGAGCATCAGCAGGAGGAACGCTCCCAGCAGGACGACCATCGACACGGAACAGGCCTCACAGGGGGATGTTCGGAGTCCAACGGTTCCGGAGGATCAACGAACGGCGGAGGGCGGCTTAGGGCCGCCTTCGGGTTGCGCCTCAAGGCTAGCGGCTCGGGCCCGTCCGGCGACGACGGATGCCGGGGCGTTGCGGCGCAGGTCCCGGTCGCGGCGCACGGCCAGCAGGACGAGCGTCGCCATCATCGCGATCGCCATGACGGCCAGCAGGCCGGACAGGTACGTCATCGCTCCACCTCGCCGGAGGGATCAGCGCTCGAGTGAATCGGTGTCACAGGTACAAGACGCCTGCCGTGTGCAAGAAGTTCGCTTGTGTGACGAGCGCATCTACCCTTTTTTATTAGGAAAGCTTCTTGTTGTGAAGCCCCAGGGTATCGGCGTCGTCACACCGCTGCCACACCCGCCGTCACACCACCGTCGCACCCGGAACGGGCCCGTGGGCGCGCAGGATCTGCCGGGCCACACCCGCTCCGTCCAGCGCTTCCGCGAGGTCGCCGGCGTCCTCGTCGGTCTCGGCGAGGAAGGCGCATGTGGGGCCGGAACCGGACACGAGCGCCCCGACGGCGCCGAGATCGCGGCCCGCGTCCAGGACCCGCTCCAGCGACGGCCGCAGCGCCAGCGCCGCCTCCTGGAGGTCGTTGGTGAGGGCCTCGCCGAGCCCCTTGGCGTCGCCGGTCGCGAGCGCGGTCATCAGCGCCTCGGAGACCACCGGCGGTGCCGCCGCCTCGCCCCGGGCGTCGCGGATCCGGTCGCACTCGGCGTAGACGGCGGGGGTGGACAGCCCGCCGTCGGCGGTCGCGAACACCCAGTGGAAGACCCCGCGGGTCAGGGCGGGGGTGAGCCGCTCGCCGCGGCCGACACCGACCGCGGTGCCGCCGAGGACGGCGAACGGCACGTCGCTGCCGAGCTCGGCGCCGAGTTCCACCAGATCGGCGCGGGCGAGGGCGGGGCTTTCGCGGTCGTCCCAGAGCCGGGCGCAGGCGACCAGCGCGGCGGCGGCGTCGGCGCTGCCGCCCGCCATGCCGCCCGCCACCGGGATGGCCTTGCGGATCCGGATCGCGGCGCGGGGCTCGACGCCGAGCCGCGCCGCGACGAGCCTGGCCGCCCTCGCCGCGAGATTGTCGTCGTCGACCGGGACGTCGTCGACGGACACCCGCGAGTACGGGGCGGCCTGGACGCTCACCTCAAGGCCGGGCGCGTCCCGGGCCGTCACCTCGTCGAAGAGGGAGACGGCGTGGAACACGTTGACGAGGTCGTGGTAGCCGTCGTCGCGGATCGGTCCCACGCCGAGCTGCAGGTTGACCTTGGCGGGGACGCGTACGCTCACTGCGGTCACGTCCAAAACCCTAGGGGCAATCCCTGGCAGCGTCGTCCCGGCGGTCAGTCTCCGCTGGTCACTGGCAGGTTTCGGGGGTTGAAGTAGGGGGTCGTGGCGAGTTCGCGCAGGGCCGAGACGGTGTGCTTGTCGCCCGTCACCGAGTAGGCGCGGCGCTTGTCGCGGGCGTTGGCCGCCTGCTCGTCGGAGTTGAAGTAGACGACGGCCTTGACCTGCGGGTCCTGCAGCGTCTTGGCGGCCTCCCTGAGCCATTCGGCGCGCCGCTCGCCGTAGGACTTCGGGACGCCGAACTCGGCGATCATGATGGGCTTCTCGCGGTCCCGCGACCACTGCAGGAACATCTTCACGGCCTCCGACAGGTCGCGGTACTCGTAGTCGGTGCCGGGCTGCGCGTCGGCGCAGACCCAGTCGACCTGGTCGTCGCCGGGATAGTACGCGGGGGCGTCGCCGCCGCCGAAGCCGCGCGCGGTCGGGCACCACACCCACGCGACGTTGTCGACCCGCTCCTGCTCGAAGACCGTCCGCAGGTGCTTCCAGGCCGCGACGAAGGCCGCCGGGTCGTGCACGCGCCTCTTGTTGGACGCCTTGTCCATGTCCGGCGACCAGCGCAGGAAGACCGGCTTGCCGAGGGCCTTGACGGCGCGGGCGCGGCGCTGGACGAGCTCGTCGTACTCGCCCTGGACGATCTTCTTGGTGTCGGCGCCGCCCCAGGTCAGCAGCAGATAGCGGTTGCCCTCGGTGACCGACTTCTCCAGCCCGGCGGGGAACTCCGCCGTCCAGCTCCGGTAGGTCTGGACGATGTCGAGCTGCCGGCCGAGCGCCTGCTCGAAGCCGACGACCGGGGCCATGCCCGGCTTGCCCGCGTCCTTCCCGGTCGGCTTCGGGGCCGGCGACGCCGATCCGGACGCCGAGCCTGACGGCGAAGGCGACTCCGGAGGCGACTCGGACGGGGAGGCCGAGGCCGACCCCGGCTTGGACGCGGACGGCTTGCCCTCGCCGTCCGGCGGCACCCAGGCCCCGAAGTACGCCCCCTCCTTCGGCGGCACCGGCGCCACGCCCGCCCGCGCCGTCGTCGTGATCTTCGGCGCGGCCCCCGCGCCGCCGCCGCAGCCCGCCGCCACCGTCGCGACCATAGCCGCGATGGCGAGCAGGGCCGTCCCCACGATCGGCAATCTCGCCCGCGCCGTCCGCGAACGCCCCTTCACATCGACCTCCGGCTCGTCGTGTCCAGTGTCCCCTGTGGAGCCGTACAGCCCCCGGCTCCCCGCCGCACCCCGCGCCCGGACCACGCTCTGCCCGGCACGCTCCGCTGCGAACATGCCCTGCCGCGAACATGCTCCGCTCTGAACATGCCCGCCGAACCGCGCCCTAGGGGGTCGGGAGCTGATCTCCCCGGCGTGAAGGACCATACTCGGCAATACGGGCGAAGGCGGCCACGTCCAGAGCTTCCCCCCTCGCCCGGGGGTCCACGCCCGCGGCGCGCAGCGCCTCCTCGGCCGCGCCCGCGGACCCGGCCCAGCCCGCCAGCGCCGCCCGCAGCGTCTTGCGGCGCTGCGCGAACGCGGCGTCCACCACGGCGAACACCTCCTCGCGGGTCGCCGCGGTCGGCGGCGGCTCGCGGCGGGTGAACGCGACCAGGCCCGAGTCGACGTTCGGCGCGGGCCAGAACACCGCGCGCCCGACCGACCCGGCCCGGCGCGCGTCCCCGTACCAGGCGAGCTTCACCGACGGCACCCCGTAGATCTTCCCGCCGGGCGCGGCGACCATCCGGTCGGCGACCTCGGCCTGCACCATCACCAGCGCGGTCCGCAGCGACGGCAGGACGGCCAGCAGGTGCAGGACGACCGGCACCGCCACGTTGTAGGGCAGGTTCGCGACGAGCGCCGTCGGCGCGGGCCCCGGCACCGCTGTGATCTTCATCGCATCGGCGTGGACGACCTCCAGCCGCCCCGCGAGCTCCGGCGCGCGCACCTCGACCGTGCCGGGCAGCGCCGCGGCCAGCGCCGCGTCCACCTCCACGGCGACGACCCGCCGCACCTCCGGCAGCAGCGCCAGCGTCAGCGACCCGAGCCCCGGCCCCACCTCGATCACGACGTCATCGGGACCCGACCCGGCCGTCCGGACGATCCGCCGGACGGTGTTGGCGTCGATGACGAAGTTCTGCCCGAGCGTCTTCGTCGGCCGGACGCCGAGCCGTTCCGCCAGCTCGCGCACGTCCGCCGGGCCCAGCAGCGCCGCCTGTGTCTCCCCCACGGCCCCGATTGTTCCAGCTCGATCGCGCGCAGCGACCGGAGCGCGGGGGACCCGTCCCCACAAGGCCCTTGCGGCCGGGTAAGGAGCCGAATCACCTGAATGTCATTAGTCCGCAGCAAGGCCCCATTAGGCTGCCTGATCATGGTGTGGCGGAGAAACGCGTTCTATGCCGCGATGGTGGTGGCCGCCTGCGCGGTCGCGTTCTGGCCGGTCATGATGGTGCTGACGTACACGTCCGGCGAGAAGGCCGACGCCACCGTCACCGAATGCGTCTTCAGCCCCGGGTCGAAGCGCACGGCCAAGGTGGAGCGCTGCGACGCCGTCTGGCGCACCGAGAGCGGGAAGACGGGCAAGGGCCCCATCTACGGGCTCGACACCGACACCCCCGAGGGCACCCGCGTGACCCTGCGGATCGGGCCGATGGGCCCCTACGCGGGCAGCGTCGTCGACCAGTACCAGCTCTTCACGCCCGCGATCCTCCTCGCCGCCGTCGGGGTGCTGGGCGCGGTGCGGACGGGCCGCCGTGTCGCGTCGGGCCGGGCCGTGGCCCGCACGCTGCTGAGCAGGCCGTCCGACACCATGCAGCTCGTCGTCACCCGCCAGAAGGCGAAACGCCCGGACGGCGGCCTCTACGTCTCGCTGGCCAAGGCGCAGGCGCCGGCGGGATACGAGCGGGCCCAGCCGCGAAGCCTCCATCTGGCGCAGGTCAAGCTGCTGCACATGCCCGTCTGGTTCTTCGGGAGGGCGATCGACCCGGCCGGTGTCGCGGCCTGGAAGGGCCCCGGCGGCGAGACGTTCCTCCTCGTCGACCATGTGGTCCGCAGGCGGCTGGAGCCCGAGTACGTGCTGATCGACACCTCGGGCACGGTGCACCTGGTGATCCAGCGGCTCCGCTGGAGGCCGGCCTCCTACACGCTGCTGCGGCCCGACGGCACCGAGGTCGGGCACGCCGGGCCCGGGAAGGGGCGCGGGCCCGGCGTCCTCGAAGTGCGCGACGCCCAGGGCGCCCAGATCGCGGTGGCGGCGTGCCGGTGGCGGTCCTGGATCCTGGAGGTGCAGCCGTCCGCGCCGCCGCTGCTGCGGGACGCGAGCCTCGTCCTCACCTTCCTGCAGCACCGCCTGTCCGACTGACGCGCGCGTTCACCAGGGGCCGAAGGCGCGTTCGCCGTTGGCGGCGATGGCCGTGCACAGCTCCGCCACGTCCACGCCCTTGATCTCCGCCATGGCGCGGACGGTGTGCGGGATCAGGTACGACGCGTTCGGCTTGCCGCGGTGCGGGATCGGCGTCAGGAACGGCGCGTCGGTCTCCACCAGCAGCAGGTCGAGCGGGGCCGCCTTCAGCGCCTCCCGCAGCGGCTCGGCGTTCTTGAACGTGACGTTGCCCGCGAAGCTCATCAGGTAGCCGCGCTCGGCGCAGGTCTCCGCCATCTGCGCGTCGCCCGAATAGCAGTGGAAGACGACCGTGTCGGGCGCGCCCTCCTCGTCCAGGACGCGCAGGACGTCGTCGTGCGCGTCGCGGTCGTGGACGACGAGGGCCTTGCCGGTGCGCTTGGCGATCTCGATGTGGCCGCGGAACGAGCGGTGCTGATCGTCCTTCGGCGCCCAGTCGCGGTAGTAGTCCAGGCCCGTCTCGCCGATCGCGCGGACCTTGCGGTGCGCGGCCAGCCGCGCCACGTCCTCCAGGACGGCGTCGGAGATCCCGGTCGTCTCGTTCGGGTGGATCGCGACCGCCGCGTACACGTCGTCGAACTCGGCGGCGGCCTCCACGGCGAACCGCGACGACGGCAGGTCGCAGCCGATCGTGACGATCCGGGTGACGCCCGCCGCCTTCGCCGACCTCAGCTGCTCCTGCACCGGGGTGTCGACGATGTCGAGATGGCAGTGGCTGTCGAACACGTCCACTGGGAGGCGCTCGGGAAGCGGCGCGAACGAGCGTGAACTCTGCCCGTCCTCGTCCCGGCTCAACGGTTCTCCAGCCTGGCGAGCTCCTCGTCCACCACGGACGCGTCGAGCTTCGTGAACAGCGGGACCGGCTTGGTCAGCGGGACCCCGGGCTTGATCGGCGTGGACTCCCAGCGCGCCTCGGTCGCGTAGTCGCCGGTCAGGATCGTGTAGTCGGGGCCGCCGTCCTCCGAGACGGTCCGCAGCTCCGGCATGCCGCTCCACTCGCCCTCGCCGCCGAGCATCTCGTAGACCTTCTGCGACGAGCGCGGCAGGAACGGCGTCAGCAGCGTCTTCGCGTCGTCGACGACCTGGAGCGCGGTGTGCAGGATCGACTTGACGCGGGCCGGGTCGTCCTTCAGCTTCCACGGCGCCTGGTCGGACAGGTACCTGTTGGCGTCGCGGACGACGTCCAGCGCCTCGGTGATCGAGTTCTTGAACCGGGACCGCTCGAGCTCCGCGCCCACGGCCGCGAACGCGTTGCGGCTGCGCTCCATCAGCGCCCGGTCGGCGTCGGTGAGCTCGCCCGCCTCGGGGATCGCGCCGAAGTTCTTCGCCGCCATGTTCACCGACCGGTTGACGAGGTTGCCCCACGCGGCGACCAGCTCGTCGTTGTTGCGGCGGACGAACTCCGCCCACGTGAAGTCGGTGTCCTGGTTCTCGGGCCCGGCGACCGCGACGTAGTAGCGCAGCGCGTCGACGTCGTAGCGGGCGAGGAAGTCCTGCACGTAGATGACGACCTGGCGGGACGAGGAGAACTTCTTGCCCTCCATCGTCAGGAACTCCGACGACACGACCTCCGTCGGCACGTTCAGCGCGCCCAGCGACCCCGGCGTCCCGCCCTTGTCGCCCTGGCCGCTGTAGCCGAGCAGCATCGCCGGCCAGATCTCGGCGTGGAAGACGATGTTGTCCTTGCCCATGAAGTAGTAGGACAGGGCCTCCGGGTCCTGCCACCAGGCGCGCCACGCCTCCGGGTCGCCGGACCGCCGCGCCCACTCCACCGACGCGGAGAAGTACCCGACGACCGCGTCGAACCAGACGTACAGCTTCTTCGCCGGGTTGTCGCGCCAGCCGTCCAGCGGGATCGGGACGCCCCAGTCGAGGTCGCGGCTGATCGCCCGCGGCTGCATGTCGTCGAGCAGGTTCAGCGCGAACTTCAGCACGTTCGGCCGCCACGCGAGCGCGCCGTTCTGCTTGCCGCGCAGGTACCGGCCGAGGACCTCGGTGAACGCGGGCAGGTCGAGCATGAAGTGCTCGGTCTCCACGAACTTCGGGGTCTCGCCGTTGATCCGCGACACCGGGTTGATCAGGTCGACGGGGTCGAGCTGGTTGCCGCAGTTGTCGCACTGGTCGCCGCGCGCGCCGTCGTAGCCGCAGATCGGGCAGGTGCCCTCGATGTAGCGGTCGGGCAGCGTCCGGCCGGTGGACGGCGAGATCGCGCCCATCGTCTTCTGCGGGAAGATGTAGCCGTTGTCGTACAGGCCCTTGAAGATCTCCTGGACGACGGCGTAGTGGTTCAGCGTCGTGGTCCGGGTGAACAGGTCGTAGGTCATGCCGAGGCCGTGCAGGTCCTGCGCGATGACGCCGTTGTAGCGGTCGGCGAGCTCCCGGGCGGACACGCCCTCCTTGTCGGCCTGCACTTGGATCGGCGTGCCGTGCTCGTCTGTGCCGCTGACCATCAGGACCTGGTTGCCCGCCATCCGCTGGTAGCGGCTGAACATGTCGGCGGGCAGCGCGAAACCGGAGACGTGCCCGATGTGACGGGGCCCGTTGGCGTACGGCCAGGCGGGCGCGGTCAAGATGTGACGGCTTGACGAGGACATGGAATCAAGGGTAGTCGCGTCGGGGACGCCCCGGCACACGACAGGAGTAGCCTGGTCCGGCGGCGCACGATCACCTTGGCGGCACGATCCCCGCGAAGCCCCTCGATCCCCACGGAGCCCTTGGAGGCGGAGCCAGGCATGGCCCAGAGCACGTCCGACCAGCCGGCCGTTGACGAGGTGGCCGGGGAGGCGGCGGCAGCAGGGGGGCCACGGCGAGCTCCGCTGGCCCGCGCGGCCGGGCGGCTGCGGCGGACGCGGCGCGTGGTGTGGCTGTCCCTGCTGGTCGCGGCCGCGACGGTGCTCGCGCAATGGGTGATCATGACGCCGCCGCTGTACTTCGACCCGTACTACGTGTGGCTCGCCGCCCGCGACTGGCCCGACATCCCGCTGAACGTGTGGCCGTTCGACGAGGTCCCGCACCAGGTCACCCGGATCGGGCTGGTGCTGCCCGCGCGGCTCGTCCAGGAGGTCCTCGGGGACGGGCAGGCCGCCTTCTTCGTCGTCGCGGCGCTCGGCGGCTGCGCGTTCTTCGTTGGAACGTACCTGATCGTCAGGTCGCTGTTCGGGGACGTGGCGGGCGTGGCGTCCGCGGCGATCCTGCTGATCCACCCGTTCTTCACGATGACGAACCCGTTCGGCCACGAGATCACCTGGTCGACGGGGCAGGTGCTGCCGGACATGCCCGGCGCCGGGCTGTTCGCGATCGGGATGGCGGGGCTCGTCGTCGCGAGCCGCCGGACCGGGCGCGCCCAGACCCGGATGCTGATCATGGCCGGGGTGTTCATGGGGTCGGCGTTCCTCGTCCGGGAGTTCCTCGCCTTCCTGTTCCTCCCGATCCCGGTGTACCTGGCGCTGCTGAGGATCCCGTGGCGCCGGAACATCACGGTCGGCGCGCCGATGCTCGCGATCCTGGCGGTCAACCTCGTCCACAACCAGATCGTGTGGGGCAGCCCGCTCGCCGGGCTGATGTCCGCGGCGACGCACGGCGGCCAGTCCCGCGACTACGTGACGCGCGAGCTAGCCGCCCGCTCGTTCCTGCGCGCCATGCACGACTGGAACGAGCTCGGGCTGGTGTTCACCGCCGCGCTGGTGCTCACGACCCTCGGCTGGTCGGTCACCCACGACCGGCGGCTCGCGCTGATCCTGGTGTGGTTCGCGAGCCTCGCCGTCCCGCTGACGCTGTTCTCGGGCGTCCTCGACCCGAACGACATCTCGCTGCGGGCCTGGCTGCAGCGCTACTGGTTCGCGGTGCTGCCCGCGCTGCTCGCGGGCGGGTTCGGCTCTCTGATCCTGATGTTCCGGATGCTGCCCGTCAATCTGGGGGGACGACCCCCCAGGCCCCCCGGAGGGGGGATTCGGGCCGATCTCGTCTCCCGCCTCCGGCTGCGCACGCTGGTGGTTCCGGTGCTGGCGGTGGCGCTCGGCGGGACGTACGCGGTCGCCGCCGTCCGGGCCGTCCCCGACCTGCCGCGCGACAAGGCGTGGAGCGAGCTGCGCGGCTACCTCGCCGGGCACCGCGACATCACGCTGATCTGCGCCGACCGGCGGCTCGCGCAGACCCTCACGTTCTACACGCGGGATGTGTGGGGCGACCCGGTCTGGCGCGGCGAGATCCGCGACTTCCCGCACTACCTGGGGCAGGTCCCGCGGAACGCGACCGAGGGGCCGATGCTGTACACGCGGTGGCGGGGCATGGAGTCGCAGATCGGGGGCGGGTGGCGTCCGGACCCGGCGCAGGGCTGGCGCCTCATGTGGCGCTCGTCGGACGGGATCCTCCAGCTCTGGAACCCGCCGCCGCAATCGGCGGAGAACTAGCGGGCCCAGGCGACCCAGTCGCCCTGGATGGTGCGGCGGCTGTCGATGATCCGCCAGCCGGGCGGGGCGCCCTTCGGCCAGGACGCGGAAGCCGGCTTGTCCTTCGGCCACGCCAGGACGACCATGTCCACGTTCTGCGGCGGCGCGTACCAGCGGGCGTCGAAGACGCTGCCGTCCGCCCACCAGGCCCAGTAGTAGTGCGAGAGGCGGATCGTCCACGGGACGTTCCAGTCGACGGCGATGGACCGCTGCCGTCGCAGGTCGATGCTCTGCCGGATGTCGGTGTGCGCGGTCTCGTCGCGGACGAGGGGCCGGGCGATCCGGTCGGTCGCCGTCACCGACATCCCGACCGCGACGGCGGCCAGCAGGCCCGCGAGGAGCAGCGGCCCGCTCCGCCGGAGCCGGGCGACGGCCACGGACGCGCACATGAGCGCGAGCCCGGTGGCGGTGGCGTGCCACAGCTGGAACGACTCCCAGTCCCACGTGAGGAACGACGTCTCCGGGAAGTCGTAGGGCGTGTGCTTGTACAGGGTGAGCAGGTCGCCCGCGTACCACTGGACGACGCACGCGGCGACGACCGTCAGCGTGGCCGCCGCGGCCGACGCCCACAGCAGCGTCCGCGGCGACGCGCGCAGCAGGACCGCGACGCCGACGGCGAACAGCACCGGCGTGATCGAGGCGAGGTAGCGGCCGTAGACGTAGTTGCCGATGCGGTACTCGACCGGCAGCGCCGCCGAGGTGGCGAACGCGATGCCCGCCACGATCGCGATGACGGCGAGGGCGAGCGCGCGCGTCCGTCCCGGTGCGCCCTGCATCGCGGCCTTGACGGACGGGCTGCCGGACGGCCGGACGGCGACGAACGCGACCGCGACGAGGCCGATGGCCGCCATCCCGCCGGTCGCGGCGGCCTGGTACCAGACCTGCCCGGTGCCGAGCGACAGCATCCAGCCCCAGCCGTCCTCGGACGTGAGCCGCCGGACGACGTTGCCGCCGAGGTCGTTGTCGCCCGTCGGGTACATGTGCGGGAGCAGCGAGCGGTTCAGCAGCATCCCGGCGCCGGTCGCGCCGGCGGCGGCGAGCGCGGCGAGGCCCGCCGCGCGCCAGGACCGCCACCGGCACACCAGTGCCGCCGCGAGCAGCGCGAGATGAGCGGCCAGCAGGATCGCGCCGCGCGTGTGGCAGGTGTAGGCGTACGCGACGATCAGCGACGCGCCCGTCCCGGCGAGCGTCAGCCGGACGGACGAGCGGCGATCGGCGGGCGGCGGCGCGTTCAGCCAGGCGTGGACGAGCAGCAGCCAGCCGACCACCATCACCGGCAGGATCGCGTCGGTCAGCGCGAACTCGGAGTAGAACAGCACGGCCGGGAGCACCGCTGTCACGTGCCCGAACACGTACGACCAGCGCCTGCGGACCCGCAGGCGGCGCAGCAGCAGGTAGGCCAGCGGGAGCAGGGCGGCGCTGACCAGCGCGTTGATCACCAGGGCGCCCCGGTAGACGCTCACCGGGTCGTCGCCGAACCAGAACGCGGGCATCAGCAGCAGCGGGTACCCGCCGCGGTAGACGGTCCCGGACGACATGTCGGCGTCGGCGCCGCCGGTCAGGACGCGGGCGGCGAACAGGTAGCCCGACTCGTCCGGGGTCGCGACGGGGATCGTCTGCCCGGAGGCGAGCAGGAGCCGGACGGCGACCTGCGCGGCCCAGCCCAGCACGAACAGCCAGGCCCAGCGGCGGCTCGGTCGGGACGGGGCGGGGCGCCGGTCGGGCGGCGCGACCGGCGGCCGCGCGCTGACGACCGTCCGGCCCGACGTCGGGGAGGCTGTCGAGGCCGGCGGCGCGGTCTCGGCGCCCGCCGGCGTTGGCGTGCTCATCGACGTACGGCCCCCCACCGCCGGGCTGTCAGAGAACGGTGATCCATCGCCGGTCAAGCCTGTCACACCCCCGCCGGGCACCGGTTCGAGGGCCGGGAACGCTCAGCGAGTTCTCGGCTTCCGTGACGGTCTGTCCGGCGTGTTCGTCAGGATGCCCTGCTATGCCCTGGACGCTCCGCTCTCGTCGCCTTCGTCGCTTCCGGACGCCTTCGTCGCGCCGGACTTCCTGGAGGTGCTCTTCCCGGCGGCGGCCTTCCCCGCGGTGCTCTTCCCGGCGGTGACCTTCGCGGGCTCGCCCTTCGCGGACTCGTCCTTCGCGGACTGCTCGTCCTTCGCGACCCGGCGGGCGGCGGCGTCCACGACCCCGGCGGCCTCCTCGGCCGGGTCGATGATCGGCGGGTGCTGGCGGCGGCGGATGCCGAGGATGCTGACGAACAGCGAGGCGAAGATCGCCTGGAGGCTCATCACGAGCGCGGTGGCGGCGGGGACGACGATGCGCAGCGACTCGCGCGGGTCGAGCTCGCCGAAGCTGTTGACCCGCCAGTGCAGCAGCGAGGCGACGAGGCCGCCGAGGCCGGCGACGGCGAGCACCCCGCCGAGCAGCAGCCCGCGTTCCAGGCTCCACCAGTCGATGATCTTCTGGACCCGCTGGTCGTGCGGCAGGAATCCCTCCTGCATCGCGTAGACCTTCGTGAGCAGCGCGAACAGCACCGCCTGGAAGCCGATCACCAGCGCGGCCCCGGCGCCGACGAGCGTGTCGACGTCGAACGCGATCTCCCCGACCGTGACCGGGCCGGTCGACAGCGCGATCCCGGCGAGCAGTCCGAGCGTCATGAACACGAGGCCGGGGATGAGGAACAGCCAGCGCGGGCTGTAGAGCATGAGGAAGCGGAGATGACGCCATCCGTCACGCCAGGTGTTCAGGTGCGGGGCGCGGGAGCGGCCGTCCGGCGACAGCGTGGTCGGCACCTCGCGGATGTCGTAGCCCTGCAGGGTCGCCTTGACGACCATCTCGCTGGCGAACTCCATGCCGCCGGTCTGCAGGCCGAGCCGCAGGATCGCGTCCTTGTCGAAGGCCCGCAGCCCGCAGTGGAAGTCGCCGATCTTGCTGCCGAAGAACAGCCGCCCGACGAAGCTGAGCACCGGGTTGCCGAGGTAGCGGTGCAGCGGCGGCATGGCGCCGTCGGCGATGCCGCCCTTGAACCGGTTGCCCATGACCAGGTCGGCGCCGTCGCGCAGCTCGTCCAGGAACGGGCCGAGGGTGGTGAAGTCGTAGGAGTCGTCGGCGTCGCCCATCGCGACGTACCGGCCGCGCGCGGCGCGGATCCCGCCCATCAGGGCGTTGCCGTAGCCCTTGTCGATGACCGGCACGACACGCGCCCCCGCGTCCCTGGCGAGCTGCTGGCTGCCGTCGGTGCTGCCGTTGTCGGCGATGACGACCTCGCCGTCGATGCCGTTGTCCTCGAAGAACCCGATCGTCTTGCGGACGCAGGTCTCGACCGTCTCGGCCTCGTTCAGACACGGCATCACTACGGAGAGTTCCACGCGATCTCCTTCGTTACCCCTGGTGACGTTTTCCCTGATGGCGTTTCCCCTGATGACCGCCGGCGGGACGATCCACTAATCTCAGTTGTTCTGCGCGGCGGCCCGTCGTCGTTCATGAATCCAGTGGTTCATGATGCCTGCCGGAGACGGGTATTGATGGCCGCTCTCGTCAAGAGCACCCGTATCGTGTTGCCCTATCGCAACCCAAAAAACATCACCGCCACGTTCGCGGGCGGCAGGCTAGGACGTCAAGCATACGGGCACAGCGGCCCGGAAGGGGGTCGCCTGTGACGCGCGCCGAGCAACGCAGTGCTCTGGAACGACGCGGTGCCCTCGAGCAACGCAGTGCCATCGAACAGCGCAGTGCCGCCGGACAGGGGGCCGGACACCGAAGGGGAGGTGCGGCAGTGGCGGGCGAATCGTCGCGGGGCACCGCGGCCGCCACGGGCGGGACTGCCCTGGCCACGGCCGAGGGGGCCGCCGAGGACGCGGAGAGCCGGCCGGGCGCGTCCGGCCAGGGCGACACGCCCGGCGGGACGACGACGACCGTCCCGGTCCCGGACGAGGACCTGGACGAGGCCCTCGGCGGAGACCTCGGCACGGGCCTGAAGGACGACACGGAATCCGGCGACTCGCCTGGTGACGCGGGGGGCGCGCCCGAGGACGAGGCCGCCGACTCCCGGCGCGGCCGGCGCGGACGCGGCCTGTGGGAGCTCGCCCGGCGGCACCCGGCCTTCAGTGTGATCATTGCCACAGCGGCGCTGCTCCGGCTGATCGCGATGCTCGGCTACCAGCCGGTGATGTTCTTCAACGACAGCTTCGACTACCTGCACGTCGCGACCGACCCCTACCCGCATCCGCTGCGGCCGGACGGGTACGCGTTCCTGCTGCTCATCCTCAAGCCGTTCCACAGCTTCGCGCTGGTCGCCGCCGTCCAGCACCTCATGGGCCTCGCCATGGGCGTGATGATCTACGCGCTGCTGCGGCGCCGGTTCCGGCTGCCCGGCTGGGGCGCCGCGCTCGCCGCCGCGCCCGTGCTGCTGGACGCCTACCAGCTCCAGCTCGAGCACCTCGTCCTGTCGGACACGATGTTCACGTTCCTGGTGATGAGCGCGGTCACGCTGCTGCTGTGGCGGGACCGGCCGTCCTGGAAGATCGCCGCCGCGGTCGGGCTGATCGTCGGGCTGGCCTGGCTGACCCGGTCGGTCGGGATGCCGGTGCTGCTCGGCGTCCTGGTGTACATGCTGATCCGGCGCAGCGGCTGGAAGGTCATGGCGGCCACGCTCGCAGCCTGCATGCTGCCCGTGCTCGCCTACATGGGCTGGTACAAGGCCGACAGTGACAAGTTCGCGATCACCGAGAGCAACGGGATCTTCCTGTACGCGCGGGTCTACAAGTTCGCCGACTGCCACCAGATGAAGGACCTGCCGGTCAGCGAGTACCCGCTGTGCACCGAGCCCGCGAACCGGCTGCCGAACTCGCAGGACGGCATCTGGAACGCCCAGTCGCCGCTCAACCGCTACACCGGGACGCGGTTCAGCCCGGAGAACAACGCGCTCGGCAACGATTTCGCCAAGCGCGCGATCATCGCGCAGCCGCTCGACTACCTCCAGGTCGTCGCGCACGACTTCTTCCGGGTGTTCCGCTGGGAACGGACGGTGTTCCCCGACCCGGCGACGTACTCGCAGTACGAGTTCGAGAAGACGAGCAGGCCGCTGCCCGAGTGGCACATGCCCGGCGGCGGGATCGCGTCCGCCGAGGCCAGGGCGTACGAGCGCGGCGAGGCCCGCACCCAGGTCGTCGAGCCGTTCGCCGGGGTCGCCCGCGGCTACCAGGACGTCTTCTACCTGCGCGGCACGATGATCGGCGGCATCCTGCTGATCGGGCTGGCCGGGCTCGTCCCGCTGTGGCGGCGGTTCGGCGGCGAGGCGCTGCTGCCGTGGACGCTCGCGACCGGCCTGCTGCTGGCCCCCGCCGCGACCGCGGAGTTCGACTACCGGTACGTGCTGCCCGCCGTCCCCCTCGCGGCGCTCGCCGCCGGGGCCGCGTTCAGGCCCGAGGCCCGCGCGACGGTCGTCGGCTGGACGCGCCGCCTCCGCGCCCTCCGTAAGAGCGGGAGCGATTCGGACAAGGAGGCACCCCAGGACGCCCTCAAGGCCCCCGTGGCCTGACGCGCTCTAAGGACCAATCACCAGGCGTGCATGCGGCGAAGGTGGAACACCATCGCCACGTCGCCGCCGTCGCGCGCCAGCGGCACCTCGCCCTGCCTGCCCTTCACCGCGGACAGCGCCTTCACGTTCTGGCTCTGGCACGTCGGGCAGGAACGGTCCACCCAGGGCGTCGTGCAGGGCTGGCCGCCGCGCTCGTAGATGACGGCCTCGTTCCCGTGCCCGTCGCCGTAGTGGCGGACCTCCAGCTCTTCATTCCAGGTCGTCGCGCAGTTCAAGCACTCGAAGACCCAGGACTCGTGGCTCGACCATGCGTCCCGCACGGCACTCACCTCCGCATCCGTGGCGACGCCACCAACTCCAGGTTACGGCGCCTTCCTGGCCTGGACGACGGCGTCGTAGACCACCCGCTTGGGGGCGCCGTTCTCCTTGGCGACCTCCGCGATGGCCTGCTTGCGGGGCGTCCCGGCGTCCTCGCGGGCGGCGACGGCGGCCGCCAGCTCCGCCGGGTCCGTCAGCCCCTCCGGCTCGGGCGCCCCGCCGACCACCAGCGTGATCTCGCCGAGGACGCCGCCCTCAGCCCACGCGGCCAGCTCGCCGAGCGTGCCGCGGCGGATCTCCTCGTAGGTCTTGGTCAGCTCCCGGCAGACGGCGGCCGGACGGTCCGCGCCGAACGCGTCCGCCATCACGGCGAGGGTGGCCGGGAGGCGGCGCGGGGACTCGAAGAACACCATCGTGCGGGGCTCGACGGCGAGCGCGTCCAGGCGCCGGGCCCGCTCGCCCGGCCTGCGCGGCGGAAACCCCTCGAAGCAGAACCGGTCGGTGGGCAGCCCGGACGCCACCAGCGCGGTCGTGACGGCGGACGGCCCGGGCAGCACCGAGATCGGCACGCCTTCGGCGACGGCCGCCCGGACGAGCCGGTACCCGGGGTCCGACACGCCCGGCATGCCCGCGTCGGTGATCACCAGGACGTCCCGTCCGGCCTGGAGCTCGGCCAGCAGCTCGTCCGCCCGCGCCTTCTCGTTCTGGTCGTGGTACGACACGATGCGCCCGGTGAGCGCCACGCCGAGGTCGCCCGCGAGCCGCCGCAGCCGCCGCGTGTCCTCGGCCGCGATCACCGGCGCGTCCGCGAGCGCCGACCGCAGCCGCGCCGACGCGTCCTCCGGCCGCCCGATCGGCGCCGCCGCCAGCAGCAGAGTCCCCATCACGCGCCAGTCCCCATCACGCGCCCCAGTCTTCCACCCGCGTTCTCGCCGCGCGCCAGGCCGCGCGGCGGGCGCGCGTTCCGTGCGTTCCACGCGAATCCGGCGGGGTCCGGCCGCCCGTACGATGACTGGATGGCGATGACGGATCTCGTGCACGCGCCGGCCACCGGATCACGGCGAAGGCCGCCCCCGCTGCGGGAGTGGCTCGCGCCCGCGATCCCCGGCAACCCGCTGCTGTCCTGGCTGGGGCCGCTCCTGGTGACGCTGTTCGCCGGCTACCTGCGCTTCGACGGGCTCGGGTCGCCGAAGCAGGTGGTCTTCGACGAGACCTACTACGCCAAGGACGCGCTGGCGCTGCTGGAGTTCGGCTGGGAGCACAACACCGTCAAGAACGCCGACAAGCTGCTGATCGCCGATCCGGACGCGAACATCTGGACGGACGGCCCCTCGTTCGTCGCGCATCCGCCGTTCGGCAAATGGATGATCGCGCTCGGCGAGTGGATGTTCGGCGCGACGCCGTTCGGCTGGCGGTTCGTCCCCGCCCTCGCCGGGACGCTGTCGGTGCTGATCCTGTGCCGGGTCGCGCGGAGGATGACGGGGTCGACGATGCTCGGCTGCGCCGCCGGGCTGCTGCTCGCCGTGGACGGCCTCGCGTTCGTGACCAGCCGGGCCGCGCTGCTGGACATCTTCGTGATGTTCTGGGTCCTCGCCGGGTTCGCCTGCCTGGTGAACGACCGCGACCGCTCCCGCCGGATCCTCGCCGAGAAGATCGAACGGGGGGACACGTCCCTCTACGGGCCGTTCCTCGCGCACGGCTGGCGGTGGGGCGCGGGGATCTGCCTCGGCCTGGCCTGCGCGACCAAGTGGACGGGCATCTTCTATGTCGCCGCGTTCGGGCTGATGGTCGTCCTGTGGGACTACGGGGCGCGCCGCGCGGCCGGGGTCCGGGCGCCGTTCACCGGGACGATGCTGCTGGAGGCCGCCCCGGCGTTCGTGCAAATGGTCGTGGTCGGGCTGCTGACCTACCTGGCGACGTGGTGGGGCTGGATCTTCAGGCCGGGCGCGTGGAACCGCGGCCAGGCGTCCGACCATGTGCTATGGCGGCCGTTCGAGGCGATGCCGGACCTATGGCGCCACCACAAGCAGATCCTCGACTTCCACACCGGGCTGGACGACAAGCATCCCTACCAGTCGTGGCCGTGGGACTGGCCCGTCCTGCGGCGCCCGGTCGCGTTCTTCTACACCGAGCCCAAGGGCGCCTGCGGCGGCGCGGCGCGGTGCTCCCGCGAGATCCTCGGGATCGGCACGCCCGCGCTGTGGTGGGGCGCGCTGGCGGCGCTGATCGCGGTCGCGTTCATCTGGGTCATGCTGCGGGACTGGCGGGCCGGGGCGATCCTGGTCGGGTTCCTCGCCGGCTGGCTGACCTGGTTCCCGTCCGCGTTCTCCGAGCGGACGATGTTCCTGTTCTACGCGACGCCGCTGATCCCGTTCATGGTGCTGGCGGTCGTCCTCGTGCTCGGGTACCTGATGGGGCCCGCGCCCGCCTCGTTCGCGGGCGCGCACGCCGCCCGTCCCGGCAAGAGCGCGCACTACGACGACGCGTCCGAGGGCGTGTCCCCCCTTCCCTCCACGCTTCCCGACTACGGGGAGGGCGGCGCGCACACGGCGGTGCCCGCGGGCCCGTCCCTGCCGGGCGCGGGGCTGCGGCGGCTGGTCGGGGCCGCGGCCGCGGGCGCGTTCCTGCTGGTGGTGCTGGCGAACTTCGCGTACTTCCACCCGATCCTGTCGGCCCAGACGATCCCGTACGACGACTGGCACGAGCGGATCTGGTTCGGCTCCTGGGTCTGACGCCCTCCGGCACCACGGTCAGCAGGCCGGGGCCTTGGCGGGGACGGCCGGGGCGGCGTGCGGGCGCAGCGTCCGGCCGCCGAGCAGGCAGAACGCCAGGGCGAGGACGCCGCCCGCCCCGGCCCCGGCGAACGCGCCGGGAACGCCCGCGAGGTCCTGCCCGAGCCCGGCGGCGAACGACCCGGCCGAGCTGCCCGCGCCGACCGCCGCGACGACCCACGCGAACGCCTCGGTGACGGTCCCGCTCGGCGCGAGCCGGTCGACGAGCGTGAAGCTGCACGCCAGCACGGGCGCCAGGAAGACACCGGACGCGAACGCGAGCACCGACATCGCCGCCAGCCCCGGCGCGAGGACGAGCGGCACGTACCAGGCGGCGAGCGCGGCCAGCAGCCACCGCAGCCGCCGGTGCGGCTCGCCCGCCCACCGCCGGGCGCCGTAGACGATCCCGCCGGTGAGCGCGCCGCCCGCCATGCACGCCAGCAGCAGCCCGGACGCGAGGTCGCTGCCCTGCCGTTCGGCGTAGGCGACGACGGCGACCGCGTACACGCCGAGCGCGATCCCCGCGCAGGCCAGGGACAGCAGCAGCACCCGCAGGCCGGGCGAGCGCAGCGGCCCGGCCCAGTCAGCGGCGCGCGGCTCGCCCGTCCAGCGGCGGGACGGCCCGGACAGCGCGACGATCAGCGTCCCGGCGATGCCGAGCGCGCCGGTCAGCAGCAGCGCGGTCTCGGTGCTCGCGACGGCCGCGGCGACGACGAGCAGCGGCCCGACGGTGAAGAGGAGTTCCTGGGCGGCGGCGTCGAGGGCGTAGGCGGCGTCGACCTGGTCGGGGCCGTCCAGGACGTCCGGCCAGAGGGCGCGCAGCCCGGCCTCCAGCGGCGGGGTGGCGAACCCGGCGACGATCACCGCGATGACGGCGGCGGCCAGCGGGCCCGCACCGACCGCGGCGAGGAGCCCGAAGCCCGCGGCGGACGCGCACGCGGCGGGGAGCAGGACGCGGGGCTGCCCGAACCGGTCCATGGCGCGGCCGAGGACGGGCTGCCCGGCCGCCGTCGCCAGGCCGAGGATCGCGGCGAGCGTCCCGGCGAGGGGGTAGCCGCCGTCGTCGGCCCGGACGTGCAGCACGACGGCGAGCATCCCCATCCCGTTGGGGAGCCGGCCGAGGAGGGTCGCGCCGAGCAGCCGCCCCGCATACGGCCGTCTCAGAAAGACGACATAACCGCGCATGATCCCCCCGCATTGATCCCCGTCATACGTATTACTCGCCCGGGTCATACGTACCACTTCCCGGCTGTGCGGCGCTAGTCTGATTTCGTCCATGATCCGCCAGGGGAGGCGCAAGGTGCCGGCAGTCAGCCGTCCCACCAGCAAAGACGTGGCTCAGGAGGCCGGGGTCTCGCAGTCGACGGTCTCGCTCGTGCTGGGCGGAAAGTGGACCGGCCGGGTGTCCCCCGCCACCGCGAGCAGCGTGCGCAGCGCGGCCGAGCGGCTCGGTTACCGCCCCAACCTGGCGGCCCGGAACCTGCGGCTGGGCACGACCCGGACCGTCCTGCTGATGGTCCCGACCCTGACCGCGCCGTTCTTCGGACCGGTCTACACCGGCGCGGCGCGGGTCGCGTCCCGGCACGGCTTCGGCGTCGTCGTCTCCACCTGGTCGGACGACACGACCGCCGCCCCGGACCGCGCGGCGGCGCAGGGCGGCGACAGCCCGTTCGCCGTGCCGGACGAGGCGATCGACGGCGTCCTCGCGTCGTCGCTGGCCGTCGAGGCGCTCGGCGAGTTCCGGCAGACGCCCGTCGTGATGCTCGACAGCGGCCCGGCCGAACCCTCCGGGCCGTTCTCCCCGGCCTGTGTCCCGACGGTCGACTTCGGCGTCGCGGACGGGATGCGGGACATCGTCGCGCACCTCACCGCCCTCGGCCACCGCCGCATCGGGCACGTCGCCGCCGCCGTCGACCAGTGGACGTTCCGTGCCCGCGCCGACGCCCTCGCCGACGCCCTCGCGCCGCTGCCCGGAACGGTCCTGCTCCGCGCCACCTGCGCGATCGACGTCGGATCGGCCAAGGACGCCGCCGCGCGGCTGCTGGACCGTGCCGATCCGCCGACCGCCCTGGTCTGTGACGACGACCTGATCGCCGCGGGCGCCTACAAGGCGGCGCGGGCGCGCGGGCTCGACGTCCCCGGCGACCTGTCGGTCACGGGGTTCGACGACGTCCTGCTCGCCACCGCGCTGGAGCCGGAGCTGACGACCGTCCGGCTGCCCGCGGAGGAGCTGGGCGCGCAGGGCATGGCGGCACTGCTCGACCTGCTGTCCGGGCGGCGCCCGGCACCGCGCGTGCTGCCGGGAGAACTGGTCGTCCGCGGCTCCACGGCGCGCCCTCGGGCCTTGTGAGAACGCCGCCCCAGGTCAGGGCGCATACATATCGGGAGGAATATCGATGTGCGTCCGATATCAATATTGGACATGACATCTCCGGCTCTGCTCTGCTCTCCTCCATGAAGACCCGCGCTCCCCGATTCAGGACGCCGCTCGGCGCCGCCGTCCTCGCCCTCTCGACCTTCGCCGCCATCGCCGGTTGCGACTCCGAGGCCGCCCCGGCGGGCAGCGCGTCGAAGAGCCCGACGAGTCGGCAGAGCCCGCAGAGCCCGCCCGTTTCCGCGCAGCCCGCGCCGTCCCAAGGCGATGTCACGGCGAAGCTCCGCCGGCTTGAGGAGACCCGCGATGTGCGGATCGGCGCCTACGCCGTCGACACCGCCACCGGCCGTTTCGTCGCGCACCGTGCGGACGAGACGTTCCCGTTCGCTTCCACGTTCAAGGCCTTCGCCTGCGGCGCGGTGCTGCGGAAGGCGCGCGATTCCGACCCGGGGCTGATGGACCGCGTCATCCGCTACAAGAAGAGCGACCTGGCCGCCTTCTCCCCCGTCACCGAAAAGCACGTCGGCACCGGCATGACCGTCGCCGACCTGTGCCACGCGACGATCACCCGAAGCGACAACACCGCCGGAAACCTGGTGCTGAAGGAGATCGGCGGGCCCGCCGGCCTCACCGCCTTCCTCCGCTCGCTCGGCGACACCGTCACCCGCAGCGACCGCTGGGAGCCCGGCCTCAACGACTGGAAACCGGGCGAGAAGCGCGACACGACCGCGCCGCGCGCCTGGGCGGGGAGCCTGCGGGCCCTGACGGTGGGCGACGCCCTAGCGCCCGCCGACCGCGACCGGCTCAACGCCTGGTTGAAGGCCACGGTCACCGGCGGCAAGCGCATCCGCGCCGGGCTCCCCGAGGGCTGGGCCGCCGGTGACAAGACCGGCACCGGCGGCACCTACGGCAGCGCCAACGACATCGCGATCGTCTGGCCGCCGTCCCGCGCCCCGCTGGTCATCGCGATCCTGACGACCAGGCCGGACGCGGGCGCCCGCACCGACGAGCGGGCCATCGCGGAGACCGCCCGCGTCCTCACCCAGGCGCTGCGCTAGTCCAGAACTCTCACAGGCCCTTGAGGAAGTTCGCCGCGATGGGGGCGGCGGCCTCCGCGCCGGTGCCCCCGCCCTCGACGATGACGGCGAACGCGACGTCCTTCTGGTAGCCGATGAACCAGCCGTGGGTCGGCGGGTTCTCGCCCTCGCCGAACTCGGCGGTCCCGGTCTTGCCGGCCGTCCCGGACGGGAACGAGACGCCCGCCGCCGTCCCCTCGCTCACCACGGCGGGCATGATCGTCTGGAGGGCCTTCTTGACGGCGGGTTCCAGCCGCTTCGGCGGCTCGGGCTTGCGGCCGCCGGCGTCCGCGGCGTTCACGGCGTCGGCGGGGCCGACGAGGCGCGGCGACCGCCAGGTGCCGTCGGCCGCGGCGGCGGCGACGGCGGCCATGTTGAGCGGGCTGGTCAGCACCTGGCCCTGGCCGAAGGACGCGGCGGCGAGCGCGGTGTCGTCCTTGGTGTCGGGGAACGCGGCGCGGACGGCCGGGACCCCGGCGATGATCGGCGCGTTGAACCCGAACTGGGCCGCGACCTCGGTGAGCCGCTTCTCGCCCAGCTTGTCCACGGCCATGCGCGCGAACGTGGTGTTGCACGAGTGCGCGAACGCCTGCCGGAACGGGACCGTCCCGAAGTCCTCGTACTTGTAGTTGTGGAACGAGCGGCCGCCGACCGTCGTGGTGGCCGGGCACGGGACGTTCGTGGCCGCGCCGACGCCGTCCGCGACGATCGCGGCGGCGGTGACGACCTTGAACGTCGAGCCGGGCGGGTACTGGCCCATCAGCGCCCGGTTGTAGCCGCCGGGCTTGTTCGCCACGGCGAGGATCTCCCCCGTGGACGGGCGCAGCGCGACCATCGCGGCGGGCTTCTTCGCCGCGCTCAGGGCCTTGCCCGCGGCGGCCTGCACCTGCGGGTCGATGGTCGTCTTCAGCGGGCTGCCCGGAGAGCTGTCGAACCGCTTCAGCGTCTTGACCGGGGTGCCGTCCGCGCCGACGATCTGCACGGCGAGCCCGGGCGTCCCGGCGAGGCGCCGCTCGTACTGCTTCTGGAGCCCGTCCAGGCCGACCGGGTCGTCCTTGCGGTAGGGCGCGCGGAGCTTCTTCGCCGCCTCGGCGGACGCGGGCCCGATCGGCCCGGCGAGCTGCCGCGCGGACCCGGACGGCGATTCGCTCAGCACGCTGCCGTCCGCGGCGAGGACCGGCGCGCGGTCCGGCCACGCGCGACCCGCGCTGAGCCGCTGTCCCTCCTGGAGCTCCGGGTGGAGGAGCTGCGGCGACCACCGGACGCGCCATTCGCCGTCCCGCTCGACGAGCGGCAGCGGCGCCTCGTACCTCCACGTGCGGGTGCCGGCGAGGAGCAGCTCGGCGGCGTAGGACGCGCCCGCCTTCCCGCCGTCGGCGCGGCCCACGGACGCGACGGTGAACCGCTGCGAGGTGAGCCCGAGGTCGTCGTACATGCGGGTGAGGCGCTGCTCGACGTCGGCGGGCGCGCCGTCCGTCAGCGCCTTCATCGCCGCGTGGTCACGGTTCGTCCATGCCGCGAGGTAGCTCTCGGCAGTGTCCCGCGGGTCGTCTCCCCTGTTCAGGAACCACACCGTCCCCGCCCCCACTACCACGACCGCCGTCACGACCACCGCGACGACGATCATCCGGGTTCGGCGCATCGATCTCTCCCCTCCTCCTTCTCGAACTGAACCGCTTCTCGAACTGAACCGCCCTTGAGCGGAGCCACAAGAACACCAGCCCGCCGCCGAAATGTCCAAGAATGATATCTATGTTGCAGGTATATCCGAATTGATATGATCGCTGGTCGTGAACCTCGTCGGCCATCTGCGGTGCTTCGTCATCGTCGCGGAAGAGCTGCACTTCGGGCACGCGGCGGAGCGCCTCGGCATGGCGCAGCCGCCGCTCAGCCAGCGCATCCAGCGGCTGGAGCGGGAGCTCGGCGTCCGGCTGTTCGACCGGTCGAGCCGGCGGGTGGAGCTCACCGCGCCCGGCAGGCTCCTGCTGGACGAGGCCCGTGACATCCTCACCCGCGTGGAGCGCATCTACTCCGTCGCCGAGCGGGCCAGGCGCGGCGAGGTCGGCACGGTCCGGGCGGGCGTGCCGAGCGACCTCGGCGGGACGATCGTCGCCGCGCTCATCGCCGCGTTCCGGGACCGGCGCCCCGACCTGCGGCTCGACCTGCGCGAGACCGGCACGGCCGAGCAGGTCCGCGCGCTCGCCGACGGCGCGCTGGACGCGGGCGTGGTCCGGCACCCCTGCGACTCCCGCGACCTGGAACTCGGCCCGATGCTCGCCCAGCCCCTCGGCGTCCTGCTCCCCACCGAGGCGAACCTGCCCGGCGACGCGCCCCTGCCCGCCGAGGTGCATCTGGCCGACCTCCGCGGGTTCGACCTCGTCGTACCGCCGCGCGAGGAGGCGCCCGGCGCGCACGACGACCTGCTCGCGACCTGCCGGCGCCACGGGTACGCGCCCACCGCGATCCACGAGGCCCGGCATCCGCAGTTCGCGCTGGGCCTCGTCCTCGCGGGGACGGCAGTGGCGCTCGTCCCTCGCACCGACGACTCCGCCGGGGCGACGTGGCGCCCGCTGGTGGGCGAGCCCCTCTCCTGGCGGACGTCGTGCGTCTGGCGGCGCGCCCGCGACCCCGAGCACGCCCGCGCGATCGCCGACTTCGCCGCCGTCGCGACCGCCGTGCTGCGCAGCGAGGCGGGCATGGCACCGCTGGACGGCGCCCCCGCGCGCCGGGTCGTCCCGCGCCCGTCGTCGGGGTTCCTGGCATGAGCGCGGCCCCGGGCGAGGCGAGCCGGAGGCCGGGCACGCCGGGCACCGGCGGGGACGCCGGCGCGGACGTGGCCGCGCGCATCGAGGCGGAGTTCCGGTCCGCGGGCGTCACCGGGTTCCTGCACACCGTCGACATGGACACCGGGCGGGAGGTCGCCGTCCGCGCGGGCGCGCCCGTCGTGCTCGCGTCGGTGTTCAAGGTGCCGCTGCTCGTCACCTTCCACCGGCAGGCCGCCGAGGGGCTGCTCGAGCCGTCCGAGCAGGTCACGCTTCCTGCGGAGGGCCGCACCACCGGGCCCACCGGGGTGTCGGGGATGCTGGACGAGGCGCGCCTGTCCCTCCGCGACCTCACCTTCCTCATGATCACGATCAGCGACAACGCCGCCGCCGACGTCGTGCTGGAACGGGTCGGCCGGGACGCCGTCAACGCGACGGCCGCGGCGCTCGGCCTGCGCGACACCGTCGTCGAGGTCAGCGGGCGCGAGCTGCACGAGACCCTCCTCGCGGACGCCGGGGCCGGCAGCGTCGCCGACGTGTGGGCCAAGCTGGACGAGCCCGGCGTGCAGTCCCGCCTCCGCGCCCTCGACCCCGCCCGGACGAGCCGCAGCACCCCCCGCGACATGACCCGCCTGCTGTCGATGATCTGGCGGGACGAGGCCGCGCCGCCCGCCGGCTGCGCCGCGATGCGGCGGCTGTTCGGGCTCCAGGTGTGGCCGCACCGGCTGTCGTCCGGGTTCCCCTACGACGACGTGGTCGTCAGCGGCAAGACCGGGACGCTGCCGACGCTGCGCAACGAGGTCGGCGTCGTCGAGTACCCGGACGGCGGGCGGTACGCGGTCGCGGTGTTCACGCGGTCGCCGCTGCCCGTCGCCGTCCTGCCGCAGGCCGACGCGGTCATCGGCACGGCCGCCCGCATCGCCGTCGAGCACCTCCGCCGCCCGTAGCCGCCCGTAGCCAGCTGTAGCCGCCCGCGGTCACCCGGGCGGCCGCGGGTGGCGACCGAACGTGACAGCCCCAATACCTCCGATTGGGCGGACCGCTAACCCGGCACTCCCTCGGGAAACGTAGGCTGTACCCCTGCTTTGATCGCTCTTGGGGAGACTTCTTTGCGGCTGCCGGATCATCTGGAGCTATTGCTCACCGACGAGCCGGTGCTCGACGTCTACTCGCACGGCCCGTGGCGCGTCCCGGACGGGCTCTTCGAGGAGATCTCGGCCCGGATCGACGGACTCGCGGCCGACCCGCGGGCCGCGGACCTGACCACCGACGAGCACAAGCTGCTGACGCTGCCCGCGTCGCTGGTCACCGCGGAGGTCTTCGGCATCCTGGCGTTCCTGCCCGGCGGCGGCGCGATCAAGGCGGGCTCGTGGTCGCAGCTCCCCGAGCGGCTGCTGTACAGGCACCTCGTCAACCCCGGCCCGCTCAGCACCCGGATGACCCGCTGGGACGCGCCCGGGGGCCGGTGGCGGCCACCGGTCGACTGGTTGATCGAGGCGCCCGACCGGGAGCTCGCGATCGAGCTGGCGCGCGACTGCCTGTCGGTCCTGGAGGGCGTCGAGCCGCTGGAGGAACGCCGCAAGGCGCTGCTGCGGATGTACGACGACCCGCCCGAATGCGACGTCAACCTGCCCAAGATGGAGCTGCGGGAGCAGTGGCACGCGCACGCGGGCGACGACATCGTCACCGCCGTGCCGGAGCTGCTCGGCCCGGTCGGCTACCTGGAGTGGGTGTGCGGTGGGCTGCTCGCCGCCTACGAGCATCTGACAGAGGTGGCGCCGCGCGAGGAGAGCGTCGAGGTCCACCTGATCCAGTTGCTGCTGCAGGGCAGCATGGAGCACGTCCCGGCGGAGCTGTCCGTCGCGCTGGGCGAGGACCGCTACGGCGACCTCCAGCAGCGGTTTCCGGGCGAGCGGCGCGGGTTCAAGCCGGGCGCGTGGCAGGAGCGGACGCGGGCGTGGCTCGTCCGGGCGCTGGTCGCCGGGGCCGCCGACGCCTGCCGCGGCTGGCTCGACATGGCGATGCGGTTCGTCGCCGTCGTCCAGGGGCTGCCGGGCGACCCGTGGTTCCCGAAGGCCGAGTGGATCCCGGTCGGCCAGTTCCAGACCGACCTGCGCCGCCTGTACGCGCCGCGCCGCCGCGTCGTCAACCCGCTCACCGAGACGCTGAAGAGCGTCCCGGCGAAGGCCGCCCCGCCCGCCGGGTCGCGCTCGCGCGGCCGCCCGGAGATCGCGACGTCGCTGGTCGGGCAGCCGGAGGTGGTCCAGGCGCTGGACGAGCTCACCCGCGGCGACGAACCCGTCCGGCTGCTGCTCGCCGGGCCCGACGCCACCGGCAAGCGCGACGCCGCGCAGGAGCTCGCGAAGGCGCTCGCGTTCGGCCGCGACCCGCACTGGGTCACCGACAACCTGTTCACCGGGCAGCGGCTGTCGGACGCCGTCGCCAAGCTGCACGCCGACGCCCGCGACTGCGCCGGCGACCGGCTGCTCATCATCGAGGGCCTGGACGGCATCGTCACCGACCCCGGCAACGGCGAGGCGATCGCCGCGGAGCTGCACCGGCTGCTGGCCGTCCACCTCGACCTGCACGTGGTGGCGCTGTGCGACGCCGGCGGCGAGGACCGGATCCGCGAGATCAACCCCGTCCTGCCGCAGCGGTTCCGCATCGCCCGGACCCGCCCGTTCACCGCGGAGGGCCACGCCGAGCTGTTCCGCCGCGCCCTGGAGGCGCGCGGCGCCCGCGGCACCCGGCAGGCCGTGGAGGCGGCGGGCGCGCTGCTCGCCGCGACGCCGCCGATGCAGACGCTCCGCAACGCGCGCCTGGCCCCGCATCTCGCCGACCAGGTCGTCGCGGCCGTCCGCGCCCGGACCGCCAAGGACGCGGTCGCGGCGGCGGATCCCACGGGCGAAGGAGCGGTCGAGGAGGCCGGGAACCAGGACGCGAGGCCGGTCGTCCGCAAGCAGGACATCCCGGCGACGCTGGACACCTCGCTCGCCGCCGGGAACCCGCTCGCCGAGCTGCACTCCCTCACCGGCCTCGACACCGTCAAGCACGAGATCGCGCTCATCGTCGCCGGGACGCACGCGGCGCGGCTGCGCAGCGAGTCCGGGCTGAAGATCACGCCGCCGACCCGGCACATGGTGTTCACCGGCAACCCCGGCACGGGCAAGACGATGGTGGCGCGGCTGCTCGGCCGCATCTACAAGCGGCTCGGGGTGCTGTCGTCCGGGCACCTGATCGAGGCGTCCCGCGCGCATCTCGTCGGCGAGTACATCGGGCAGACCGCGCCGCGCACCCGCCGGCTGGTGGAGCGCGCGCTCGGCGGCGTCCTGTTCATCGACGAGGCGTACACGCTGACGCAGTCGCCGCTGAAGGGCGACTACGGGCACGAGGCGATCGCCGAGCTGGTCAAGCTGATGGAGGACCACCGCGACGACCTCATCGTCATCGTGGCCGGCTACCAGCAGGAGATGGCGGAGTTCCTCGCCGCCAACCCGGGCCTGGACTCGCGCTTCCCCAAGCAGATCCACTTCCCCGACTACACCGACGACGAGCTGATCACCGTGTTCGGGCAGCTCGCCGCCGCGGACGGCTTCAAGCTCGCGCCCGGCACCGAGGACGTCCTGCTCGCGATGCTGCGCCGCGCGCCCCGCGGCCCGTCGTTCGGCAACGGCCGCCTGATGCGCAACATGCTGGACGTGGCCGTCGCCAACCAGGCCGACCGCGTCGCGTCCGCCGCGTTCGCCGCCAAGAAGCAGAGCGCCAAGAAGGGCGAGAGCGGGGGCAAGGGCCAAACCGGTGGCAAGGGCGAGAGCGGCGGTAAGAAGGCGCTGCGGACGCCGTCGAAGAAGGAGCTGATCACGCTCACGGCCGACGACCTGCCTCCGCTGCTGGATCATCCCGAGGAATTCTTCGGGCTGTACCTGTAGGCGGGCGGGTATGACGTAGGTGGCTTCCCCGCCCGCCGACGGCGAGGAGGCTTCCATGACCCCGGACGACCGGCGCCTTCTGCTCAGCCAGGCCGACCAGGAGACGGCTCGGCTGCGGGACGGGACGCTCCCCTGGTCGTGGTGGCTGGAGCGCGCCGTCCTGCACGGCCGCCGCCACGGCTACACCGCCATCCTGCTGATCGGCGCGCAGTGGCGCGGCGCCACGGACGTCCGCGGCTACGAGGAGTGGCGCTCCGCGGGCCGCCAGGTCAGGAGGGGCGAGACGGGCATCCGCGTCCTCGGCCGGACGGGCACGCCCCGCGCCGTCTTCGACGTGTCGCAGACGGACGGCCTCCCCCTCCCCGACCGTTCCGGGCCGACGCCCCCGCCCGACGCCGCACACCTCGCGGCCCTCCAGGCCATCACGGCGAAGGCGCCCGAACGTGGCGTGCGGCGGATCGAGGCCGACTCCGTCGCGTTCCTCGTCGCGTCCTGGCTTGGGCTGGAGCCGCCCATGCCCGCCTTCCCGGCGCGGGCGTTCTGGGCGGGTCCGGGATTGGGCGACCGCATCCTCCGGACGGCCCGGCGCCTGCACGGGCGCGTGTCGGGCGCGTCCCAGCACGGCATCATGGCGGACGCCCACCGCTTCTTCCGTGCCCGGCTGGCGGCGAGTTGGGCGCCCGCCTACCTGGCCGGACGCGGATTCCCGCCGGGCGTGCAACGCCGGTGGCAGATCGGATACGCCCCCGCCGGCCCGCGCGCGCTCACCGACCACCTCCGGACGCTCGGCCACGGCGACGAGGAGATCGCCGGCGCCGGCCTCGCGCGTCCGGGCGGCCGGGCCGGACGGCTCCGCGACACCTTCCGGGACCGCGCCATGTTCGCGATCCGGACACCGGACGGCGCGATCGCCGGCTTCATCGGACGCCGCCGCGACGGTCGCCCGGGCTCCGGCGGCGGCGCGGGCCCCGGCGGCGGCGCGGGCCCCGGCGGCGGCGCGGGCTCCGGCGGCGGCCCCAAGTACCTGAACGGCCCCGAGACGCCGCTCTTCCACAAGGGCGAGCTGCTGTACGGCCTGTACGAGGCCCGTGACCGGCTCGCCGCCGGGGCGCGTCCCGTCCTGGTCGAGGGGCCGCTGGACGCGATCGCCGTCACGATGGCGGGCCCCGCCGAGTACGCGGCCGTCGCGACCTGCGGCCTCGCCCTCACCGCCGCGCAACTGGACGCGCTCGCGGACGTCGCCGACCTGGAGAGCGCGGGCGTCATCGTCGCGCTGGACGGCGACCCCGCCGGACGGTCCGGGACCGTCCGGGCGTGGGAGCGGCTCGCCGGGATCGGCGGCCCGGTCGAGACCGCGGGCCTGCCGGGCGGCCGCGACCCCGCGGGCCTCCTCCAGGCCGAGGGCCGCGCCGCCGTCCTGCGCGCGCTCCGCACCCGGACGCCGCTGATCGACGCCGTCGTCGACGCGGCCGTCGAACGGGCGGGCGGGCCGCTCGCCACGCCGGAGGACCGCCTCGCCGCGATCCGCGCCGCGGCCAGGATCATCGCCGCCCGCCCGGCGGAGGCGGCACGGCAGGTCGTCCGCGTCGCGTCGCGCGTCGACGTGCCGCCCGCGCTCATCACCGAAGTGCTGGTGGACACCGTCAGCCCGTGAGGTCCGTGAGGGACACCGTCAGCCAGGGATGGGCGACGGGAGCCGCGCCGCCATGTCGAACAGCAGGCTCTCGGCGCCGCGCCGCGTGACGAGCTGCGCCCCGACCGGCAGGCCGCGGACCGTCCCGGCCGGGACGCTCAGCGCGGGCAGGCCCAGCACGTTCCACGCGCAGGTGAGGGCCACCAGCGCGGGCGCGTACCGCCCGAACGGCCCCTCCACCTCGCCGATCTTCGGGGCCGTCATCATCATGGTCGGCAGGGCCAGCAGGTCGTAGCGCTCCAGGAGCCCGGCCACGTGGCGGGCGAACTCGTCGCGTTCGCGGAACGCCCGGACGTACCGCCAGCCGGGCGTCCGCACCGCCTGCTCCAGGCGTTCCAGCGTCGGCGGCTGGTACAGCTCCGGCGCCGCCTCGACGCGGTCGGCGTGGATGTCGTACGCCTCGCAGTCCTGGATCGCGCGGAAGATGCGCCGCAGCTCGAAGAGGTCGAGCGGTTCGGCCGGGGCGTTCGGGAACAGCGCCCGGACGGCCCGCACGACGTCCGGGTCGGCGGACTCCGGCTCGATCCAGGCGACGCGCGGGGTGTTGTCGGCGGGCGGCGTGGCGGCCCCCGCCGAGGCGGCCTCCGCCGGAGCGGCCTCCGCCGGGCCGACCAGTGCGTGGTAGGCGATCCGGCAGTCGTCCGCGGACCCGGCGAGGAAGCCGACGTGGTCGAGCGACGGCGACAGCGGGAACACGCCGTCGGTCGGGATGGCGCCGTACGGCGGCTTGAACCCGGCGATCCCGCAGAACGACGCCGGGATCCGCACGGACCCGCCCGTGTCCGTGCCGAGCGCGAGCGGGACCATCCCGGCGGCGACCGCGACCGCGCTGCCGCTGCTGGACCCGCCCGACATCCGCTCCCGGTCGTGCGGGTTGCGGACCGGCCCGTTCACCGACACGTCGCCGCTGCCGCCGTACGCGAACTCGTGCGTGCCGGTCTTGCCGACGATCACGGCGCCGGCGTCGCGGAGCATCGTCACGCAGGCCGCGTCCGTGCCCGCCACATGCCCGGTGAAGTGCGCCGATCCCATGCCGGTGGGCAGGCCGGCGACGTCGATGATGTCCTTCACCGCGACCGGGACGCCGTGCAGCGGGCCGCGGTCGACGCCGGACGCGAGGTCCTTGTCCGCCTGCTTGGCCGCCGCCTCGGCGCCCTCGCGGTCGAGTGTGACGAAGGCGTTGAGCTTCTTCGCGTTCTCGTCCGCGTTCTCCCCCGCGTTCTCCCCCGCGCTCTCCCCGGCGGTCTCGTCGGCGTCGATCGACGCGAACGCGTGCGCCAGCAGTTCTGTGGCGGACGTGTCGCCGGAACGCAGATCGCGCCCGACGTCCGCCAGCGTCCGTCCGGTGAAGAACCCGCCCATACCGCCTCCTATCAGTACCGTCTCGTCCAGACGGCGCCTTCGATCTACGTACCATGACAGACCGTCCGGAGACGAGCCCGGTACCGCGCGTCGCACTCCGTGGCTCGTTCATCGCTGAGCGTGAGCCTCTCGTCGCAGATCCCCGACCGCCCGCCGACCGCGCTCCGGAACCCGCGAACCTACGCGCCAGTACACGGCAGGCTGCAACGCACCTGGACAGATGCTTCCGCCGGTTCGCTGGGGGGCGGGGCGGTGGCCGTGCCGCATCCCGGACGCGGTCACCGCCTCTTGTAGCCGGGGACGTCGACAGGTGGGGGGACAAAGCCACGGCGGCTAGGCCAGACACGCACCGCCGCCGTGGCTCTGTCAACCGCTCGACCGTGGAGCAAGCCGGTTGAGGCGGGCAACGGTTGAGGCGGGCAACGGTTGAGGCGGGCAACGGTTGAGGCGGGCAACGGTTGAGGCGGGCAACGGTTGAGGCGGGCAACGGTTGAGGCGGAGCGACGGTTGACGTGGGGCGACGGTTGAGGTGGCCGATCGCGGGGACGTGAGCCTTTCGAGGTCCACTGCGATCCTGCGAGGCGGCACCGAAGGGACGGACCCCATGACGAAGTCCGGCACGATTCCGTCCAGCACCACCGCGTCCGGCACCACCCCGTCCAGCGCGGCCCGCTCCCCCGGTCTGAACGACGACGACGTCCGGCTGATCGACGCGTACTGGAGCGCGGCCAACTACCTGTCCGTCGGGCAGATATACCTGCTGGACAACCCGCTGCTCCGGGAGCCGCTCCGGCCGGAGCACATCAAGCCGCGCCTGCTTGGCCACTGGGGCACCTCGCCCGGCCTGAACTTCTGCTACGCGCACCTCAACCGGGTGATCAACGCGCGCGACCTCGACATGATCTACATCATGGGGCCGGGGCACGGCGGTCCGGCGGCCGTCGCGAACGCCTGGCTGGAGGGCACCTACAGCGAGGTGTACCCGGACGTGTCGCTGGACGCCGACGGCATGCGCAAGCTGTTCCGGCAGTTCTCGTTCCCCGGCGGCATCCCCAGCCATGTCGCCCCGGAGACGCCCGGGTCGATCCACGAGGGCGGCGAGCTCGGCTATTCGCTCGCGCACGCGTACGGAGCGGCGTTCGACAACCCGGACCTCGTCGTGGCGTGCATCGTCGGCGACGGCGAGGCGGAGACCGGCCCGCTGGCGGCGAGCTGGCATTCCAGCAAGTTCCTCGACCCGGTGAAGGACGGCGCCGTCCTGCCGATCCTGCACCTCAACGGCTACAAGATCGCGAACCCGGCCGTGCTGGCGCGGATTCCCGAAGAGGAACTGGTCCAGCTCCTCGACGGCTACGGATACCAGCCGTTCCTGGTGAGCGGGGACGAGCCCGCGTCCATGCACCGGAAGATGGCCGCCGCGCTCGACCAGGCCCTGGACGAGATCGCCGACATCCAGCGGAACGCCCGCGAGGGGAACGTCACCGAACGGCGGCGCTGGCCCGTCATCGTCCTGCGGTCGCCCAAGGGCTGGACGGGCCCGAAGGAGGTGGACGGGCTGCCGGTCGAGAACACGTGGCGTTCACATCAGGTCCCGCTCGCCGGTGTGCGCGACAACCCCGAGCATCTGGCGCAGTTGGAGGCCTGGCTGCGCTCGTACGGTCCCGAGGAGTTGTTCGGCCGCGATGGGAGCCCCGTCGCGTCCTTGCGGGCCCTGGCACCCGGTGGCGAGCGACGGATGAGCGCCAACCCGCACGCCAACGGCGGGCTGCTGCTGAAGCCGCTTCGCCTGCCCGACTTCCGCGACTACGCCGTCCCGGTCGGCAAGCCCGGCACGACGTCGTCCGAGCCGACCCGCGTGCTCGGTGCGTTCCTGCGCGACGTCGTGACGGCCAACCCGTCCAACTTCCGCATCATGGGCGCTGACGAGACCGCGTCCAACCGGCTCGGCGCCGTGTTCGACGCGACCGACCGCGTCTTCCAGGGCGAACGGCTGCCGAGCGATGAGCACCAGGGGCCGTCCGGGCAGGTGATGGAGGTGCTGAGCGAGCACCTGTGCCAGGGCTGGCTGGAGGGCTACCTGCTGACCGGGCGGCACGGGCTGTTCAACAGCTACGAGGCGTTCGTCCACATCGTCGACGCGATGTTCAACCAGCACGCGAAGTGGCTGAAGGTCACCCGGCACCTGGCGTGGCGGCGGCCGATCGCGTCGCTGAACTACCTGTTGTCGTCGCATGTGTGGCGGCAGGACCACAACGGCTTCACCCACCAGGACCCCGGGTTCCTGGACGTGGTGCTGAACAAGAAGCCGGAGATCGTCCGGGTGTACCTGCCGCCGGACGCGAACACGCTGCTGTCGGTCGGCGACCACTGCCTGCGGTCCCGCGACTACGTCAACGTGATCGTCGCCGGGAAGCAGCCCGCGCTGAACTGGCTCTCGATGGACGCGGCCGTCGCCCACAGCGCCCGCGGCATCGGCATCTGGGAATGGGCGTCCAGCGACGGCGGCGCCGACCCGGACGTCGTGCTCGCCTGCGCCGGGGACATCCCGACGCTCGAAACGCTCGCCGCCGCCGACCAGCTCCGGCAGCTCTTCCCCGAGCTGCGCGTCCGGGTCGTGAATGTTGTGGATCTCATGCGGCTGCAACCGTCCAGCGAGCACCCGCACGGGCTGCCTGACCGGGAGTATGACGCGCTGTTCACCACCGACAAGCCCGTGATCTTCGCCTTCCACGGCTACCCGTATCTCGTTCACCGGCTCACCTACCGCCGCACCGGGCACCCCAACCTGCACGTCCGCGGCTACAAGGAGGAGGGCACGACCACCACGCCGTTCGACATGGTCATGTTGAACGACCTGGACCGCTTCCACCTCGTCATGGACGTCATCGACCGCGTCCCGTCGCTCGGCGGACGCGTCGCCCACATCCGCCAGCGCATGGCCGACCGGCGCCTCGCCCTCCGCGCCTACACGCGCGAGCACGGTCAGGACGCACCGGAGATCCGCGACTGGACGTGGCCGTACTGATGCGCGTCCTGACCGTGAACCCTGGGTCGAGCAGCCTGAAGGTGAGCCTGCTCGACGCGGACGACACCCTCCTCGCCGAAGACTCGGGCGCGGGCCATGAGATCGCTGGGATCGTTGCCGAGATGCCCGCTGAGCCGGACGCCATCGGCGTGCGTTTCGTTCATGGGGGCACCGAATACACGGAACCGACCCTCATCGACGCCACGGTCACGAAGCACCTGCAGAGCCTTGCCGACCTGGCTCCTCTCCACCAGCCCGCGTCCCTGCACGCCCTGTCGGAGATCACCGCCGCCCTGCCCGGCGTACCGGCCGTCGCCTGCTTCGACACCGCGTTCCACGCCACCCTCCCCGACGCCGCCGCCACCTACGCGCTGCCCTCTGAATGGCGCGAACGGTTCAACCTGCGCCGCTACGGCTTCCACGGCCTGTCGTTCTCCTACGCCGTCCGCCGTACCTCCGATCTGCTCGGCGCCACCCCGCCCCGCATGGTCGTCTGCCACCTGGGCTCCGGCGCGTCCCTGTGCGCCGTGGCCGAGGGCCGCTCCGTCGACACCACCATGGGCTTCACGCCGCTCGAAGGGCTCATCATGGCGTCGCGGGCGGGCAGCATCGACCCCGGCATCCCGCTGTGGCTGATCAAGCACGGACTCTCCGCCGAGGACGTCAACTCCGCGCTGGAACGCGACTCCGGTCTGCGCGGCCTCACCGGCACCGGCGACATGCGCCGCATCCGCGACCTCGCCGAGCAGCGCGACGTGAACGCCCTCGCCGCCCTGGACGCCTACCACCACCGCCTCCGCGCCTGCGCCGCCGCCATGACCGCCTCGCTCGGCGGCCTGGACGCACTCGTGTTCACGGGCGGCGTCGGCGAGCACGACTCGTCCGTCCGCATGCGCCTGGCCGAGGACCTCGCCTACTTGGGGGTTTCCGTGGACCCTGATCGAAATGTTGCGGTTGACGGCGACAGCGAGATCACGGCAGCGGACGCCTTTGTGCGTACGTTTGTGGTAGCGGCCCGCGAGGACTTGGAAATAGCATCCGGAGTCAGACGCCTCCTTAGTGGGTCATATTCGTAGACCATATTCGTAGATCATTCGTTGATCGTCAGAACGAGGTTGGTAATTCGGGCGGTGGGGGCGGCGCAGCGTACGGGGCCGCCCCTCCAAAGTCAAGGGCGCCTTCGGCGTCGCTTCGCGATGGGACTTCGTCCCACCCTTGACTTCGGAGCCTCTACGGCCCCTCGTGCAGGTTGCGTCGGGCAGGCTCCGCCTGCCCCGCTCCGACGCGCCGCCCCCACCGCCCAGCCACGAAGTAGGCATCCAAAATGGACAATATAGGGGCAAATGGCACCTTTTATTTCGTGCATCCTAGGGCGCATGACGCGGCCTTTAGTGTGTTATCATTAGAACATGAGTTCGATCACCTTGGATTTGGATGGGGCATCCACCGGTGAAATGGTGGGTGTTCTTTCGGTGATCGCCTCCGAACTTGCACGGCGCGATTCCCCGGATTCGGCGGCCTCGTGCAAGGAACTCTCCGAAACCCTCGCTGCCACCACCGACCAGCTTGAAGCCGCCCTGGCCGGATTGGTGGCCGTGGTCGACCGGGCCGGGGAAGTGCGGCGGTGGGGTTACCCGTCCACTCAGGCTTGGCTCCGTCATGAACTGGGAATGCGCGACAACCGCGCCAAAGAGCGCCTCACCCTGGCGCGGCAGCGTGACCGCCTCGCTCAGGTGACGAAGCGATGGACGGGCGGCGACCTGTCCTTCGGATACGCCGCGACCATCGCGGGTGCCGTCGCCCGCCTTGACGACGAAGACTGCCAGGCGGCCGAAGAGATCCTGCTCGGCATGGCCGACCAGGACTTCTCAGCCGGGAAGGTCGCTTCGTTCGGCAAGCGCATCCGCGACGTGATCGCCGAGCGGGACGGCACCGAGAACCCCGACAGCGACGTCAAGCGCGGATACGAGCGCTCCTGGATCGACTCCACCCGCTCCCTGGACGGCGGCCGCTACATCAAGGGCTGGCTCAACGCCGAAGACGCCGCCATCTGGGACGGCACCCTGGCCCCGCTCGCCAAGCCTGCCGGGCCTGATGACCGGCGGGATCTTTCCGAGCGGACGGCGGCCGCGCTAACCTCGGTCCTTGGCGGGGGTCACAAGGCCACCCGGGTCACCGTCATCTGCGACCTGGACACCCTCACCGGCGGTACCACCCCGGCCCGCCTCACCGACGGCACCCCGATCCCGGCCGAACACGCCCGCCGCATCGCGCTCAACGCGGGCCTGTCGCCCTTGCTGCTCGGCCCCGGCCAGCACCCGCTCTACCTAGGCCACACCGTCCGGATCGCCACCGCCGCGCAACGCCGCGTCCTGCAGACCATGTACCCCACCTGCGCCGTGCAGGGCTGCGAGGTACCCGGAATGCTGTGCGAAGTCGACCACGTACACGGCTGGGCCCTCGGCAAGAGCCCAACCGACATCGACAAACTCACCCTCACCTGCGGCTGGCACAACCGCTTCAAACACAGCCACCCCGGTCAGATCCAGATCAATCAAGATCCCTTAACCGGGCGCTACACCTACCGGCTTCGCCCGCCACC
>NZ_SMJX01000320.1 GCF_004348535.1 Actinomadura sp. KC216
GAGGTGATGGGCGGTGGGCTGGGTTATCGGAGTCTGCGGATGGTCCATCGCTGGTGTGTGCGGGGTGCCAGCGGTGAGATCTTGACGACGTCGCCGGTTTGGGGTGCGTGGACCATGCGGCCGTCGCCGATGTAGATGCCGATGTGGGTGATGCCTTGGCCGTGGTCGAAGCCGATCAGGTCGCCGGGCCGCATCGAGTCCCGGGTGACGGGTTTGCCGCGTCGGACTTGGTCGTGGGCGACACGAGGCAGGGTGATGCGGCCGTCGGATGCCTGGTAGACGGCGTATTGGACGAGTCCGGAGCAGTCGAACCCGGTGGTTTTGCGGCCGTCGTATCCGCCGGGTGAGCAGCAGATCCCGCGGCTTTTGCCGCGCGGGCCGCCGCCGCCCCACGAGTAGGGGACGCCGCGTTGTGTTTTGGCTTCTGCGACGATGCGCCGGCCGAGACCGGTCCCGGCCGTGGCCTGGGGGCGGGCGTGGTCGGTGTCGTCGCCTTTGGCGTCGTCGCGGGCGATGGTGCTGATGTGGTAGGCCAGCGCGCTGACCAGGGCGATGCGGATGAACCGGCCTGCGGCATGGGCCACGGGGGTACCTCCTGAGCAGCTGAGGGGCGTGTACTTGCGCAGGGCGCGGCCGGGGCGCCGGTGTTGCCTGTCGCCCCTCGGTGAGGTGTCGCCCCGGGTTAGGGGATCTCGTAGTGGTCTGCGGGTTTGACCAGGTAGCCGAACCGGGTGAGCTGGCTCAGCAGTTCATCGACCTGGTGTTCGGGCAGCCCGGTGCAGGTCTGGATCTGGGTGGCGGTCGCCGGTCCCGCTTTGATCACCTGCATGACCTGCTGGTGGGGTGTGGTCAGCGGGTCGGTAGCGGTCTGCGGGGCCGCCCTGTTGGTGGCTGGCCTGCTGGTGGCCGGGGCGCTGGTGGCCGGGGCGTGCAGGTCGGCGTGTGGCGGGGCGTCGGGGTACTGGGATTTGGCGTGTTCGACGACCTGGGTGATCTGTTCGCTGGTGATCAGTGCGCCTTGAAGGCGGATGTGCTGGGTGGCGCCGGCCGGGGCCAGCAGCGCGTCACCGGCGCCCAGCAGCTTTTCGGCGCCGGGCTGGTCGAGGATTACGCGGCTGTCGGCCAGGGAGGCGACGGCGAATGCAAGCCGGGCCGGGACGTTGGCCTTGATCAGTCCGGTGACCACGTCCACGCTGGGCCGCTGGGTGGCCAGCACCAGGTGGATCCCGGCGGCGCGGGCGAGCTGGGTGATACGCACGACCGAGTCCTCCACGTCGCGTGGCGCGATCATCATCAGGTCGGCGAGCTCGTCCACGATCACCAGCAGGTAGGGGTAGGGCGTGTACACCCGGTCCGAGCCGGGCGGCGCGGTCACCCTGCCCGACGCCGCGGCCTGGTTGAAGTCGTCGATGTGCCGGTATCCGGTGGCGGCCAGGTCGTCGTAGCGGCGGTCCATCTCGCCGACCACCCACTGCAGGGCCTCGGAGGCCCGCTTGGGATTGGTGATGATCGGGGTGAGCAGGTGCGGGATTCCGGCGTAGGCGGCCAGTTCGACCCGTTTGGGGTCGATGAGCACCATGCGGACGTCGGCGGGGTCGGCGCGGATCAGGATCGAGGCGATGATGGCGTTCAGCGCGGTGGATTTGCCCGCGCCGGTGGCGCCCGCGATCAGGATGTGCGGCATCGCGGCCAGGTTGACCACCACCGGGCGGCCCTCGACGTCCTTGCCCAGCCCGACGATCATCGGGTGGTGTTCGGCGGTGGCGGCGGGCGAGGACAGCACGTCGGTCAGGTGCACGCTGCGCCGGTGGGGGTTGGGCACCTCCAGGCCGACCACGCCCGGCTGTCCGGGCACCGGTGCGATGAGCCGCAGGTTGGCGCGCCCCAGCGCGACGCCGAGGTTCTCCACCAGGGCGCGGACCTTGGAGATCTTGACGCCGTTGCCCAGGGCGAGGCTGTAGCGGATCACCTGCGGGCCCGCCGTCGCCCCCACCACGGCGGCGCGCACCCCATGCCGACGCAGTTCGTCGACGATCACCTGGGGTGCCTCATCCTCGGTTCCGCCATCTGCGGAGCCGACCGCAGCGTCGTCTACGGGGCTGGCCGCAGAGGAATCTTCCGGGGCGGGCAGCGCCGTATCGAGGTCGACGGTGGTACTCGCCTGCCGGACGGGGGGCACGGCCGGATCCTGAGCCGGTTCGGGGGCCGGTTGGGCCGCCTGTTGCTGTTCGTCGGCGTGGTCGGCGGCAGGCGGCTGGGATGGGTCGGGGTATCCGGGCCGGTGGTGCTGCCACCACCGGGCGGCCAGCATGATCTCTGCGGCGATCAGCGCCGCAGCCAGGATCGGGCCCAGGCCGGTCAGCGCGGCGGCCGTCAGCCATCCGGCCGCGGCGGCACCGGTGATGGCCACGCGTGGAGTCCACGGCCGCCATCGGGTCGACCGCATCCGCCACATGGCCACCCCCGCCACGGCGGCGGTCAGGCCTGCGGCCCCCAGCGTGGTGCGGGTGGCCGACACGTGCGCTGGCAGGTTGGCCACGGTGAGGCCCGCCGCCAGCAGCGCGGCGGTGAGGTAGTGCGGCAGCATCTGATGGCGCAGCCGCCCCTCAACGGTGGTGTGCAGGTCCCGCCCGAGCCGCTGGAGTTGTTCGTTCACGTAGGGGTCCCCTCCTTTCGGGTGCTGGTCAGCCGGACGGTCAGCGCAGCCGGTCGGCCACGGCCAGGACGTGATCGACGTAGCGCCACGAGTGGTTGTAATGCCACAGGGCTTTGCGCAGGTTGGTGGCGGCGTCGTGCGCGCACAGGTAGGCGGCGGCGGCCGGGATCGCGTCGGCGGGGTCGTGGACGTCCTTGCGTCCGTCGCCGTCGCCGTCGCGGCCGTAGGAGCGCCAGGTGGCGGGCATGAACTGCATCGGCCCCAGCGCCCCTGCCGAGCTGGGGCCGGTGTTGGCTCCGTGCCGCGATTCGACGTATCCGATCGCGGCCAGCACCTGCCAGTCCACGCACGAGTCGGCGGCGGCCCGCTTGTACAGGGCGCGGTAGGCCGCCGGGGCACCGGCACCGCCGTCACCGTTGGCGCCGTCCGGCTCGTCCTCGCCGTCCGCGCCAGGGTCGGCTTTGCTGGTTTTGCCGCCCCCGCCGCCTCCTTCACCGGCACCAGCGGCATCGGTGAAGGAGACAGCAACGGTGATCAACTCGCCCAGCATCGGGACATCACGGAACACGCCGGGGTTGATGCAAGCCACCGCGAGCGTGCCCGCTACCGCGGCGGCGACGGCGACCCTGCTCATCGGCCCTGCTCACCGCTGTCCGCGCCATCCGGCTCGTCGTCCTTGCCGGACTTGCCGGGCTTGTCGCTGGGCGGTTGCTCGGCGTCGCGGTCCTGCACGTCCGTCTTGGCCTGGTCCACGACCATCCGGGCGGTCTTACCGGCCTGGTCGGTGATCTGGTCGGCGACCACCGGCGCGACCCAGACCAGCAGCGCCAGCAGCGGCACCGGCGCCAGCCACAGAAGCGGCCGGTCGACCTTGCCGTCCATCAGGTCGCGGGCCATCACCAGTCCCTTGACCAGCAGCACCGCCAGCACGATGACACCGACCACCGCCGGGGCCGCCTCATCGACACCGGCCACCAGCTCGTAGCCCGCCCTGACGAGGGGGACCAGGCCGAGCCCGGCGGTCAGCACCGCGACGATGGTGACGAGGGAGGCGACCTGCCCGCCCGCCCGCTGCAGGTGCGCTTTCGCCTGGGCGCCGCGCCCGCCGCCGCCCATGCCGCCGAGGTCCTGGCTGGGGGTGCGGAACCGTTTGAGGCCCTTGGCCAGGGCCAGCCCGGGAAGCGTCAGGAACACCAGGTTGAGCACGATGCTCGGCAGGTCCACCCCGTCGAGCCCGGCCACCAGATCGGCAACAGCATCCATTGATCGGCTCCTTATCTCTTGGGTGTCTCACAGCAGGTGGAAGAAGACGGCGATGTTGAGCAGCCACCACCAGACCTGGACGATCAAGAACGGCGCGCCGCGCAGAGGGCGCTCCAGCGCCCACGCCTTCCAATAGGCCCACGCGGTGATCGGCAGGCACACCAGCCGGAACCACCAGAGCTGGCCGGTGCGCAGCGGCCCCTTCTCGGGCGCGCCGACGCCGTGCCGGGCGTAGGCGGCCAGCTTGGCCAGCCCGGGCCGGTCCTCCCAGATGTCGGGCGGGTGGACACCGCCCACCAGCCGGGAGCACAACCTCCCGATTCGGCCACCGGCATCCACCTGCTCGGCCGCCGCGGCGGCCCCGGGCTCGGGCACATCCGGCACCTCGTCGGGCACGCCATCCCAGGGCACGCGTCGGGTATCACCGGCGCGATGGGGCTCGTCCACGGAGTGCCACGCGCCGTCCGCGGTTCCCCCCGCCCCGGCGTGGTGCGGCCAGGTCATGACCCGGCCGCCCCGGTCCGCTCCTGGTCGGTGAAGGAGTAGTCACCCGACCTGGACCCGCGCGCCACGGTGTGACCCGCCGAGGTCATCGAGTCGCGGGTGTTGCGGCTGGAATACGACAGCGATGTTTCGGCGCCGATGCCGATTCCGTGCGCCACGGTGATCGCGTCCTGGTCCGCGCCGAGGAACACGAACACGCGGCCCCTGCCGCGCTGGCGGGTGATGATGTCCTTGACCTGCTGCGCGGTCCACTCACGGGAGGCGTTCTCGTACCCGTCGGTGACGATCACGTAGACGACCTCGCCGGGACACTCGTGCGCGGTCATGTGCGTGGCCAGGTGCTCTTCGGTCGCGGCGACGGTGGACCCGATCGCGTCCAGCAGCGCCGTAGTGCCGCGCGGGTGCAGCGTGAAGGCCGGCACGTCGTCCAGCGGCGTCCGCTCAAAGACGGTCTCGACCTCGGTGTCGAACTGCCGCAGCGTGACCAGGGTCAGGCTGGGGGCCTCGTGCTGCGCCTGCAGGAACGCTTTCAGGCCGCCCTCGGCGTCGTCCTTGACCCCCTGCATGGAGCCTGACCGGTCCAAGATGACCGTGACCAGGCGAAGGTTGTCGTTACTCATGAGATCTCCTCAAAGAGGCTTTGTTCGGGGGCTGGTGGGTGCGCATGGCCAACCGCGGAGACGGGGGCGGCCTCGGTGCCGTTCGGAACCGAGGCCGCCCCCGCGCGGGACGTGGCCGTGCATGAGCGATCTACTTGCTGCCCTCCTTGTTGTCGCCGGAGGTCGCCCACAGCGCGACGCCGGTGCCGACGGCGAGCGCGACGACCAGGAAGACACCGTTGAGGTGCCACTCGTAGGCGACGATGGCGGCGAAAAGCCAGAACACCGGCAGCCAGAGCAGTTTGAACATGACAAGATCCCCTTTCGGGTTGGTGACGGAGAGAACTTCGTTTTCTGTGCAGCACGAAATGACCGGGCGGGCACGAAAACCCGCCCGGTCATTTGTCGGGACACGAAACAACGCCAGGTGGCCCTGGGGGCGCCTGGTCGGCTTGGTTAGCGGTTGTGCGGTCAGCGCCCGGCCGCCGGGCAGATTAGGCGCTTATCGCCGGTTGAGGCGCTGCCGGGTGATCAGCGCGGCGGCCTGGGGAGCTGAACCCGCCAGGTCTGGCCGTCGGCGTAGCCGAAGTTTCCCCGGAAGGTCTCGATCCAGGTGCCTTCCGGGTCGTGGTGGACGTCGGTGATCTCATCGCCAGAGGCGAGAACGTCGCCTTGGCGGAGATCACGGCCGTTGACGATCTGGGTCTTGATCTTCTCCATTGGCCTCCAGATGGATTGGGGGACGGTGGCATGCTCGCGGCTCACCCGGTTCCATGCCTGCCGTCACTTGGCGAGGGATTACCGGTGTCGTCCACTGCCGTTCTCGATGGCTTTCGGAGTGATTTTCCGAATGGTCGCCGCTCTCGCAGTGCTGATGCTCAGCGCGTACGCGATCTCAGAAACCTTCATGGGTTTGCCGGAGGCTTGCTCGACCTCAGCGACGATGCTCGACATACGCTCGTCGCTGACGTTGTGACCCCGTTCCAGAATCTTTCCTGCGGTTTCTGTGATCTTTCCCGGATCTTTCCCGGTGCTGGTATCACCCCAGGTCACATCCAGCGTGGCGCTTTCTGGAAGCTTTCCCGCCGCTTTCTGGTCGTGGCTGCCGAGCAGTTCGGCCAGGGGGTCTCTCCCAGAAATGGCGTCGGTCGCGGTGCTGGCCATCATCGCCTTTGCGGCATCGACCAGAAGGCGGCGGGAAGCGGTCTCGTCCAGGCCGGTTTCGCAGGCCCGTTCGATCGCCTCGACGGGCAGCGTGCCCTCCCGGCACGCCCGCATGATCGCCGCCCGCACCTTTTTCGCTTTCGCACCTTTGTACCCGGCGTCCTCTTGGGCGGCCTCCACCACCCGGGAAACCGCCTTGATCTTCTCAGACCGCAGCACCAGGGCGGAGGAAACGGGAGAGCGGTGCCGCAGCCGGTACATGTTCGCCTCCCGCCACGCACCCGGATTGGTCAGGCACAACACCATCGGGACGCGTTCCACGCCGATGGCGGCGTCGATCCGCGCCCGCAATAGCCACGCCACGCTTTCGGCGAACACCGCCAGCGTGACCGCCATCAGCGCGTGCGCGGCCACGAACCAGCTGAACCAGCCGCCGCCGACCGTGCGCCCGTACCAGGCGCCGATCCCGGCGCTGATCACCACCAGCACGATCCCGTACAGCCGGGTGACCAGCTGGCCGCGTGACTCCTTGACCGCCAGCACCAGCGACAGCGCCACCAGCACCGTGCCGGCCACATCGAAGCCAATCGGCAGCAGCTCCGCCAGATGCCGGGGCTCCCCGGCCTCCAGCAGCGCCGTCCGGGCGTTGGTGTAAGACACCCACATGAGCACCAGGTACAGGGCGCCCACCACGACCAGAACGGCTTTGCAGGCCAGCTCGCCGCGCTTACTCAAGGCGATACGCCCAACGCCGGGCAGCCCGGCCGCCGCGCGGTCGGTCTCTTCCGGCCGGGCATCGCCGCGGCTGTCATCATCAGGGCCGTCCTCGCGGGGACTGGCGGGCCAGTCGGCCCTGTCATCCATGCTGTCCATCGGGGTCCGGTGCTCCTTCCAGGAGGAATCCGGGCATGCTGGGGGGCGCGGTGCGGGGCACGTTGTGGGCTGCGTTGCGGGCTGCGCAGACCCGATTGGCCAGGGCGCGGTACCGGCGTGTGGCACGGGTCGCGATCTCGTAGTCGGGCACCGTGCCCGCCATCTCCGCCACCCGGGCGTAGATGTCGGCCCGCGCATTCAGCGCCCGCGCGATCAGGTCCAGTTCGGCGGCGGTGAACACGGAATTGAGGGTCATGGTCGTCTCCCTGGGGAAAGGTTCTCGGCCCAGAAAAGCCAAAGGGAAAGGAACCTGTCCGGCTGATCTCAGTGCGGGGTGCGGTTCGGCTCGGCGCTGAAGAACATGACGTTCCCGCCCTGGAATTGGTGGGGGATCGTCTTGAGGACGTGCTCGTAGATTGCGGACCGCGTGGTGCCCGCGCCGACCCGCATGGTGCACGTGAATGTGCCCTGTATGGCGGCAGTACCGTTGTTGGTCGGCTTGCTGATCGTGATGATCGCAAAGTACTCGGTCATGGCATCGGCCTCCTTTCGTTGCAGCGCGTTCAGGTCGAAAGACCAGCTGTGGGGCAGAAGTTCATGCGACCTTCCTCCGCCGATCGCGCTCACGGCGGAGGGCGGCACGTTCCCTCGGGCCAGCGCCACCGAACACGCCGTAGCGGTCCTGCCACGGCTCGAACGTCAACGCCCACTCCAGGCACTCGATGCGGACAGAGCAGGCCGTGCACGCCTGCTTCGCGAGCTCGGTGATGTGGTCACGTGTGCCGCTCTCGCTGAAGAACACCTCGACACCGAGTTCGGCGCACAGCGCGTTCTTGGTCCAGGCGGGAACTTCCAGGCGCAGGTCAACCTGGCCGGGGCCATCCCACGGGCTTTGGCCGCGGCTTTGGCGGTGGCGCAGGATAGGCATCGGTCACCTCCTCAACAGGGGAGTTCTCGGCCACCGGCGGGCGGCGGTCGATCGGCGGATTCGGGTAGCGGGGCTTTGGGCGGCTTGTGCCGCGGTCCGCTGGTTCAGAGGGTCAAGTGCGTGCCGTCAGCGCGCTCGACGGTGATCGGGCAGTTGCAGTTGCCCGCGCACGAGGCGCCGCACTGGTGGCAGGCCACGCAGTACGGCCCCACCACCTCGCAGTCGCAGCAGTGCTCGGGCACCGCCACACCGGGACCGCCGCAGCGGCAGCACTCGGGGTCGTCGCCGTAGCAGGAGCACTCCTGCGGCCCGTCCGCGCAGACGATGCACGGGTCTGTCTCGTCAGAGTCCATCTCGTTCGTCCTGTCAGATCAGGGGTTGGATGCGGCCCTGGTTGGGGGATTTGGTGGTGGGCCGTCAGGACCGGCCGTCGATGCGGACGTAGACCGACTCGTTGCCGACCGTGAGGCGGTACCGCAACCGGGCGGGGTGGCCGGACGGGGTCCGGTGATTTGATTGGGCTGGCGGGTTTTGCGGGACGGGGCTCCCCGTGCCTGCGGCATCACCGGGGCGCTTGGAGGGCGCCCATCCCGCTGACCGGCATCCACCGCTGGTCGCCGATGAAGCGGACCTGGTGGCCGTGGTCGCGTAGCTCGGCGACCTGGCCGATGTACCAGTAGCCGTCGTGGAAGAACAGGTACCAGTCGCGGATCTTGGCGTGGTGGCCGTCGTAGACCGGGCCGAGATTGGTGAACCAGCGGCCATCGACAGCGATCTGCTTGTCGGCAGGGCTGTTGCCCGCGCTGAGGAGGTGCATGGCTACGAAGGCGTGAACGGGGGCAGGGCTGCGGAGGCGTTCACGAGATCCGTCCCATCGCCTCGGACAGCGCGGACTCGATCGTCTGGTGGAACCGGACGCTGTCGTCGGCGTCGGTCCGGTGGGCGTGGGGACCGCGGACGTAGAACCGGCGGTCCCGCAGGCCCGTGCACACTTGCCCGTATTCGCCGTCCACAGTGATGTACTCGGCGTGGCAGGAGTCGCGGCCGGTGAGGTTGAACGTCGGTGTCCGCAGGATGCTCAGGACGCCGGTGTCGTCGTCGTGCAATGCCTCGGTCGCGTCGCGGACCGTGCTGGTGATCTTTCCGTGGTAGTCCGAGGTCATCGGTCGGTGGGTCCTTTCCGGGACGGGGCTGATGGTGTGCTTCACGCGGGCCGCCCCGGCGGCCGCGGAGTGGGCCGACGGGGCGGGGTGAGGAACGGAGGTTGGGAG
>NZ_SMJX01000321.1 GCF_004348535.1 Actinomadura sp. KC216
GGCCGGTTGCGTTGCTGCTCGCGGCGCCGCCGGCGAGCGGCGTCAGCCCTGGCCTTGCGGGCGGCGGCCTTCTTGGCAGCCTTTTCCTTACGGGTCTGGGCGGCCTTGCGCTTGCGGAAGTCGGTTTTGACGGTGCAGGTGTGGGTCAGCGGGTTGGTGTAGGGCTTGCCGCACCTGCCACAGGTGCGGGTGGCGGTGGGCTTGAAGCGGGTCTTACCCGGGCGGCGTTTGCTGTCCATCCGGGTGACGCAGGTGTGGGTGAGCGGGTTGGTGTAGGGCTTACGGCAGGTGCCGCAGCGGAACAGGGTGATCCCCATCGGGGTGCCTCCACAGGCGTTGCGTTGCGGGCAGGGGTGGGGGGCGGCGGACCGTTGCCTAGGCGGCGGCCCGCCGGGCCGGTCGGGTGCTGGGCCGCAACACCGCAACAGTGCAGGTCAGGGTGTTGCGACTCGCGTTGCGTGTTGCGGTGGCGTCGGGTTTGTGCAGGTGGGGGCATGTTGCGCTACCGCAACACGCCGCTGGTGTTGCGCTACATCTCGGCGGGCGCGTCGGGGTGTGCGGCGACGTAGACGGCGGCGCGTTCGCAACCGGCCTTGACGCCGGGGCTGTCGGGATCACGCAGCTTCTTGACCTCGATGCCCAGGGCGCGGAGTTGGGAGGAGACCGCTTTGGTAGTGATGTCGGCGTACACACCGGACAGGTGCTCGCGCAGCAGGGCGGCGATGGTGTCGCAGTGTCGCTTGTCGGCCGAGCCGAACACCGTCAAGACGTCGGCGGCGAAGCTGCGCTCGGGCTCATCGGGCTCGGCCTCGCCCAGGGCGTAGCCGGACAGCACCCCGGCGGCCTGGCGCATCGCGCGGGCGCGGGCGGCGATCCGGGCGGTGTCGTGCAGGTCCAGGTACAGGGTCCGCACGGCCTGCATGTCCCCAGCGCCGTTGTACCAGCCCAGCCCCCGGTCCACGTCCAAGCGGAACTCTGAGGCGCGGTATCCGGCCTTGTAGGCGCCGCTGCCCAGGATCATGTCGTTGGAGACATGGTCGGGGACCTTCAGGCAGAACCGGACCAGGGCCAGGTCCCGCACCTTGGGCGGCAGCGCGTCCCCGTCGGGGCGCTGGGTGGCGAAGATGATGAAGATGCCGTAGGCGCGGCCGATCCGCTCCACCGCGGCCAGGTCCTCCACCAGGGCGGGGCCGCCGTGGTCGGGGTGCAGGATGAGGTTTTGCACCTCATCGAAGATCACCCCGATGGGGCGCAGGTTCCGGCGCCGGTCGGCGGCCAGTTCCCGGGTGAGCTTGCCGTCCGGCTTGGCCTCGCGCGGGAGCTTCTTGAAGATCTCGCTGCGGCGGTGCATCTCGGCCTTCAGCTTGCGGACCGATGCGGCGGCGTAGGCGATCGCCTCGTCGTCCATCCCGGAGACGTAGCGGTGGCACACCTGGGACAACGGTTCCAGGTCACCCTTACCGGCCAGCTCGTGAATCCACAGATCGGAGACCACGTCCAGGGCGATGCCGCAGCCCAGCGCGCGCACACCGGTGGTCTTGCCCTGCCCTGGAGCGGCACCGATCACCCAGTTGTATTCGAACAGCGGCGCGCCGACGAGCTGCCCGCGGGGGGTGACCGCGAACGGCACGGTGGCAAACACATCGGTGGTGCCGGTCCGGACCAGCGGATACGGGACGGGCTTGGCCTTGGAGATGTCCCGCCGCCCGATCCACAGGTACAGCCGTCCGGCGTGCTCGTGGGCGAGGCGTTCGGGCCAGGTCGCCGACAGCGGCCGCCGCAGCCCTGAGGCCAGTTCCTCGCGCTTTTGCAGGATGTGGGTCGCGGTCACCCCATGCGGAAGGTCCAGCTCCACACCCCACCCGTCACCATCGCGGTGCACGTCGGCGATGAACGCCAGCCCCTCACCGCTCTTGATGACCTGGTTGATCGCCGAGATGCCCAGCGACCCCAGCCCGCGGGTGATGATCTCGGGAGTGGGAGTCTGGTAGGCGGTCGGGACCACCGCGGCGCGGATGATCGGCTGTCCCTCGGGGGCGCCGTGCCGGGCCAGCACCGGCGCCGCGACCGTGCCGAGTCCGATCCATGCCCAGCCTGGCAGGTACTTCCAGGCCACCAACCCTGCCACCGCCGCGCCGACCGTGCCCAGCGCGACGATCTGACCGCGGGCGGCGCGGGTCTTCTTGCCCTCGCGGTGGGCGTTCATCGCGTCGTGGTGCCCGGACCGGCCGGCGGCCACGGCCTGCGACTCCAGCACCCATCCGTCGGTCCACTGCCACCATGCCATCAGGCGCCGCGACAGCCGCCGCGCCCCGCACACCGCGTACCAGGTGGTCACCACGATGTACTTGGGTGCGCGGAACCCGTGGTAGCGGGTCTTGTACCACCACAGCCCAGCCAGATCGGCCAGCGTCGTCCGCCAGGTCTCCCGGGTCCATTCCTCGGGGACGATCGGCCGCCGCTGCTCGTCATCGTCACCAACCGGCGCGTACCCACCACCGCCCGGTCCGTCGTCCGGTCCGTCGCCGGACGCGTCGCCGATCGCCTCGCCGGTCACCGGGTCGGCGGCGGTGATGTCATCGCCGGGGTAGTCGGCCGCCGGTCGCAGGGGCACCACCGTGCCCTCGCCGCTGTCATCGTCGGCGGTGTGCTGGTCCATCGGGTTCATCGGGCGTCACCATCCTTGGCGGTGGGGTCGGTAGGGGTGTCGGTCTTCAGGCGGGCCAGCAGGGCGCCGACGCGGGCATTACCGGCGGACTGTCCGGCCGCGCGCAGCCGCGCGGCCAGGGTGTTGCGGGTCAGGGGCTCACCGGCCGCGGTCAGGTCGGCGGCGATGCTCCGGCCGAGAGGCATCAGGTCGTCCACGTCCGGCGGCGGCGTGGCGGGCTTGCCCGAACGCGTCCGGGTCCGGCGGCCGGACGGTCCACGCGTGCCTCCACCGGACCGTCCGGCCGTGGTCCGGGGACGGGTCCGAGACGGCGCGGCGGACGGTCCACCGGGACGGTGGCCGGACGGTCCGGACTCCAGCGCGGGACGGTCCATCCCCGGCAGGGCGGGACGGTCGGCGACCGGTCCACCGGACGGCGCGCCCGACACCACGGTGGACGTCTCGGCGGACGGCTCGGAGAGTTCGCCGAGCCGGTACAGGGCCCGGACGCGGCGGGGCGCGTTGCGGCGCCATGCCCACCGGCCGTAGGTGTCTTGCAGGTCGGTCAGGGCGAGGACGCGGGCGCGTTCGCGGTTCAGGGCGTCGGGGTAGGACCGGATCTCCCACAGCACCATCCGGCGCCACAGCTTGACCGTGGGCCAGGGCGCCAGGACCCACCGGGACGCGCGAATGGAGTCCATCCGGGTGCCCGCAGCGATCCCGGCGCGGATCCGGATCACGTGCGCGGCGATCTCGACGGCGACCACCCACAGCGCAGGCAGCACCGCGTGCGCGACCTTGCCGAACACCCCGTGTTCGCCAGCCACGTTGAGGTACACCGTGGCGCCGGTCAGCGCCCACGGGATGAACCGCAGCCACCGAATCCGCATGTCCAGCCGCGCAAGCACGATGTCGAGGGCGGCGAAGATGGCGATGCCGAGGTCGATACCGAGGGGCACCGTCCAGGCCAGCCGACCGAACGAGGGCCGGGAGGCTTCGGCGACGGCGGCGAAGCTGTTGATGAACCCCAGCAAACCCAGGGCCGCCACCAGCGCGGCCACCACGGCGACCGCGGTGAACTCGCTACTGGTCAACGCGCGTCCCCGCGGCGAGAGCGGCGAGGCGCCGCGCTCGTCGGCGCCCGCGGCACGCCCGGTGGGCGTGTCAAGGGCCGGGCGCGGGCCGGTGTGGTCGGGGTCGGTGATCGGTCGGGGCGGGCCCTCGGCGGCGTGCGCAGGTGTGGTGGCGGGCGCGCCGAGGGCCGCGGACACCGGCGATGCGGGCACGTGGTGATTGAGCGTGGTCATGCCGATTGCCTCCTGTCGGGGGCGGTACCGGCCGGGGCCGAGTCGAGGGGCTCGGCGCGCCGGACGGCGGCGGAACGCGGGGTGGTGGCCTGCGGGGTGGCGGGGTGGTATTCGGTGTCGAGGTCGGCGGCCATCACCGACCGGCCGCACGGCTCACAGCGGAACCGGACCGGGCCACCGTCCAGCGGCGCCGTGCAGGACGGGCAGCGCTTGACCGGACCCGCACGCAGCGGGCGCGGGGCGAGCGCGGCGCGGTGGGTGGGCGTGGTGGCGTTCATGCCGCGGTCACCTCCGTCTCGTCGGGGCCGTCCGCGCATGCCATGCACTCGCCGAGGTGGCGGGGCAGGACGTAACCGGCGTCGCGGTCGCAGGTCGGGCAGTGCCGGCGGGCGGCCAGCGCCTTGCCGAGGGCGGCGCGCTGCCGGTCGGTCGGGGTCCGCTTGGGCAGCGCGAGGCGGACGTCGTAGAGGTAGGCGGCGCGCACCCCGCCGGGGGCGTTGTAGCGGCGCGAGTTCCACAGCACCTGACCGGCCACGTCCTGACCGCCCGGGCGCAGGCCCGCGGCGGCCAGCTGGCGGCGGGTGCGCAGATGCTCCGGGGCCATCCGCCACGGCCACGTGGGGATCCCGTACCGGCGGCCGGTCGGGTCGAAGAACCGGGCCGGGCTACGGCGGCGGGTCATGGCGCCACACCCCCCACCGGCACCCCCACGGACGCAGCGGCGGGCACGGGGTTGGGGGTGGGGCGGTGCACGGTGACCAGGGACCAGCCCTGGTCCCGCACCGACCGGGCCACCAGCACCACCGCGGCGACCGTCAGCCCAGCGGCCACCACGACGGTGACGGCCAGGGTCGGCGCCGGGTGCGCAGTCAGCACCGCCCCACCGGCCACCGCCAGCCGGGCCGGGGACGCGCACAGCCAGCACACCGCCGCGGCCAGCACGGCCAGCACGAGAAGGGCGCCGATCACCGGGCCACCCCCGCCCCACCGGCGCCGGTGTCGAGCGCGGCCAGCACCGGCGCCACCCTGCCGTGCAGCAGCGCGGCCAGCCATGACAGCGACGCTTTGGCGTCGGTGACGGTCAGCCGGTCGGGCGCGAACCGCGGGGCGTACAGGTCCGCGGCGGGGATGTGGAACAGCAGCAGGGTGCTGGTCAGCATCGCCGGGCGACGCGCCATCGCGGCATCATCGGGGACGTGGTAGCCGCGGTTCCAGCGGTCGCCGCGGTCCCAGTCGGCGAACAGGCGCGTGTCGGCCAGCGCGGCCGGGCGCGGCACCGCGACCTGCACGCGGGCGATCAGCGCGGCGTCGTGCTCGCTGTGGGTGAAGGTCACCGACTGGAGCCGCTCGGCCGTCCAGTCGAGGTAGGGCGGCGCCATGGTCGGCGAGGTCGCCACCTGCCAGGCGGCAGCGGCGAACTCGCCAGGGTCGGCCGTCACCGCGCCGTCACCGTCGCACGGGGCGAACAACTTGGTGTAGCGGCGCAGGTAGACGCCGTACCGGGACACACCGTCCGACGCGCGGTCACGGTCGTCGGTGTCGTCGAAGGTGAAGATCATGGCGGCGCTCACTTCTTGCCGCCGGACTGCTTGCCGGGCTGGGTGGCGTCGTAGGCGTCCCGGACGGACTTGGGCTCGCCGTTGGGCCAGGTCGAGGACTTGCTGGAGGTCGGCTTGTCGGCCATCGTGGAACTTCCTTCCTGGTGAAGGGCCCGGGGCGCCGGTGCTGTGGAAGGTGCGGCGCCCCGGGACGGCAGGGGTCGTCAGTGCGGGTCGGTTTCACTCGGCGGCTCGGCGCCGGGCGCGGGCGGGTCAAGGGAGACTTCGAGGTAGAGCGAGACCAGCGCCGAGTTCCCGCGCCGCCGATACGGTTCGGAGGTCTCCAGTACGGTCAGGACGCTGGCGATGCGGGCGGCGGCGGTGTCGACCTCGGCGGGCAGGCCGGTCAAGCGGACCTTCACCAGATACCGCCGCTCAGCAGGGCCGCAGCGGCGAGCGCGAAGTACACCAGTGCGAACAGCACCCGGATCCGGGCCTGCGGGTCCTGCACCATGTCGCGGGCGCGGGCGATCAGCACACTGAGCCGCGTCATTCAGGCCACCTCCGTCATGTCGTAGGCGGCGAACACGCCAGCGAGCTGAACCGGGGTGAACCCGCCCCACACCCCGTACTCGGGACGGAGCCGTTCGGCCAGCTCCAGGCACGCGCCACGCAGCGGGCACGACTCGCACACCTCGGCCGCCACCAGCTCGCGGGCCTCCCGCTCGTCCGGCGACTCGGCGCCGTCCGGACCGGTGTGCAACTCAGGGTCAAAACGGCACTGCGCACCCTCGATCGGCTTGCCGCGCAAGTCGACCTCGGCCAGCGCAGCCAACGGGGACAAAGAACGGGACACGGGCACCTCGTTGGGATCGGTGAACGGTCGGGAAGGGCGGCCCTCGACGGCGTGCGTGGTGGCTTGTGCGCCGAGGGCCGACGTCTGCGAGCGGGAGGCAGTCATCGCAGGTCAGCCCAGCGAGCTCGAAAACGTGGTGATCGCGTGAACGACCTTGTTGGCCAGCGCAGCGGCCTTCTCCGGGTTGTTGATCGCGAAGATCGCGAGCGCGACACCGGCGATCCACTGCGGGATGCTGGCGGACTTCTGAGGGAACATCTCTGCGACTCCTCTAGGACTGAGTAGCCCGCCAACGGCGAACCACTTCACGAGGTGCGCACCAATTTAGAACTGGTGCGCACCACTGTCAAGGGTGGTGCGACAAGTCCCGCGGCACGCTGCGCCGCTGGCTGCCGTGGTTCCAGGAAAACCGGCAATGACCTGCGGAAACAGTTGGCTGGGGTTAACTCAGGATGGTTAACCCCTGTTGACCTCGGCTGATCTGCGGCATCCTCGACACACAGGCAGATGGGCAGTCGGGAGTTGGAGCTATGCCCCTTGGCTTGAAGCAGGCGCGCGCCGCGCGTGGGTGGTCCCAAAACCGTCTACGCGCCGAGATTGAGCGTTATGTGATGAGTCATCCGCAGATCACCATCGCCAGTTCTGCAAGCCTGAAGGTCTATATCTCCGAGTGGGAGAACGGCAGGCGTTCGGTAGCCGAGCCGTACACAACTATTCTGCGGGCCCTCCTTGGTTGGACCAGTGAAGAACTATTTCAAGAGATCACGCCGCAAGCCGCAGACGGTTATGACGAACTAATCCGCCAAATTGACACTGCGCAAGCAGTAAGTCGCTCCATGGTGAATACCTTCACCAGCCAGACCGAGCTACTGCGTACACAGGACCGGATGGCCGGAGCATTTAGCATCGTTGACCAGATGAATGCACATCTAGCAGCGTTGCAAGAAGCATTGACGTTCGCAGTCCTTCCCGACGCGCGGCGACCAGTCGCGAGAGAACTTGCGGGAGCGGCAACACTTGCGGCGTGGCAGGCGCTCGACGTGGGCGCGGCCGATAGAGCGTGGCGGCATTATGAAATGGGCAAGCAGGCGGCGAAAGAAGCCGATGATGTTCGGTATCTGGCCCATGCCATGGGGGAGCAAGCATTCGTTCTGGCAGATGCTGGCCGCCCCGCACTTGGCGTGGAGTTGATAAACGAGGCGCTGCGCATCGGCACCTCACAACTGTCAGCAAAACTTCGGGCATGGCTTTTGTCTGCTGACGCCGAGCTGCGCGCGCTTGCCCATGACGCCGAGGGGGCGCAGCGCGCATTGGAAAAAGCCGCGCAGACAATGCCGGACACGACAGATCCTCGTGACGAAGATATCGCCAGCATCTTCCTGAGCACTGAGCACTTTAGGCGCTGGACTGGTCACACGCTGGTGCTGCTAGGAGACGAAGAAGCCATCTCGACTCAGTACGGTGTTCTTGAGTCTATGGACCCGACTTTTGTGCGAGCGAGGGCAGGGCTTCATTGTGACCTCGCCGAAGCTCATTTGGTCCGCGGTGAGTACGCAGATGCTGCGCGGCAAGTTCGTGAAGCGAAGCTCTTGGCAAACAGAACGGGTTCTGTGCGTTATCGACGCCGCATTGCTCGGCTTGGCGAGGCGACTAGATGACTCGTCAGTGACCGAATGCAAGCACATGCAGTAGGGCAACAAGGGTCCCCGACCCCATCAGTTCGCCCTTCTTAAGCAAGCGCTGTATGTCCGTCAGGGGAATCCAGGCGACTTCGCCTTGCTCTTCGATATCACTGGGGTCGCCTACGCGAGTTGCTCCACGGCCGATGAAAATCTCATGGGGCGAATCAACCATCCCGACCATGGGCTCATATGTGACGGCGTGCTCAAGTGAATGCGGACGCCAACCAGTCTCTTCCTCGACCTCGCGTAGCGCCGCCTGCTTTGAGTCTTCCCGTTCATCCACGATTCCGCCGGGCAACTCCCATCCCCACTGCTGCGGGACAAATCGATACCGCCACAACATGAGCACACGGTTTTGATCGTCGATCACTGCAGCAATGGCAACACGCTGGAGATGGACAACGTGATGCTCGAAGCGCTCCATGTCGGGGGGCTCGACATCAGCAAGGCTGAGCCGTACCCATCGGTTGTCGTAGACCGTGCGTTCTCCATGGATCTTCCAGGGCGTGAGCGTCCGACCGTGGATAGCTCGCTCATAGGCATCCGTGACGTAATACCCGCTGCCGTGGGTGACCCGCAGGGTCTCATCCGCTACCAGTCTCGCGAGTACCTGACGAACAGTCGTCCGGCCAGCCCCTAGCTCCTGAGCGATCGTGCGTTCTGAGGGGATGCGAGCCCCAGGCCCGTACCTCCCCGACCTGATCCACTCTCGAATCGCACGTTCGACACCCGCAGTCACATCACCCATGTAGGCGGTAGCCCTTCCGGTCGGGGACCACTGTGTGCCACCAGTTTAGGAGGGATGCATGTTTGTGCCGCCAGCACCGCGGTTGGGGTCTGGCGTGTTGGACCGCACACGTAGGCGCAGCGGAAGCGCCTGCTGTCCTCCTGGCGTCGAGATGGCTTGGTACGAGGTCCCGTTCTGACGCCGTCAGGGGGCCGTTGAGTACCGAACTGAGTACCAACCGTCCTGGACGCCCGTGGACGGGCTTGGAGGCTAGCGGACCTCGCACCATGCCGCTTCGGGCGGCGAGCATGCATCGAACGTGTGTGCGACCCGTTCGAGTCCAATCGCGGGAGCCGAGGCGGGAGAGGTGTGCTCAGCGAGGTGGCTCGCTTTCGCCAGGGCCCGCAGTGTCTTTCCGGGGGGCGACCCCCGGACCCCCGATGTGGGGGCTCCGCCCC
>NZ_SMJX01000322.1 GCF_004348535.1 Actinomadura sp. KC216
GACGGGATCATTCGCAGGTGGGGACGTCGCCTTTGCCGGTGGTGAGGGCGTTGATGGCCTGGACGGTGCCGTGGAGGGTGTCGGCGCGGATGAGGCGGAGGCCGTCGGGGCGGGAGGCGGCGGCGTCGGGGCAGTTGTCCTTGGGGGTGAGGAAGACGGTGGCGCCGGCCTTGCGGGCGGCGATCATCTTCTGCTGGATGCCGCCGATGGGGCCGACCTCGCCTTTGGCGGTGATGGTGCCGGTGCCGGCGATGAAGGTGCCCTGGGTGAGGGAGCCGGGGGTGAGCTTGTCGATGATGGCGAGGGAGAACATGAGGCCGGCGGAGGGGCCGCCGATGTCGCCGACGCTGATGTCGATCTTGAAGGGGAACTTGTACTGGTCGGAGATGACGACGCCGACGGCGGCGCGGTCTCCGTTGGGGGTGGCGACGGTCTTGAGGGTGGTGGTGGCGGCCTTGCCGGCGCGGGTGTAGCCGATGGTGACGCTGTCGCCGATCTTGTGTTTGGCCATCTTGCCGGTGACCTCGGCGACGTTGGTGACCGGGGCGCCGTCGACGCTGGTGATCTCGTCGCCGGTCTTGAGGACGCCGTCGGCGGGGCGGCCCTTCTGGATGCCGTCCACGACGACGCGGGTGGTCACGGGGATGCCGAGCTCGTGGAGGGCGGCGGCTTCGGCGCTCTGCTGGGAGTCCTGCATCTGGCGGGTGTTCTCTTCGTCGACCTTCTTGGGCGACTCGTCCTCGGGGAAGATCGTCTCTTCGGGGACGATGGCGGTGTCGCCGGCGATCCAGCCGCGGAGGGCGGTGAAGAGGTCGATGCGCCCGCCGGGGCCGCCGCGGTAGGTGACGGTGGTGAAGTTGAGGTGGCCGCCGCCGGGGTAGGTCTGGCGGCCGTCGATCTTGATGAGGGGCTGGCCCTTGTCGTTGGTGCCGAGGGTGTTGCTCGTCGGACCGGGCATCAGCGCGACGTACGGGACCGGCATGGCGGAGCCGATGATGGCGAGCACGATGACTATCACGCTCGCTGCGGTGAGCGTGGCGGCACGACGGGACATGTCCGAAACTCTATGCGGTCGGGGCGCTCAGCACGCGCCGACCCATTCGTCGCCGCCGTCGGCGAAGGTCTGGTGCTTCCAGATCGGCACGTTCGCCTTGAGGTCGTCGATGAGCTGGCGGCAGGCGGCGAACGCTTCGGCGCGGTGTGCGCTGGACGCGGCGGCGATGACGGCGAGGTCGCCCACGCGCAGGTCGCCCACGCGGTGGACGGCGGCGAGCCCCTGCACGGGATGGTCGGCGGCGACCTTCTCCATGACGGCGCGGAGCTGCTCTTCGGCGCTGGGGTGGGCGCTGTAGTCGAGGGCTGTGACGGTCCGGGCGTGATCGTGGTCGCGGACGGTGCCGATGAAGACGGCCGTGCCGCCGGCGCCTGCCGCGGCGACGGCGGCGAGGACCTCGTCCACGGAGAGCGGCTCGTCGCGGACGCCGATCAGCCTGATCACGCTGTCGTGGCTCACGTCAGGCAGGCTACCCGTCGGCGGTTCCGCCCGGTTCGTCCGGCTCGAAGGTGGCGGCGAGGGCCTCGGCGAGGGCGGGGACGAGGTCGGGCCCGGTGAGGACCTCGTCGTCGGTGTCGTGGCGGCGGAGCCGGAGGGCGGAGTGCCGGGCGCCGTCGCGGAGCACGCCGACGATCATGCGGACGTCCTCGCGCCCGGGGTGGGACGCGGCGAACGCGGCGGCCTCGGCGTCGTCCTCGGGGATGTCGGCCTCGGCTTCGGGCGGCAGGACGACGCGTTCCATCACGAGGGCGCAGCCTTCGACGGTGTCGGGCCAGGCGATGGTGGCGAGGGCGTCCTCGACGGCGTCGCGGTCGGGGAGGGCGGGCTGTTCGAGCGCGGCGAGCGTGTCGGCGTCGGGCGGCAGGCCGAGCTGGTCGGCGAGGTCGGGTTCGGCCTGGCGGAGCTCGGCGCTGCGGACGAGGGCGTACAGTCGGGGCGCGGCGTCCCAGCCTTCTTGGGCCGAATGGCGCTCGAGGTCCAGGACGACTTCTTCGAGGAGGCTCACGGGGCCCATCTTTCCCCCTTTCGGCGCATGGACATGCGGGAACCCCCGCGCCAGTCGATAAGTTGCTTCTACAGCACCGGCGGGGCCGCCGGTGGCGAGATTTCGATCGGAGGGGTCAGTGACCTTCCGGACTCCCGGATTCGGGCGCCGGCTCGGCAGCGGACGGACGCGGCTGGTGCTGCCCGCGCTGGTGACGTTGGCCGTGCTCCTGATCGCGTTCATGGTGTTCACGGCGACGTACACCAACCTGCTGTGGTACGACTCCATCGGCTTCCAGAAGGTCTACACCACGCAGATCAAGGCGAAGGTGGCGCTGTTCTTCGGGGCGGGGCTGCTGATGGTGCTCGTGGTGGGCGCGAACGTCGCGATCGCGTACCGGCTGCGTCCCGCGTACCGGCCGCTGTCGGTGGAGCAGCAGGGCCTTGAGCGGTACCGCACGGTGATCGATCCGCGGCGGCGGCTGATCGCCTGGTCGCTGCTGGGGCTGCTCGGGGTGCTGACGGGTTCGTCGGCGGCGGGCCAGTGGCCGGTGTGGCTGGCGTTCCTGAACCGCACGTCGTTCGGCGTGAAGGACCCGCAGTTCCACAAGGACGTGTCGTTCTACGTCTTCACGTATCCGTTCCTGCGGCTCATCATCGGTGTGATCTTCGCGACGGTGATCCTGTCGATCCTCGCCGCGGTGATGGTGCACTACCTGTACGGGGGGCTGCGGCTGCAGGGGCCGGGCGACAAGGCGTCCCCGCCCGCGCGTGCCCATCTGTCGGTGCTGTTCGGGCTGTTCATCCTGCTGAAGGCGGTCGCGTACTGGTTCGACCGGTACGGGCTGGTGCATTCGGAACGGGGCGTCCGGACGGGCGCGTCCTACGCGGACGTCAACGCGCTGCTGCCCGCCAAGACCATCCTCATGATCATCGCGTTGCTGTGCGCTGCGATGTTCTTCAGCAACCTGCTGCGGCGCGGGATGATGCTGCCGGGCGTCGGGTTCACGCTGCTGGTGCTGTCGGCGATCCTGCTCGGCGGGGTGTACCCGCTGCTGATCCAGCAGTTCCAGGTGAAGCCGGACGAGCTGGCCAAGGAGCGCGCCTACATCCAGCGCAACATCGAGTTCACGCGGCAGGCGTACGGCGTTGACGGCGCGAAGGTCGTCCAGTACGGGTCGCAGCCGGTGACCGACAAGAAGAAGCTGCAGCAGGAGGCCGACACGCTCGGCGGCGTGCGCGTCCTCGACCCCGCGGTGGTGGGCGAGACGTTCCGGCAGTTCCAGCAGATCAGGCCGTTCTACCAGTTCCCCGACACGCTGGACGTGGACCGCTACCAGGTGGACGGCAGGCAGATCGACACGATCGTCGCGCTGCGGGAGCTGTCCGGGGCGCCGCGGGAGCAGCGCAGCTGGGTCAAGGACCACATGGTCTACACGCACGGCTACGGTTTCGTGTCCGCGTACGGGGACCGGTTCGCCGAGGGCGGCGTGCCCGAGTTCATCACCAAGAACATGCCGGTCTCCCCCGACCAGAAGATCAAGGTGGACAAGCCGGAGATCTACTTCGGTGAGCGGTCGGCGAAGTACTCGGTGGTCGGCGGGCAGGGCCAGCAGGAGCTGAACTACCCGGACAACAGCGACAAGGGCCAGCGGAGCACCACCTATGACGGGGACGGCGGCGTCCCCATCGACTCGTTCCTGAACAAGCTGCTGTACTCGGCGAAGTTCCAGGACAAGAACCTCCTGCTGTCAGGCGCGATCAACAAGAACGCGAAGATCCTCTACGACCGGTCGCCGCGGCAGATGGTGCAGAAGGCGGCGCCCTGGCTGACGCTGGACGGCGACCCGTACCCGGCGGTGGTGAACGGCCGGATCCTGTGGATCGTGGACGGCTACACGACGTCCAACAGCTACCCGTACTCGGAGGAGATGAGCCTCGGCGACGCGACCCGCGACACCATCACCGACACGCGGTCGGCGGTGGCGCGGCAGGCCGACGACCACATCAACTACATGCGGAACTCCGTCAAGGCGACGGTGGACGCCTACGACGGCTCCGTGCACCTGTACCAGTGGGACGAGAACGACCCGATCACCAAGACGTGGATGAAGGTGTTCGATGGCACCGTCCAGCCGCGTTCGTCGATCCCGCCGGAGCTGGAGGCCCATTTCCGCTACCCGCAGGACCTGTTCAAGGTGCAGCGGAAGATCCTCACCCAGTACCACGTGACCGACCCGGGCGCGTTCTACAACGGCGAGGGCTTCTGGGAGGTGCCGGAAGACCCGGCCGCGAAGGAGAAGCGGCAGCCGCCGTACTACCAGAGCCTGCGGATGCCGGGCCAGAACACCGCGTCGTTCTCGCTGACGACGGTGTTCACCCCGGGCGGCAACACCGGCGGCAACCCGCAGCTCGCCGCGTTCATGGCGGTCGGGTCGACGCCGGGACGCGACTACGGGCAGATCCAGATCCTGCAGATGCCGCGCAACGCGCAGCCGGCGGGGCCCGGCCAGGTGCAGAACTCGTTCGAGACGGACGAGAAGGTGAAGGCCGCCCTGTTCGCGCTGCGGCAGGGCGGGACGAAGACCGTTCCGGGCAACCTGCTGACGATCCCGTTCGGCGGGGGGCTGCTGTACGTCGAGCCGATGTACACGAAGGCGGCGGGCGGCAAGGAGAACCAGCCGTATCCGATCCTCGGCAAGATCCTGGTCCGGTACGGCAACAGCATCGTCGCCGCTGACACGCTGGACGACGCGCTGCGGCAGATCCTCGGCGGCACGGGCACCGACACGGGCACGACGCCGCCGGCTGGGACGCCGCCGCAGGGCGGGCAGCTCAGTCCTGAGTTGCTGAAGGCGCGCGCCGACCTGCGCAAGGCGCTCCAGGACTTCGAGGCCGCCCAGAAGAAGGGCGACTACGCGGCGATGGGCGAGGCCTGGAAGCAGCTCAAGGAGGCGGAGGCGGCGCTGTGGTCGGCGAGCCAGGCCCCGGCGGCGCAGCCGAGCCCGTCGCCGAGCCCGAGCGGGTCGCCGTCGGTTTCGCCGAGCCCGTCCGGCTCGCCGTCCCCCAGCTGACCCGCGCTCGCCGGCGCGGCGGCGGCCGGGGTCAGCGGCGGCGCTTGCGGGCGCGGCGGATGGCGGCCGCCGCGCCGATCGCGGCGACGGTGGCGCCCGCGGCGGTCGCCATCGTGGCCTCCTTGCCGCCGACGCGGCGCCCGACGACGGCGTGCCGCCCGGCGGTCTCCTCCATCACGGCGCGCAGCGCGGCGGCGTTGTCGTACATCGGCTTCCAGCCCGCGGCGCGGAGCCGGGCGCAGTCGACGACCCACGGGTAGGCGACGTAGTGCAGGTCGGTGGCGGGCGCGGGCGTCATGCCGAGCCGGTGCAGCCGCTGCGCCATCCCGAAGGTGAGCGCGGCGGGCAGCTCGAAGCTGCGCTTCCCGGTGATCTCGGTGACCTCGTCGGGGCCGAGCCAGCCCTCGCAGCCGACGGCGAGGGGGCCGGTGACGTTCTCGGTGACGACGACGTCCAGCGCGGACGCGAGGTCCTCGATGTGGCAGAACTGCCAGCCGGGTGTGCTGCCCTTGACCGACAGCAGCCGCGGCGCCTCGAAGTGCCGGGTGACGACGGTGTCGATGCCGGGCCCGGCGAGCGCGGCGGGACGGACGACGGTGACGTCCAGCCCCGGGTGGGTGACGGGCGCGGTCGCGGCCAGCTCCTCCATCTCCAGGTAGTCTCCGGCGATGGACGTGCTGGCCTCGGCGAGCAGCGGCGCGTCCTCGGGCAGCGGGACCTCGTTCCCGGGCTCCGCCCCGTACACCATCGCGGACGTGACGAGGACCACGCGGCGGACCCGGGCGGCGGCCGCCGCGGTGACCACGGTCTGGGCGCCGCGGACGTTGTGGGTGCGGCGGTCGCGGGGGTCGGCGTCCGGTGAGTGCTCGACGTCCAGGTTGACGATCACGTCGACGTCCGACAGCCGGTTGGACAGCAGCGGGTCGCGGATGTCGACGACACGCCATGTGACTCCGGGCACGTCGCCGCGCTGCCCGTCGATGGCGACGACCTTGCGGATCTCCTGCCGTTCGGCGAGCCGGGCGGCCAGCAGCCGCCCCGCACCGGAGGCGGCGCCGGTGACGGCGACGACCGGGCCCTTGCTACGCCGAGGGCGAACCTTGCCCGTTGCCACGGGGGTGCCCCCTTCCTTGTGTACGCGACCTTGCCGGGACCGGCTAACGTTGCGGATATGAGCCCATCATGCATCCCAGGGGCAAACCGATGAGTGACACTCCGTTCGGCTTCAACCGTCCCGGCAACGGTGACGACGACGACCGGCCCCAGGATCCATTCAAGGGCATGGGCGGCGACATGGCGCAGTTCGCCGACATGCTGCACCGGTTCGCCGACATGATCGGCGGCCAGGGTGCGGGCGGTGGCGCCGGCGGGCCCCTGAACTGGGATCTGGCCAAGAACATAGCGCGGCACCAGGTGGTGGAGCAGGGCGACCCCTCGGTCGTCGACAGCGAGCGGCGCCAGGTCGAGGAGGCGCTGCGCCTGGCCGACCTGTGGCTGGACGAGAAGACGACGCTGCCCGCCGGGATCCGGACGCCGCAGGCGTGGAGCCGGTCCGAGTGGATCGAGCAGACGCTCCCGGTGTGGGCGAAGGTGTGCGATCCGATCGCGGCCCGGATGGTCGAGTCGATGGGCGGGGCGCTCGGCGGCCCCGGCGGCGACATCCCCGCCGACATGCAGGCGATGGCGGGCCCGCTGATCGGGATGGTCAAGCAGATGGCGGGCGCGATGGTCGGCGGCCAGGCCGGGCAGGCGCTCGGCGCGCTGGCCCGCGAGGTGACCGGCTCCGCCGATGTGGGCCTGCCGCTCGCGCCGGACGGCGTCGGCGCGCTGCTGCCCGCGGGCGTCGAGGCGTTCGGCTCGGGCCTGGAGGTCTCCGGCGACGAGGTCCGGCTGTATCTGGCGCTCCGGGAGGCCGCCCACCAGCGGCTTTTCGCGCACGTCCCGTGGCTGCGCTCGCACCTGCTGGGCGCGGTCGAGGAGTACGCGCGGGGCATCACGGTCGACCTGTCGGGCATCGAGCAGGCCGTCCAGGGCCTCGATCTGTCCAACCCGGAGGCGATCCAGGAGGCGCTCGGCGGCGAGCTGCAGCTCCAGCCGGAGGAGACGCCGCGGCAGAAGGCGGCGCTGGCCCGGCTGGAGACGACGCTCGCGCTGGTCGAGGGCTGGGTCGACACGGTCGTCAACGAGGCGGCGCAGGGGCGGCTGCCCGGTTCGGTGAAGCTGGCCGAGGCGGTGCGGCGGCGCCGCGCGACGGGAGGACCGGCGGAGCGGACGTTCGCGACGCTCGTCGGCCTGGAGCTGCGGCCGCGGCGGCTGCGTGAGGCGGCCTCGCTGTGGCGGACGCTCACCGAGGTGCGCGGCACGCAGGGCCGGGACGCGGTCTGGGACCACCCCGACCTGCTCCCGACGTCCGACGACCTCGACGACCCGGACGGGTTCGTCCACGGCCGCGACGAGATCGAGGGCCTGTCCGACCTCGACCTGTCCGCCCTGACCAGGGCGCCGGAGGAGGGCGAAGCCCAGAAGCCCGACGAGAAGCTGGACGAGAAGCCCGACGACGGGGACGAGGACGGCGGGCCGGGCGAGGATCCGGGCGAGGGCCCGAACGGCGGCGGCGGGTCTCGCGCATGAGCCTGTCGCGTGAGTCGCACGGCTCGCCGGGGTCGCGGGTGAACGGCTGCCGGTACGCGCCGGCGTCGTCCACGAACGCGATCCGGCGCCGCGTCGCGCGGGCGAGCCTGTGCTGGCAGCGGCCCGTCGACCAGGAGCGCCGCCGGCGCCATCCCGCCAACTCCCGCTACCCGCGCGTGGGACGCACGTGACGGAGGGTGATCCGCGGGACGCCCTGTACCAGGACGCCGTGCGGGTCCTGTCGTCGTGGGAGGCGCCCGACGCCGGGCAGGAGGACATCCGGCTCGGTTTCCTGCGCCATCTGGAGCAGAACCCGGCCGACGGGATGTGGCGGGAGTGCGCGGCGGGGCACATCACCGCCAGCACCGCCGTTCTCGACGCGTCCCGGGAACGCGTGCTGCTGACCCTGCACGCGAAGTTCAAGCAGTGGTTCCAGCTCGGCGGGCATTGCGAGCCGGGCGACGCCACGCTCGCGGGCGTGGCGCTGCGGGAGGCGACGGAGGAGTCGGGCATCGGGGGTCTGCGGCTGCTGCCGGAGCCCGTCCGGCTCGACCGGCACGCGGTCCGCTGCCATCCGGACGGGACGTGGCATCTGGACGTCCAGTACGCCGCGATCGCCCCGGCGGACGCGCGGCACACGGTCAGCGCGGAGTCGGACGCCCTCGCCTGGTTCCCCGTGGACGGCCTCCCCGAGCTCACCGACGACGCCGTCCGGCGGCTCGTGGCGCGCTGTCAGGAGCTCAGCGGGTGACCTTCGAGGAGGGCGCGGGTGTTCTCCCAGCCCTCCAGGCCCGGGTCGAGGAACCGCAGGTCGCGGGCGGTGCGGAGGCGGTGCCAGCCGGGGCCCTGCGGGACGAGCCCGGGACGCGGCGCGGCGGCGCGCAGCCGGGCCAGCGCGTCCGGGGTGTCGAGGTCGACGTCCTCCAGCGCCGTGGCGAGCCAGCCGGGCAGCGGCAGCCGGGCCGCGAGCGCGACGAGCCCGCCCTGCGTGGCGGGCCGGCCGTCATGATCGTTCGGCTGGGCGGCGCAGGCGGCGGACGGGGCGTGGCCGAGGGCGCGGAACAGCTTGCCGATCAGCAGCGGCGGCAGGTCGGGGGCGTCGGCGGCGACGAGCGCGGCGGCGGCGGCGCCGAGCGCGTGCAGCGCCGCGAACGCGCCCGCGAGCGTGGACTCCCGGACGATCGGGGTCCCGGGCCAGGTCACGGCCTCGGCGTCCGGCTGGTCGGGCGGGTCGAGGACGAGCGCGGAGGTCACCAGTTCGAGCCCGGCGACGACCTCGTAGGTGTCTTCGAGCAGGGCGAGCCGGAATTCGCGGGGGTCGATGCCCGGCGGGACGTCCGGCGGGCGGCCGGGCAGGGAGAGCACCGCGGCGAACCGCGCCGAAGCGCCCGGGTGGCCGGGCGGGTC
>NZ_SMJX01000323.1 GCF_004348535.1 Actinomadura sp. KC216
CACCGGTTCCACCGCCCCGGCCCCGGCCAAGACGACACCCGTCACAGCCGACGCTCCATCCCGGCCGCCGACCTCCGCGAGACGCCCCATCGCCTGCTCCCAGTGCTTCAGGCCCATTCCCTGACCGGGAAAAGGCGGTGCTTCAGCAACACATCCAGTGCTTGAGCCGCCGCTTTGACGTCTCCGCACGGCGAGATGAACCCCGTGCGCCCGTTTCCCGCCTCGAAGTACCCCCATGCCTCGCCCGGCAGCGCCCGCACCGTCACCACGGCCCCGATGTCGTCGGCATGCCCGCTGGCGTAGACCCACAGCAGCGGCACCGGAAACCTGAACTCCCGCCTGTCGTACAGTGCCACGCAGCGCCAGCCCAGGGGCATCATGGCCACCCGCAAGACTTCCAGTCGCCGCACCGCCACGTCATGGCTTCCGAGCGTTCGGGCCTCCAGGACCAACCACCACCGGCTAACCCTCTCGACCGCACCTCGCACCACCGCGAATACCTCTCCCGTTTTGATCCTCTGCACCTGTGGCCCGGCTTGCCCCGTCTCATTTGCCGATCCGTGCGTCGCCCCCGTACATGAGGTATTCGACCTGCTGACGGCTGAAGCGGCGGACATTTCCGGGCGTGCGAATCGAGGCCAACTTTCCGTCGTTGGCCCAGCGCGTCACGGTCTTGGGGTCGACGCAGAACATCTTGGCCACGTCACTCGGCGTCATGAGTTGGCCGGGACCGAAATCCCATCCGTCAATGATCAGCGGCCTATTGATCGTCCGCCTATTGCTGGTCATGGGGTCCCGTCTCGTTGAACGTCACTTCGGCGGGCGGTCATGTGGGGCGCGGGAGCCTTCCACTCCGCGAAGACGACCTTCCCGCCTTTCCCTTCGTCGCGCACCGTCCCCCACCGGGCGACCAGTTCCCCGACGATCATCAGTCCCCGCCCGCTCAACGCGTCCCGACCAGGGCGGCCCACCACTGGAACCGTTTCGTCGCCGTCCCAGACCTCCACCACGTAGGCGCCGTCGTCCGCGTACGCGTCCACCCTGACCTCGTCCGTGCACGCGTGCCGGACGGCATTGGTGACCAACTCCGAGACCACCATGCGCACGGTGTAGTCATCGACGGGCCATTCGGCGGCGATCTCCGCAACGTGATCCCGCGCCGTCTTGATCTCCTCGACGTCCGGCTTGAACGCGATCATGTGACCCGCCCCCAACGTGCTGAGTACCTTCGGTTGGCGCGACTTTAATGGATATCGCGATAAGCACACAAGTGGTGCGGATGAAGACCTGGCCCCAGCGCGGGGGTGTAGGTGGTCAGGCGGGCAGGCGGTAGACCAGTTCGTACAGGTGGGAGCCCTTGAAGACCTGGCCCCAGCGCGGGGGTGTAGGTGGTCAGGCGGGCAGGCGGTAGACCAGTTCGTACAGGTGGGAGCCCTTGACCAGCACCGAAACCTCGACCGGCCGGTCTTCGTGTGAGTAGGCCACCCGGAACTGACGGATCACCGGGACGTCCGGCAGCGCCAAGAGGTCGATCTCTTCGTTCGTTGGCATCCGCGTGGACACGGCGTCCACGAAGTGCTGCAGCTCGTACCCCAGGTCGGCGAGCACGCGGGGAGCGCCGCCGGGGATACGCCGCGATCCGGCGAGCTCGGTACCGGCCGCCAGCTCCAACGGGTAGTACGAGCGCTCGAGCTCCACGGGCCGACCGGCGTGCCTCAGCAAACGCCGCCGTAGCAGCACCTGCTCTCCGGCGTCGATATTGAGCGCTTCCGCAACCTGGTTCGATGCGGGGACCTCGTCGACTTCCAGCAGCTCGTAGGAGTAGCCGCCAGGGGTCGGCGAGAAGTAGACGCCGACGTCCACGCGGAACGGCTGGCGGTCCCGGACGAAGACGCCCTTGCCTTGACGGCTCATCAGGTAGCCCTCGGCTTTGAGCACTGCCAAAGCCTTCTGCACGGTGGTGTTGGCTACGCCGAACTCCGTGACCAGATGTGCTGTGGAGGGCAATTGCGTTCCCGGCAGCAGATCCCCGCCCATGATCCGAGCCCGCATCTCCGCCGCCATCTGCTCGTACGGCGGACGGTCATCCGCTCGTTCCATCAACGCTGCGGACCCGCGACGAGCCGGTACCGCAGGTGGCGGCCCTCGGCGACCATCACCATCACCGAAGCCTCGAATGCCACACCGTCAGTGTTCAGACAGGTGCGCGACAGAACGATCACCGGGGTACCCGACGCCAGTTCCAACTCGGCGGCCTCGGTGTTCGTCGCACCTCGGAACACGATGTCCTCCCGAGCCTCGTGCACGGAATAGCCCATGTTCGCGAGCAGGGTCACGGCCCCGCCCTTGATCTTCCCCATGCTAGCCAGAGCCGTCCCCTCCGCGATCTCGGCTGGATACCAGGAGTCGGTCAGCTCCACGGGTTGGCCGTCGAGGAGCATCGTTCTGCGCCGTACCACCGCAGAAGCCCCCGGATCGAGACTCAACGCCGTGGCCACGTCCGGGGGTGGGATCTCTGTCGTCACGTCCCGCAGCCGCTGTGTACCGACCCGACCAGCCTCTGCGGCCTCTTCGCTCCAGGCGTCGACCTCGCCCTCTTGCCGAGGAGACAGGTACGGCACCGAACTCACGTTCCACACGTCACTCCGCCTTCCGCAGTACTTCTCGCGAAAACCATTATGGCTCTGTGATCCCCACCAGCGGGCTGGCGAGGCGATCGTCTGCGTCGGCGGCCATACCCGGCGACCGGACTTCTGCCTGTATGAGCCTGGCACCGTCCCAGCGTGGTGCCAGGCTCAGCCGAGGTCAGAAGGGGATTGGGGTTGTGATTGCTCCGGCGTGGGCGTAGATGGTTGCGGCGTCGTCCAGGGGTGGGTGGATCACGTCCATGATCCAGCGCTTGACCCATTTGCCTTCGGAGCCGGTGAGGGCGATCAGGCGATCCCAGCCGCGGGCGTAGACGGCGCCTGCCGCGCCCAGGTCCAGGCCTGTGACGTATGGGGCTGGGGCGAAGTCGACCCACGGGATGCCTAGCAGGTCGGCCGCCGCGTTGTGTCCGGCTGTCTTGCCCATCGGGACTGCGTGCTGGCAGCTCTGTGCCGTCCAGTGGCCCTCGTCCGCGCGGGCTGCGGCGACGTCTCCGGCGGCGAACACGTCGCCGTCCACCCGGAGGTGCGGGCCGACGATGAGGCGTCCGAGGCGGTCGCGGTCGCCGGGGATCTGCGCGGTGAGAGGGCTCGCCTGGAGCCCCGCCGTCCAGACGACCGCGTCTGCGGGGATCGAGGAGCCGTCGGCCAGGACTGCGCCGTTCTCTGTGACCTCGGTGACCGTTGTGCCTAGTCGGCGTTCGACGTTCAGGTGGTCTAGGGCCACCTCGATTGCGGGGCGGGGGCCTGGGCCCAGGTCGGGGGCTATCTCGTGCGCTTGCTCGACTAGGACGACCCGTCCCCGTCCGGCGAGTTCCGTGGCGATTTCGAGGCCCGCGAAACCGGCGCCGACTACGACGACCGTATATCCGTCGCGATTTCGCAGGTGGCCTCTGAGGCGTTGGGCGGCGGGCAGAGTGTCCACGTCGAACAGGCGGTCGGCGCCTGGGATGGCGGGGCGGACGAGACGGCTGCCCGCGGCGAGGACCAGGCGGTCGTAGGCGATCTCCGTGCCGTCCGCGGTGACTCGGTGGGCGTCCACATCGATGTCCTGGACGGCGGCGCGGACATGGTCAACCCCGATCGGGCCCAGGAACCGCTTCAGCGCGACGGCCGCCCGCTCGGGGTTCGGCTCGTACAAGCGGGGCCGCAGGACAAGGTCCGCATCGGGCGCGATCAGCGTAATGCGCAGGTCGTTTCCCCCGCGCACCCGGGCCGCGGCGGCGGCGCTCCATACTCCGGCGAAACCGCCTCCGACGATCACCACGTGCGGCATCTCTTTCTCCCCCTCCTGTTGGTGTGCGGCAGGGAGACAAGACGGGCGGGTCAGATGTGACCGAGCTTCTCCGGGTTCGCCACGCGGCGGACGGCGGTGATCCGGCCGTCGTCGGCGATCTCGACCGTGTCGATCCAGAGGACGCGGCCGTCCCGATAGGTGGCGAGCGCGAGTTCTCCGTTGGTCTCGATGATGTCGATTCGTTCGGCCCGGTAGTGCGTCGGGACGCTGGCGAGGAGACGGGCGATGCGTGCCGCGCCGGACACGGGACGCCGGGACGCGACGACCTTTCCGCCGCCGTCCGCGACGTATACGGCATCCGGGTGCAGGAGCTTCACGAGCTGGTCGAAGTCGCCTTGTTCGGTCGCCGCGCGGAACGCCGTCAGCGCTCGCTCGCGTTCGGCGCGGCTTGCCTTCGGGTGTTGGTCGCGGGCGTCCGCCACTCGTTTACGGGCCCGGGACGCGAGTTTGCGGGACGCCGCTGACGAGTTCCCCAGCACTCCGGCGACCTGGTCGAACGGGACGTCGAACACGTCGTGCAGGACGAACGCCACCCGCTCCGGCGGCGTCAGCTCCTCCATGACGAGCAGCATCGCGGTGCTTACCGACTCGTCCGCGATGACTTGTTCGGCGGCGTCAGGGCCGGTGGGCAACGGCTCGGGGAGCCAAGGGCCGGTGTACGTCTCGCGGCGGACGCGTGCCGACTTGAGGACGTTGTACGCCAGCCGGGCCGCGATCGTGACCAGCCAGGCGCGCGGGTTCGCGACGTCCGAGCGGTCGGCGGCCTTGGCCCGCAGCCACACGTCCTGGACGACGTCCTCGGCCTCCGCCACGCTGCCGAGCAGCCGGTACGCCGCACCGAGCACCGCGGGACGGTGCGCCGCCCAGTCCAGGTCGTCCACGCCAGCGGAGCCTACCCGGCTGGGATGATCTTGCCTCGGACGTAGACCCACCGGCCGTCGTGCCGGACGAAGCGGCTCACCTCGTGCAGTTCTCCGGGCTGCGATCCGGCGAGGTAGTGGGCGCGGAACTCCACGACGCCCTTGTCGTCGTCCGGGCCGCCGTGCTCCTCGCGGACGATCTCCAGCCCCGTCCAGCGCAGGCCGTCCTCGAATCCGACCCGCTCCGGACGCGTCGCCGGATGCCAACTGCTCAGCAGGTACGCCTCGTCCTCCCTGGCGAACGCACTGAACCTCGACCGCATCAGCTCCGCGGCGGTCTCGGCCACCGCCTCGCCGCGGTGCAGGCGGCCGCAGCAATCCCGGTAGCGGTCACCGGCTCCGCATGGACATCTGGCCATCCCCACATTTTGCCTGCCCGCTACACGAGGTCCGACGTTGTGTAGCGGTCGGTGAACAGGTGGACGGTCTTGTTGGACGAGCCGCGCAGCCCCCGCCGGAGACGCAGGTCGCGCTCGTACCGTCCGGCGACGAGGACGTCCACGCGCTCGCGCAGTGCCGCCGCGCCCGGCATCCGGACGATCTCGTCCCAGCCGAAGCCGGTGAGCACCAGCGCCGACAGGGACGTCTCCTCCCGGATGCGCCCCAGCAGCCGCAGCAGCGGCCGGAACTGCTGCAGCGGCTCGCCGCCGGTGATCGTCACGCCCTCGATCCGGCCGCCGAGCACGGCGATGTGCGCGAACATCTCGTCGACCGTGACCTCCAGGCCGCCGCCGGCGTGCGTCTCCGGGGCGAAGCAACCAGGGCAGGCGAGGGTGCAGCCCTGCAGCCACACCACCGCGCGGGTTCCGGGGCCGTTGGCGCGGCTGTACGGCTCGAACGCGTGGACCCGCAACGGACGCGGCGGACGCACGGGACGCGTCCCACCGCGCGGCGGATTTCGCCCGGGACGTGGGCGTTCGCCAGACACGCCGTATTTTTCGCGTTCGTCGGTCACTCCCCGATTTCACCGCCGTTGCGGCGAGACCGGTCCCGGGGCACTCTCCGCGACTATCGTGCAACTGATCGGATTCGGGAGGGGGACGGTGTTGCAACCGCTTCAGGGCGCCGACCCCGACCGGATGGGCCCGTACCGGCTGCTCGGTCGGCTCGGCGCGGGCGGGATGGGCGTGGTGTATCTCGGGCGGTCGCCGAGCGGGCGGCCCGTCGCGATCAAGGTGATCCAGCGGAGGTTCGCGGGCGAGCCGCGGTTCGCCGCCCGGTTCCGCCGGGAGGTCGCCGCCGCCCGCCGCGTGACCGGCGCGTTCACCGCTCCCGTTCTGGACGCCGACCCCGACGCGCCGACGCCGTGGCTCGTCACCGCCTACCTGCCGGGGCTGTCGTTACGCGAGGCCGTGACGCGGTTCGGGCCGCTGCCGCCGCCGGCCGTCCGTCCGCTGGCCGCCGGGCTGGCCGAGGCGCTCGGCGAGATCCACCGCGCCGGTGTCGTGCACCGCGACCTGAAACCCGGCAACGTGATGCTGACCGCGGGCGGCCCCAGGGTGATCGACTTCGGCATCTCCCGGCCGGAGGACGCGGTGACCATCACGCGCGCGAACGCGCCCGTCGGAACGCCCGGGTTCATGGCGCCCGAGCAACTCCGGGCCGAGAAGGCCGAACCGTCCGCCGACATCTTCGTCCTCGGTGCGACGCTCGCGTACGCCGCCACGGGGAAGGAGCCGTTCGGGGACGGGCCCATGGAGTCGCGCGACCTCCGCGTGCTGAACGGGCGGGCCGACCTCGGGGGGATCAGCGAACCCTGGCTCCTCGACCTGATCGGGGCGTGCCTGCGGCTCGATCCGGGGAGCCGCCCGTCCGCGGCGGGAGTCCTCGAACGGCTCGGACCGCCGGGCGACGACGCGCCGTCCCTGCTCGGCACCCGCTGGCTGCCCGCGGCCGTCGCGGAGGAGATCGACCGCCGCACCGCCGAGGCCGCGCCGCTGGAGCACCCCGCGGCGCCCCCGGCCCCCCAGAGCCTTGCCCTCAACAGCGTCGCGACGTCCGACACCGGCGCGGGCCCCGGTGGCGACGGCCCGGGAACGGAGCCCCCGCCCCCGCCGCTCGGAACGGGCCGCCGGACGCTCCTCCTCGGAGCCGGTGCCGCGCTGATGACCATGACCGGGATCGGGTCGCTCATCTGGCGGCTGACCGACGACGACCGCGACCCGAAGCGCGGCCCCGCCGCCGCGAAGCGGTCCGGCGCCCCGGAGACGCCCCAGGGGCCGCCGCCCGACGGAGCCGCGCGGTGGAAGCGTCACGTCAGCAAGAAGGGCAGGTACCTGGAACTCGCCGCCGGGGGCGGGGTGGTGCTGGCGAACGGCGATGACGGCAACGAGATCCTCCACGCCCTCGACCCGCGCACCGGCAAGATCAAATGGACGCGCGACGGCGGTATGCGCGCCACCCCGCACGGCGGCGTCACCTACCTGGCGCAGGCCGAGGGCCAGCAGATATGCGCGGTCCGCACCACGACCGGCAAGACCCTGTGGACGTACGACCTCTCCTTCAAGGAGAGCGGCCCGACCGACGAGCTGGCGATCACCGACTCGGTCATCGTGTTCGGCATCGACGAGATCACCGCGCTGAGCCGGTCCAACGGGCGGCGCCGCTGGACCTCGAAGCTGCCCGGCCGGTACGGGGTCTCCGGGGTGGGCGACCTCCTGATCCTCCTGGCGGGGGACGCCCTGGTCGGCATGGACGCCGCGTCCGGCAAGACCAGGTGGAGATACCCGATGGACTACCCCGACTTCCAGGTCGTCGGCGACGGCCTCGTCTACGCCGTCGACCGGTTCGGAACCATGCATGCCGTGCGGACCGACAACGGCGCGCGCGTCTGGCAGCGGCCGAACATCAGCGGCTGGGGCAGCCAGGCGGGCGGTGGCCGCTGCTTCCTCGAAGCGGCCGACGGCGAGATCCTGGCCCTGGACAGCGCGACCGGCAAGCAGCTCTGGTCGCGCGAGCTGCTGTCCCGCCGGACGGACGACCCGCGCGGCCAGGCGACCGCGCTCGGCCTCGCCGGGCCCACGCTTTACGTCTCCTGCACCGATGGCGTCCTCTACGCGCTGAGCGTAACCGATGGCCGCATCCAGTGGACGTACGGCGACGACGCACCCAACCGCACCCGGCCCGTGACCGCGGACGGGCTCGTCTTCATCGCGACGGAGAACGGCGACGTCCGGGCCGTCACGCCACCACCCGCCACACCGCGCACAGACGGAGGACCACGTGCGACCCCTTGAGCCCGACGACCCCCGCGAGGTCGAGACCGGCGGACGCCGCTACCGCGTCCTGGCCCGTATCGGATCCGGCGGGATGGGCGTCGTCTACCTCGGCCGCTCCGCCGCCGGACGGGCCGTGGCCATCAAGATGGTGCATCCCGAGTTCGCCGCCGACGACGAGTTCCGCGACCGCTTCCAGCGCGAGGCCGCCGTGGCCCGGAGGGTCGGCGGCGGGTTCACGGCAGCGGTCATCGACGCCGACCCGGGCGCCGAGCTCCCTTGGCTGGTCACCGAGTACCTGCCTTCGGTGTCGGTGCGCGACGCCGTCCGGTCGTCCGGGCCGCTCGCGGTGGACGCGGTGTGGGAGCTCGCCGCCGGGATCGCGGAGGCGCTCGTCTCGATCCACGAGGCGGGCGTCGTACACCGGGACCTGAGCCCCGCGAACGTCCTGCTGACCGCGGACGGCCCGCGCGTCATCGACTTCGGCATCGCCCGCGCGATCGAGGCGTCGTCGGTCTCCCGCCCCGGCACGCGCGCGGGCGCCGCCGGGTTCATGTCGCCGGAGCAGGCGGCGGGGGAGCCGATCGGCGCGTCCAGCGACGTCTTCTCGCTCGGGTCGACGCTGGCGTTCGCCGCCACGGGACGGGAGCCGTTCGGCGACGGCGTGTGGCATGTGAAGCTGCGCCGCGTCCAGTCCGAGGCGCCCCGGCTGGACGGGATCGGCGACCCTGAGCTGCGCGCGCTGATCGAGACGTGCATGGAGCGCGACGCCGCACGCCGCCCGACCGCCGCCGACCTGGCCGAGCGCCTGGCCCGACGCCGCACCGAACGGGCCGCCGGACCCGGGGAGGGGAGCGCCGCGTCGCTGCCGCCGGCCGTCGCCGCCGAGATCGCCAGGCGGCGGACGGCCGCCGAGAACCCGCCCGTCCCGCGCCCCCGGCTGGAACCGCCCGTCGCCGCCACCCCTGCGCCGCCGGGGTCCGCGGGCACTCTG
>NZ_SMJX01000324.1 GCF_004348535.1 Actinomadura sp. KC216
GCCCGTTTCCTCGCCGATTCCGACGCCCACCAGTGGCCAGGCACGGGAGGTCGACTCGCGCCCGTCGGCGCTGCAGCCGGTCCTGCTCCTTGGCCTTCTCCTTCCCGCGGCTGCGGCGATCTGCTACCCGTTCCGGCACCGGATCTACGCCGCCACCGGCCTCCCCGTGTCCTCCGCGACCACGACCACGGCGGCACCACCTGCCCGGCTCACCTATCACCCTGTAGCCGATCCGTTCGCCGCTCCTGCCACGGGGCTGACGGGGCCGGGCGCGGTTTCCGCCGCGCGGGCACTGGCCCTGACGGCCCTCGACGAGCAAAGCGAAAGCTCTCTGGTCGTCGTTCCACGACCCGACGCCACCGTTCTCTTCGGTCTCGGCGAGGACGAACTCCTCGACGACGACACCGCCGGCCTCTTCATTCCCGGCAACCTCGACGCCGCTTTGGCCTATCTGGAGACAGAACTCGCGATCCGCAAGAACACGGGCGTCGAACAGGGGCGACGCCTCGTTCTGGTTGCCGACTGCGCGGAAGAGACGGAGCGGATCGAGGCACTCCTCGGTCGCCACCCCGGCGGCGTCACAGCGATCCTCATCGGCGCCTGGACGGGAGATCAGGCCATCGTCGATGACGATGGTCTGGTCGACGCCCCATCAAGCCTGGCTTCCGCACTCCCCGAGCGCATCCCGGCCATATCCCGCACCGAGGCGCGCGACCGTCTCCTCGCGGTTCTGGCCCGCCAGCAGCAAGCCCCCAAGCCCGCCTCCAAACGCCGTTCCACCCAACGCCGCCCCTGACCACCCATCCAGCCCACCGCCTCCCAGACGCGCCAATTGCCCTAGAAGGCGCCGATCCGGCCGAAATCAACCTGACCTACGGAACGTCCGCCCACCTTCTGAGAAGGCATGGGGGGTCGTCAGTTGGTCGTTGGAAGTGGACCCTGCTGAGAGGCAGGTCCGAGCTAGAAGGCGTGGGGGCTCGCTTGGTGATTCTTTACGTCCGTCAAGGTGGGTTGGGGGTTGTGCGATGGCGTTGAGGAGGCGATAGATGTATGGCCTCGGCGCGGGCGGTGGCGGCGCCCGACTCCTTGTGACGAGCCCAGAAGGGCCCGTGGCGATCTGCGTGGCGGTTAGTGGCCTGCGGGCGTCGATCCCCAGCGATGCACAGGAGCGCGATGAGCGCGTTGACGGTCGCGGTGCGTTGGGCGGACGCTCGCCGTAACTGAGGCACCCTTCGCGCCTAGGGCATCTCTGAGATGTACCGGCGCAGTGCTCGCCGGGAGGCTCGCGCCGACGCGCGAGCGAGCGCAGCGTTGGTTCACGAAGGTCGGCTCAGGCACGCTTCGGGCGGCGCCGGGGCGGGCGGGCCGTGTGTAGCTCGGGCGCGCTTCGAGGCATGTCTAGGACGGTGTTCGTGCTTGCCTTGTGATTTCGGCGCGGACGGATGTGAGGCCACGGATCGCGCGGCTGAGGGAGGCGATGTCCGGCGGCTGGTCGGCGTCTCGGTCCAGGTAGGCGGTGCAGCGGAGCATCCAGCCGCGGACGACGTCCTCCATCCTCGTCTCGGACCGTCGCGTCCGTTTCAGGGCCGCTTCGCGCTTCTCCTCGGCGACCCGGCGTACCAGGATCTCGTCCGCTGCGAGGGCGCGGACGTCGGCCAGCGAGTAGCGTCCGAGCCGGTCCGTCGCGAGGTCGCGCTCGGCGGCGATGCGCTCGAACGTCTTCCTCGGCCAGGTGAGGATCGTCGCGGCTCCGCCGGCGTCGACGGTGTCGGTCAGCGGGCCCTTCCGGGCCGAGACGACCGAACGCACCGCGTCAGGATTGAGCCGGTCCAGGTCGCGCAGGAGGTAGACCGGGTGGCCGCGGAAGGTGCTGATGACGGTGAGGTCTCCCTGTGCCGCCAGTACCTCGATGTCCCGGCGCTCGACGTCGAGCCCCAATCGAGAGGCCAGCCTGGCGGCCGCGCGGGCTGATCCGATCGGCGGATCGTCGCCGAATCTGGCGATGACCTGATCGCCGCGTGCCCGGCACTCCTCGGCGAGGTCCGCGGACCATCGCTCCCCGTCGAGATCGGGTTCCGGGAGGATTCCGTGCTCCACGCCGACGCGCATCTGCCACCGGGCGAGTCCCAGGCGGCGGGCGAACTGGTGGGCGCCGAATTGGCCACGAACGATCTGTGCGGGCATTGTCGTGCCTTTCTTGCGACGGCGGGTGTTAACGCGATCAGCCTCGCCGACACGGCCTGCAAATAGCACTAGAATGTGATTCTGTGGATAACCCCGATGGGTGATTTGTCGCAATTTCTTGGTTTGAGGGTGGAGTGCGGCGTGCCAGGCTGTGGGGATGAACGCGATGCATCGGCTCGGGATCGGGTTGGCGGCGCTCGGGCGGCCGGCGTACATCAACGTCGGCCGGGCGGACGAATTGCCACCCGGCCGGAGCGTGGAGCAGATGCGCGAAGCGACCTGGGACGTTCTCGATGCGGCCTACGCCAGGGGCATCCGCTGGGTGGACGCTGCGCGGTCCTATGGGAGGGCGGAAGAGTTCCTCGGCGGGTGGCTCACCGCACGCCGCCCTGCGGACGTGACGGTATCGAGTAAGTGGGGATACACCTACGTCGGTGAGTGGAAGACCGACGCGCCGGTACACGAGGTGAAGGAGCACAGTCTCGGCCGTTACCGGGCTCAGTATGAGGAGAGTCGCGCTCTCCTCGATGGGTATCTGTCCGTTTATCAAGTGCATTCGCTCACCGAAGAGAGCCCCCTGTTCCAGGACGCGGGCCTGCAGGCGGCTGTTGCGGAAGCGGCCGCGGACGGTGTCCGCGTAGGCTTCTCCACCTCGGGGCCAGGGCAGGCCGAGACGATCCGTCGCGCGGTGGCGCTGGAAGTGTCCGGGCAGCGTCTCTTCAGCACTGTGCAATCGACGTGGAACGTCCTAGAGACGTCAGCAGGGGAAGCCCTACGGGAAGCGCACGATGCGGGCATGCATGTGCTGCTCAAGGAGGTACTCGCCAACGGGCGGCTCGCCACACGGCCGCCCGCGGGCATGCAGACCGTGGCGGCCAAGAACCTCGTACAGGCGGATGCTCTGGCCATTGCCGCGGCCCTGAGCCGGCCGTGGGCGGACACGGTCCTCGTCGGCGCGGTCAGCACCGCGCAGTTGGGCGCCAACCTGGCCGCTGCAGAGGTGTCGCTTGATGAGGAGGACCTCGAAGCGCTGGCCGGTCTGAGCGTCGCACCAGAGACCTATTGGGCCGAACGGAGCGCCCTTCCCTGGTCGTGACGGCCGGGCGAGCGGCGGGGGCATGGGACGATTGAGCGCGCCCCAGCACGATCGGATACCCATGCAGTCAGAGTTTCCGGAAAAGATCGGCCCGTACCGGATCGTCACGCGGCTCGGCTCCGGTGGGATGGGCGAGGTGTTCCTCGGGGCGTCGCCGAGCAGACGGCTGGTCGCGGTGAAGGTGATCCGGCCGGAACTTCTGGACGACCCCAGGTGGAGGGCGAGATTCCGCCGTGAGGTGACCTCGGCGCGGTCGGTCAGCGGTTTCTACACGGCGCCCGTCGTCGACGCCGATCCGGACGCGGACCAGCCGTGGCTGGCGACGCAGTACATCCGGGGCGTGAGTCTCTCCAGCGTCGTCCAGGAGAAGGGACCGCTCCGGGAACAGGCGGCCTGCCGGCTGGGGGCGGGGCTGGCCGAGGCTCTGATCGCGATCCATCAGGCGGGGATCGTCCACAGGGATTTGAAGCCGTCGAACGTCCTGCTGGCCTCGGACGGGCCGAGGGTCATCGACTTCGGCATCGCGCGGCCGCTCGACGCGCTGCCCCTGTCGAAGACGGAGATTCTGGGGACGCCGGCGTACATGTCGCCGGAGCAGGCCCTAGGCGATCCCGTCGCGCCACAGAGCGATGTGTTCTCTCTCGGCTCGACGCTCGTGTACGCGGCCACGGGTGCGGCGCCGTTCGGGACGGGTCACAAGGTGCGCGCACGGATCGTCCATGGTGAACCTGACCTCACCCGGTTGCCCGATCCCATGCGCGGGCTGGTGACACGCTGCCTGCTCAAGGACCCTGGGGAGCGTCCTTCACCGGAGCAGGTCCTCGTTGCACTGTCCACGCTGCTGGACGCCCACTACGGCGAGGAATGGCCGCCCGCCGACGTCGAGCAGTTGATCGGAGCGCAGGAGCGGACGCTCGTCGAGATCACATCCGAGCTTCCAACTCTTCGCGAACCGCACATGTAGCGGCTCAGGACAGGCCTTCCGCGAGCGCGTCCCAGAAGGCGGTCTCGTACGCGTGCAGGAGACGTGCGGCGCGAACGGCCTCCTCCGGGTCGTCTCCCGAGGCGAGTCCGGACGCGATGACGTCCAGGGCCTGTTCCTCGAAGCCGGGCGGCGATTCCGCGAAGAAGGTGAAGAAACCGACGTCCGCCTTACGGAAGCCGTACCGGGTGCAGAGGGCTTCCGCGATACGGGAGCAGTAGGCGCCCCACTCCTCCAGGTTGGCCAGCATGGCGAGGGCGACCTCGCTGGCGGTTCCGAAGGCGGCCCTTTGCGCGAGGTAGGCCGGATAGACCTGCGCGAACGGCTTCGGCTCGTAGTTTCTGAGATTCTCGTCACTCTCGCCGAGCGCGGCTGCGAAGTCGCTGAGGAGGGTCAGCGCCTGTCCCTCGCCCTGCGCGAGGCCGAGGAACAGCTCGCCGGACGGCGCTTCGGGGAAGCGTGCCGCCAGCAGAGCGAAACTGCGCCGGTCGCTGCTGACGATCCGGTGCTCCTCTGCGGCCAGCCAGACCAGGCGTTCCCTGGGCATCCCGCCCGATTCCAGCAAGTCGACGAAGCGGTTCTGGCTCGTCGCGTCCGCGATCTCCCGGCGGGCGCGGGCGGCGAGCCCGGTGGCGCTGTGACGGGTCATGCCTCCACCGGAGCACCCGCGCGTGCCCGAGTCAACGAGGCGGCCACTGAAAAGCGCCGGTGATCACGCGGATACGATGATGAACGGAACGTCTAAGCAGGTGTGGACGCAGTTGGGAGTGAGGGCGCATGTCGGATTTCGAGCTGGGTCACGCGGGCGGCCGGATGCCTCTGGAGGTGACCGAGTCGACAGAGGGCCCCTCGGGACTGGTCGTCGACAGCCTCCTCAAAGAGACCGGTCACGTCACGCTCGACCCCGGCTTCACCAACACCGCGTCCACCACGTCGGCGATCACCTACATCGACGGTGAGGCGGGCATCCTGCGCTACCGGGGCTACCCCATCGAGGAGCTTGCGGAGAAGTCGTCCTTCCTTGAGGTCGCCTACCTGCTCATCTACGGCGAGCTGCCCACGCCCGACCAGCTGAGCCAGTTCACCGACCAGGTCCGCATCCACACCCTGCTGGACGAGAAGTTCCGCGCGTTCTTCTCCGCGTTCCCGCGCAGGGCGCATCCCATGGCGGTGCTGTCGTCGGCGGTGAGCGCGCTGTCGACGTTCTACCAGGACAGCTTGGATCCGTTCGATCCCGAGCAGGTCGACCAGTCCAGCATCCGGCTCATCGCCAAGCTCCCCACCATCGCGGCCTACGCGTACAAGACATCCAACGGCCAGCCGCTTCTGTACCCCGACAACTCCCTCGGGTACATCGAGAACTTCCTGCGCATGACGTTCGGGCTCCCGACGCAGCCGTACGAGATCGACCCCGAGATCGTGCGCGTCCTGGACATGCTGTTCGTCCTGCATGCCGACCATGAGCAGAACTGCTCGACGTCCACCGTGCGGCTGGTCGGGTCCAGCCAGGCGAACCTTTTCTCGTCGGTGTCCGCGGGCGTGGACGCGCTGTTCGGCCCGCTGCACGGCGGCGCCAATCAGGCCGTGCTGGAGATGCTGGAGCGCATCCACGAGAGCGGCGACGACATCGACTCGTTCGTGGAGCGCGTCAAGCGCAAGGAGCCCGGCGTCAAGCTGATGGGCTTCGGGCACCGCGTCTACCGCAACTACGACCCGCGCGCCGCGGTCGTGAAGAAGGCCACGGGCCGGGTCCTGGACGCCCTCGGCAAATCCGACCCGCTGCTGGATCTCGCCATGCGGCTGGAGGAGGTCGCGCTGAGCGACGACTACTTCGTCGAGCGCAAGCTCTACCCGAACGTGGACTTCTACACCGGCGTCATCTACAAGGCGATGGGTTTCCCGACCAACGCGTTCACGGTCCTGTTCGCGCTCGGACGGCTGCCCGGCTGGATCGCCCAGTGGCGCGAGATGATGAACGACCCGTCCACCAAGATCGGCCGCCCGCGCCAGGTATACGTGGGGCCGGGAGAGCGTCACTACGTGGACCCGTCGGCCCGCTAGGAGCCCGCTGACTGCGGCCCACCGCTGACAGGTCCGTTCCACACCGGCTTCAGTTTTGGAGCCGTTCAGGGTCGTCTCTTACAGGGCGGGCGGGTTCGTGTGCCCGTCCGCTCTGGACGGCGTGCCGCGGCGTGCGGGGTTAGCCTGAGAGCCGCGACTCCCCAACGGAAGGCGGCTCCCACAAATGCCCTCCCTTGTCGAGCAGAAGCTGTCGAGCCTGGATTTCTGGGCGAAACCCCAAGCCGAGCGGGACGAGTTCTTCACCGAGCTCCGGGGGGAGGACAGGCCGGTGTACTGTCCCCTGCCAGACGAGCCCGGGTTCTACGCGCTCACCCGGTACGAGCAGGTGGCCGAGGCCAGCCGCAAGCCGCAGGTGTTCAGCTCCGCCCCCACCGCCGTCTCCCTGGTCGATCCGCCGCCGGGGCTCGACGAGTACATGGGCTCCATGATCAGCATGGACGATCCGAGGCACGCCAGGCTCCGGCGGATCGTCTCCCGCTCCTTCACACCGCGGCTGGTCGAACGGGTCACCGGAGACGTCGCGGCCTTCGCGCGCCGCATCGTGGACGACCTGGCCGAGCGTGGTCCGTGCGACTTCGTGGAGCGTGTCGCCATGCCGATGCCCCTGCAGATCATCTGCTCGATGATGGGCATCCCGGACTCGGCGTACGGCGACGTCATCGACGCCACGAACGTCATCCTGGCCGTCCTCGACCCGGACCACGTCAGCGAGGACGGCCGGGACCGCCTGACCGTCCTCGCGGAGAAGTTCTCCTACCTGCACGAGCTCATGGCGGACCTCGGCCGCCTGCGCCGCGAGAACCCCACCGACGACCTGGTCACCGCGCTGACGAGCGCGAACGTGGACGGTGAGGCGCTCAGCGACCGCGACCTCGGGCGCTTCTTCTCGCTGCTCGTCATCGCCGGCAACGAGACGACGCGCAACGCGCTGTCGCACGCCGTCGTCCTGCTGACCGAGCACGCCGCCCAGAGGGACGTCCTCGTCGCGGACTTGGACGGACGCCTGCCCAGCGCCATCGAGGAGATCGTCCGCTACGCCTCGCCTGTGACGTGGATGCGCCGCACCCTGTCCCAGGATTACGAACTGCAGGGGCACGTCTACCGTTCCGGTGACCGCGTGGTCCTGTACTACAACTCGGCCAACCGGGACGAGAACGTGTTCAAGGATCCCCACCTGTTCGACATCACGCGCTCCCCCAACCCGCACGTGGGGTTCGGGTCCCCCGGACCGCATTTCTGCCTCGGCGCACACCTCGCCCGCCGCGAGGTCACGGTGCTGCTACGCGAGCTGTACGCGCGTCTCCCGAACCTTCACGCCACGGAGGCGCCGCTCAGGCAGCGGAGCAGTTTTGTCAACGGGATCAAGTCGCTTCCCTGCGCATTCTGACCGCCTCTATCCGACATATCCGACTCTCTTCCGAGAGTTATCCACAGGTCGCGATTTCCGTTCCGCCGCTCGTGAACCTCCTCGAAGCTGGGCTGCACCAGCCGGTCCGAGCCCCGAGGAGAGCGCCATGCACGTCACGATCACCGTTACCGACGAGACGACCGCCGGCTTCGTCATCGCCGCCGACAGGGATCCCGGCGACCTCCCGGCGGCGATCCGGCAGCGGCTCCCCGGGGCGTTCGCCGCGGCGGTGTCGGACCGCCTCGGCAGTCCGCGGCTGACGGTGAGCTGCCACCGCGCCGCGGACTCTCCCTGGGATCTCTCCGGCGTGCGAGGAGCCGACGAGGACGACGCCGAGCGGGTCCGGCAGGCCAGGCGCCACATCGGCGTCACGTCCGTCCTGCCGGTCAGCGACCTCCCGTCGGGGCCGCACCTCGCGCGCGCCGCCGCCCTGGCCGTCGCCGAGTCGCTGTGCGGCGTCCCCGTGGACGTCGCGTCCAACGAGGTCCTGCCCGTCGCGACGTTCGGACGCTTCGACGAGTTCGTCCTCGCCGACCACTGGCTCGGCGCCTCGCTGCCGCCGTACCGGAACTCCGGCGGCTGCACGGCCGAGGAGGACGACATCGACGGCTGCGCCTGCGTCGACCTCGCCACCCGCGGGCTGCACCGGTTCGGGCTGCCCGAACTGGAGATCACCGGCGTCGCCTGCCCGCACGACCTCGCCGCGCTCAACGTCCTCCGCACGACCGCGCAGCGGCTGCTGCCCCTGGGCAGGCACCCGGGCGAGCACATCCTGCCCGCCGAGCTGATGCTCACGAGCGCCGACTTCGCGGCCTACTGGGGACACCGCGACCCGATGTGGGACGACGGGCCCCTCTCGATACGCCTGACGGAGGCGGCGCCCAGCCGCCTGGCGATCCGGCCGCCGGCGGACTTCCCCGGCACGCTCAACGAGTGGCTCTGGGACGAGATCCCGCCCGTCCTGCACGAGGTTCTCAGCTGCGAACCCGACCACCTCGCGGCCACCTGACATCCACCGGTCCGGATCCGCGCCGGCTCCGCGCGAGGCCGCCCGCCTCGGACAATTCGGGCGCGTCGGCGGAAACGGCGCAGTTCAGCCCGCATAGCGCTGATTTATGGCCAAATGTGATGGTCCGCACGCGTTCATGAGATGTCAATCTCGACCTTGCAGGACGCGACGGCCGGCCACCCGCGCCGCACAGCTCCCCAAGTACGTGTGCGCCGCCGCTCCCCCGGTCCGTCGTCGCGTCCTGCAAGGTCGAGATTGACATCTCATG
>NZ_SMJX01000325.1 GCF_004348535.1 Actinomadura sp. KC216
GGGGGACGCCGGCGATTACGGGGACGGCCACCGTTGCGGCGAAGCGGGTCATGCGTGGGAGCTGTTGAGGCTCCAGCAGGCGGTTCACCCGGGCCATCACCGGGATGTCGCCGTGGGACGCGACGCCGAGCGTGCCGGACGGGGCGGCGGCCGGGCGGGCGGCGGCGAAGCGCAGGAGCGCGGTCGCGAGTTCGCGGGGCGGGCGGCCGTGGCGGGCGCGGTCGTCGGCGGCCATCTCGATCAGGAGCTCGACCGCGTCCAGGCACCGGCCGACCAGCCGGAGCTGCGGGAACACCTGGCGCAGCGACGCGAACGGCAGCAGGACCAGGTCGTGCCGCTCGCGCGCGTGGGCGCGCTCGTGCGCGAGGACCGCGGCCAGCTCGCCGCGGTCGAGGAGCTCCATCGTCCCGGCGCTGACCACGACCTTCGACGACCGGACGCCCGGCACGCAGTACGCCGCCGCGCCAGGGTGGTCGAGGACCAGGGTGCCGGGGACGGCCGAGTCGTAGCGCGACACCAGCGCGAGCAGCGCCCGGTGCCGCCGCCGGGCGCGGACGACCCGCACGACCGCGTACATCAGCATGACCAGCAGGACGCCGGTGAGGCTGACGGCGGCGAGCAGCGCGGCGACCTGCACGGCGTTCAGCCGGGCGGCCTGGTCGTCGTACAGGCCGGGCAGCCCGCCGAGGACGCCCTTCTCGTAGGGCAGCAGCGCGAGCCCGAGCAGCGCGCCGATCGTGGCGACGCCCCAGCACAGCCCGAGGGCCTGCCAGAGCGCGATTCCTAGGCGCGGCGTGCGCCACGTCCACCGGGCCTGGGCCAGCCAGTGCGCCCCGCCGACGGTCCCCAGTGAGATCAATGCGAGCAGGGCGGTGCCGGTCATGCCGGAGGTTCCTTGCCTGTGGTGAGGCCGGCGAGGGCCTGCCGGATCACGTCGATCTCGTCCTCGGACACGGACTGGACGAAGTGGACGAGCGCCGCGTCGCGGTCGCCCGTCTCGTTCAGCGCGCCGAGCATCAGCTCGGTGACGTAGCCTTCCCGGCTCGCGACCGGGCGGTACCGCCAGGCGCGGCCGTCGCGCTCGCGCGCGAGGAAGCCCTTCTTGGCGAGCCTGTCCAGCACCGTCATGACGGTGGTGTGCGCGAGGTCGCGGTCGCCGGCGAGGGCGCGGCTCACGTCACGGGCGGTCGCCGCGTTGTGACCGGCGTCCTCCCTCGCCCACAGGACCTCCATGACCGTGCGTTCAAGCTCTCCCAGACCCTTCACGCCAGCCAGATTATCCGACGCCCCGGACGCTGACCACGTCAGGTAGTACTACCGCCGGTAGAGGGCGTGACGAGGCCCATCTCGTAGGCGATGATGACGAGCTGGACCCGGTCCCGGGCGTCGAGCTTGGCGAGCAGTCGCGCCACGTGCGCCTTCGCGGTCGCGACGCTGATGAACAGCTCTTTGGCGATCTCCTGGTTGGACTTCCCCCTTCCGATCAGCGTCAGTACCTCCCGCTCCCGTTCAGTGATGCCGTCGGCCGGGCGGGACGGCTTGGCCGCCGGTCTCGGGCGGGGGCCGCCGGGCATGGCGGCGAACTCCTCGATCAGCCGTTTCGTCACGCTCGGCGCGATCAGGGCGTCGCCTCCGGCGACGACGCGGATCGCCGAGAGGATCTCCTCCAGCGCCATGTCCTTGACGAGGAACCCGCTCGCGCCCGCCCGGAGCGAGCCGTACACGTACTCGTCGTCGTCGAACGTCGTCAGCATCAGCACGCGGGCCGTGGTGATCCGCCGGGTCGCCTCGATGCCGTCCATGTCGGGCATGCGGATGTCCATGACGACGACGTCGGGCCGGACCTCCTCGACCAGCCGGACCGCCTCGGCGCCCGTCCCCGCCTCCCCGATGATCTCCAGGTCGGGGGTGTCGGCGACCAGCACGCGCAGCCCGGCGCGGATCAGCGGCTGATCGTCCGCCAGCACGATGCGGACGCTCACGTCGCCGCCACCGCCGCCGTCTCCGGGGCCGGGATCCGCGCCGCCACCCGGAACCCGCCGTCCGGACGTGGCCCCGCCGCGAACTCGCCGCCCAGCAGCCCGACCCGCTCCCGCATGCCGACGATGCCGTACCCGGTGCCGACCACGCCGCCGCGGCCGTCGTCCTCGACCTCGATGGACACCTCCTCGTCCCCGTACTCGATCGTCACCCGGCAGTCGGGCGTGCCCGCGTGGCGCACCACGTTCGTGACCGCCTCCTGGACGATCCGGTACGCGGACAGGTCGACGTCGGGCGGCAACGGCCTCCGCTCGCCCTTCCAGCGGACGTCGACCCGCACGCCCGCGTCCTTCGTCGACTCCGCCAGCCGGTCGAGGTCGTCCAGGCCGGGGGACGGGCCGAGCGGCGCGGCGCCCGGATCGTCCTTGCGGAGCGCGGTGAGCATCCGCCGCAGGCCCGACAGCACATCGCGGCTGGTGGCCTCGATGGCGTCGAGCGCGTTGCGGGCCTCGGCCGGCTGCGTGTCGATCACGCGCCCGCCGACGCCCGCCTGGATCGCGATGATCCCGATGCTGTGCGCGACCATGTCGTGCAGTTCCCGCGCGATCCGCAGCCGTTCGGCCGCCACCGCCTGCGCCGTCGCCTGGACGCGCATCATCTCGGCGTTCGCCCGCCGCACCTGGATCGAGTTCCCCGCCAGCCACGTGACGGAGACCGCCAGGACGATGATCAGGAGCAGGAAATCGTCGGGACTCAGGAACACGACGGCCGACAGGGCCTGGACGGCGAGGGTCACGGCGAGGACCGGAACCGACACCCTGTGCCGGCGGGTCGCCGCGATATAGCCGACGCCGAGATCGGTGATCGCTATCTGCAGGGCGGCGATGCCTCCGATGGGCATCTGGAGAAGGGCCCAGGTCCAGGCGAGCAGCAGCGTTCCCTGGCCCGGCAGGGGATGGCGCTGCAGCAGGGCGGCAACCAGCACCGTCAGCAAGGCCGACACGAAGACTTCCATGCCGACGAACCCGTTCGTGCCGTTCATCACCGTGGCGACCAGGACGAAGGGGTACAGGATGGTCGCGGACCAGAGCACGACCGCCCAGGCGAGGCGGCGCACCCGGCATACGCGGCTCAACGTCAGGGCGGGCATGCGCCGATCGTAACCGGGTGGCCCTTCCGAGCACATTAGCCCGGGGGCTTAATCCCACGGGCTAATCCGCCTTTCGCGATTGTATTCGGAGGCCCGATGCCTTCCGTGCACGGCCGCGGCCATTGTTATTCGCATGAAGCGCTGGCTGACGTTGGTCCTAGCAATCGAGGTCCTGGGAATTGTGGTGTTCTCCCTCACCTACGACTCGCTGGACTTTCGTATCTACCGCCTGGGCGGCGACGCCATAACGGACGGGGCGAGCCTCTACGACGAGCAGCTGGCCGAGCACTGGTACACCAACACGCCGTTCATGGCCGCGCTGTTCATGCCCTTGGCGGCGTTGCCGCTGACCCTCGCCCGGCTCCTATGGCAGCTGGCCTCACTCGCGGCATTCGTATGGGCGTGCGCGACGACATTGAAACTGAGCGGCCATCCCGCATCCCTGAAAGCGGTCGTGGCCGGCGGCCTTCTCCTGGCGCCGGTCCACCACACCTTCTTTCAGGGGCAGGTCAATCTGTTCCTGCTGGCGCTGATCCTGGTCGATATGCATCGCGTCGCTCAGGGCCGCTCAGCCGGAATCGGCATCGGTATCGCGACCGCCATCAAGCTGACCCCGGCCATCTTCGTCATCCTTCTCCTCGTGACGAGGCGAACCAAGGACGCGTTCACCGCCGCTGGAACCTTCGCCGTCTGCACCCTCCTCGCGTACGCGATCGCCCCGGACGCGTCGCGGCTCTACTGGCTGCACACCTTCTACGACACGTCCCGCGTGGGCGTCCCGTACATCAGCAACCAGTCCCCCTACGGCATGCTCACCCGCGTCCTGAGAGACACCGCCGAAGTAGGCGACTGGTACACCGCGATCCCGCTCACCATCGGCACTCTCGGCCTGACCCTCGCGGCCCTGTGGGCGAGACGCGGCGACTGGCTGACCGCCATTGCCGTCACAGGCGCGACAGGCCTCCTGGTCTCTCCCATTTCCTGGGCGCACCACTGGGTATGGATCGTCCCGGCCCTGGCGGTACTGATCCGCAACAACAATCGGGGCATGGCGGCGTGCGGCTACGTGCTCTTCGTCCTGGCCCCCATGTGGTGGACACCTCACAACGGACATCCACTTCAATACGGCTTCCACCCGCTCATCACACCTGTGGCCAACTGCTATCTGCTCGCGGGCCTGTTCTTCCTGCTCCACACAGCCGTCCGCCTCCGGCATGAGCCACCTGACCGCGGATGCAAGGAGCCCAAAAGCCGCCTGAGCCAGCGACCCCCGGGCCGCCGCCGTACCGAACGCCTCGTCCAGACGGCGTGACGGGACGGCGGACCAGAGCGCACGGCCGGACGCGGAGCCCCAAGGCGCGGGGGCGCTACGCGTCCGGCCGTGCAATCCCAGGAGGGACAGTCGCACCGGGCTCAGCCGGGCGGGGCGGCGTGATGGTTCTGTGACCTTTTTCGGGGGTGATACACACTCGGAGGGGTCGGAGTGTGTATCGTGAGGGCATGGCGAGAATCAACATCACGCTCCCGGACGAGCTCGCCGCCACGTTGCAGGGGCTGGCCGAGGAGAAGAAGATCGCCTCGGTCTCCGGGTTCCTCGCGGACGGGGCGCGGCTCAAGCTCGCGTTCCTGCGGGACGCGTCCACGATCGACGACCTGTTCGGTCCGCCGAGCCCGGACGAGCAGGCGATGGTCGACCGGCTCGTCGAAGGCGGCACCCCGAACCGCCGGGACGTCGCGTGATCACCGGTCACGTCTTCGACGCGACCGCACTTCTGGACCTTGCCACAGGCAAGACCATCTATGTCCGTGCTCGGCTGCGCGCCTCGATCGCCCAGCACGCCACGATCGTCATCCCCGCCACCGCGCTCGCCCGCGCGTGGCAGCTCGTCCCCGACCATGGGCGCGCCGTCCTGGAGCGCCTTCCCGGCATGCAGGTCGTGCACGTGGACGACCTGGACGACGTGATCGCCCAGCAGACCGGCCTGCTCGTCACCGCGAACCCCGCGCTCGGCATGGACGCGGCGCAGGCCGCCTGGTCGGCGCGCTGGCGGCGCTGGCCGCTGATCACCGCGGAGCCGGGCGTCTACGAGGACGTTCCCGGCGTCCGCGTCGAGCAGATCCCGTAGGCGCCGCTCAGGCAGCTCCCGAAGAAGCGGCTAGGCAGTTAGGCGCGCCTAGGCAGCTCCCGCAGCCGGGGCTCATGCAGCTTCCGTAGGCGCGGCTCATGCAGCTTCCGTAGGCGCGGCTAGCCAGTTAGGCGCGGCTAGGCAGCTCCCCTAGCCGGGGCTCAGGCGTCGTTGATCTCTTCGGCGCGCTGGCCCGTGACCAGGTAGACGACGTTCTCCGCCACGTGGACGGCATGGTCGGCGAACCGCTCGAAGTAGCGGCCCGCTAGCGAGATGTCCACCGCCGGCTCCACGCCGTGCTTCCAGTTGGGGGAGAGCATCTTGTCGAAGAGGCGGCGGTGGAGGCGGTCCATCTGGTCGTCGTCGGCGTCCAGTTCCAGGCCCATCTCGACGTCCTGGGACGCGATCACGCTGCCCGTCTTCGCGATCATGCGCTCGGCGATCTGGCCCATCTCCAGGACCGTGGCCTGCAGCTCGGGCGGGACGGCCGACTCCGGGTGGCGCCGCCGCGCGGTCTTGGCGATGTGGACGGCGAGGTCCCCCATGCGCTCGAGGTCGCCGCTCATGCGCAGCGCGGTGATGAGGGTGCGCAGATCGCCCGCGACGGGCTGCTGGCGGGCCATCAGATCGAACACGGTCGCCTCGATCTCCGCGTCGATCTTGTTGACCAGCTCGTCGCCGCTGATGACCTCCTCGGACAGGCGCAGGTCGGCGTCCAGCAGCGCCGTGACCGCGCGGGCCATCGCGGAACGGACGAGGCGGGTCATCTCCACCAGCCTGTCGGAGAGGGAGTCGAGCTCCTCGTGGTAGGCGTCGCGCAATTCGGGATCCTTCTGTACGGAGGGCACGGCGTGCGGGAGGCAGCCGGGTACCGGAGATCGTGCAAACAGGGGCGAAACGGGCGAGTTTTGTGGTGTCCGGGCGGACTCGCCCACGTCACAGCATGCCGTGACGCCATGAACGCGTCCGGGAAACAAGGTGAACTTTCGGGGAACGCGACCGCGATGACCAGGGCCTCCGGGTGGAGCGCCGCCGGACGCCGCTTACGATCCGTTGTGTGGAGGTCGAACTTGTCGCGAGCCTGACCGGGCTTGCCGGGCTCGCGATCGGGCTCGCGACTGGATTGGCGGTGCGGGTGAGCGAGCGTGCCCAGCAGGCTGCGGTTCCGGCGGCGCCGGTGGGCGGCCTGCCGCCCGGTGTCGCGTCCGTGCTCAGCGTCCTGCGGTCGTCCGCCGTCGTGGTGGACGCCGAGGACCGCGTGCTGCGCGCCAGCTCCGCCGCGAGAGCCTTCGGCATCGTCAGCGGCGACCGGCTCGTCGTGGACGAGGTGCTCGCGATGGCCCGGCTCGTCCGCCGGGACGGGGAGATCCGCGAGACGGAGATCCAGGTCGGGCCGACGAGCGTGCGGAGCCGGGCCGACGGGCGCTGGTTCGCGGTCCGCGTGGCGCCGCTCGGCTCGCACGGGCTCGTCCTCGTCCTCGCCGAGGACCTCACCGACATGCACCGCACGGAGGCGATCCGCCGCGACTTCGTCGCCAACGTCAGCCACGAGCTGAAGACGCCCGTCGGCGCGCTGTCGCTGCTGGCCGAGACCGTCGAGGTCGCCGCCGAGGATCCCGAGGCCGTCCGCCGGTTCGCGGGACGGATGCAGTACGAGTCGGTGCGCCTGACCAACCTCGTCCAGGACCTGATGACGCTGTCGCGCGTCCAGGGCGACGAGCCGCTGCCCGCGCTGCGTCCCGTCCTGCTCGACGAGGTCACCGCGGAGGCGCTGGAACGTTGCCAGACCAAGGCGGCCTCCAGGGACATCGAGCTGACCTCCGGCGGCGAGGACGGCCTGCGCGTCCGCGGAGACCAGGAGCTGCTGGTCACCGCGTTGCGCAACCTGGTCGACAACGCCGTCGCCTACAGCCCCGAGAACACCCGCGTCGTCGTCGCGACCCGGCGGCGCGACGACGGGCACGTCGAGGTCAACGTGACCGACCAGGGCATCGGCATCCCGGACGGCGAGATCGAGCGGATCTTCGAGCGCTTCTACCGGGTCGACCCGGCCCGCTCCCGCCAGACCGGCGGCACCGGGCTCGGCCTCGCCATCGTCAAGCACGTCACCAGCAAGCACGGCGGCGACGTGACGGTGTGGAGCAAGCAGGGCCACGGGTCGACGTTCACGCTCCGGCTGCCGCTGCTCGACGCCCCGCCCCGCCCGTCCGGCGCGACCGTGAGCAGGATCGCGAACCACGGGAGGCGGGGCCTGGACGACCAGGCAGGCGCGGACGGCCAAGCGCGCGCGGACGGCGCGACCGCCGCGGGCGCGAGGCGAGAGGCCGCAGAAGAGACCGGCGCGGACGCGGGCAAAGACGCGGACGCGGGGAATAACACAGATGAGACCGCCCAGGAGGCAACACCGTGACCCGCGTGCTCGTCGTGGAAGACGAAGAGTCGTTCAGCGACGCACTGTCCTACAACCTCCGCAAGGAGGGCTTCGAGGTGGCCGTGGCCGCCACCGGTCCTGACGCGCTGGACATCTTCGAGCGCAATGGTGCCGATCTCGTCCTGCTCGACCTGATGCTCCCCGGCCTCCCCGGTACCGAGGTGTGCCGGGAACTGCGCGCCAAGTCGAGCGTCCCCGTCATCATGCTGACCGCCAAGGACAGCGAGGTCGACAAGGTCGTCGGGCTGGAGCTCGGCGCCGACGACTACGTCACCAAGCCGTTCTCCACCCGCGAGCTGATCGCCCGGATGCGGGCCGTCCTGCGCCGCCAGGGCGAGGTCGAGGAGCTGGCCCCCGCGACGCTGGAGGCCGGGCCCGTCCGGATGGACGTGGAACGGCATGTCGTCAGCGTCGGCGGCGATCCCGTCCAGTTGCCGCTCAAGGAGTTCGAGCTGCTGGAGGTGCTGCTGCGCAACGCGGGCCGCGTCCTGACCCGGATGCAGCTGATCGACCGCGTCTGGGGCGCCGACTACGTCGGGGACACCAAGACGCTGGACGTCCACATCAAGCGGTTGCGCGCCAAGATCGAAGAGGTGCCGTCCTCGCCGCGTTACATCGTCACCGTCCGCGGCCTGGGCTACAAGTTCGAGCCCTGATGACATGGGAAACGGCCCGTCCCAGCGGGGACGGGCCGTTGCTCTGTGCGCCGGACCGGCCTCAGTGGCCGGAGCCACCCGGGGACTCGCCGCCACCGGCACCGGCGCCAGGCGACTGCGTCGCGCCGGGCTGGGGCGAACCGTGGCCCGGCTGCTCCGGCGTGGTCGCGCCCAGCTGGGGCGCGCCGCCCGGGCTCGGCGATCCGGGCGCCTGCTGGACCGGCTCGGCCAGCGGGAAGGCCATGTACTCGGCCTGCTGCGGGACGATCGGCACCTGGAACTCCACGGCGCCCGCCTTCTCGAACAGCATCTGCACGGGGACCCTGGCGCTGGCGAGCAGGTCCTGCTTGAGGCCCGTCAGCACGACGAGCGCCTGCCGGCCGTCCGGCGTGGTCGGGGCGGCGCCCTGCTGCGCCTGACCGCCGGGCTGCCCCTGGCCGCCGGGCTGCGCTTGGCCGCCGGGCTGCGCTTGGCCGCCGGGCTGCGCCTGGCCGGTGGGCTGTGCCTGGCCGCCGGGCTGCGCCGGCGTGGCGCCCGTACCCGGGGACCCGTGCGTCGCGCCCGCGCCGCTCGGCGCGGGGGTCGCCCCGCCGCTGTTGGGCCGCGAGGTCGCGCCGTCCTGCGGCTGCCCGGACGGCTCTGTCCCCGGCCGCGTGGTCTGGTTGCCCGGGTTAGGCG
>NZ_SMJX01000326.1 GCF_004348535.1 Actinomadura sp. KC216
GGGTAGCGCACACGTTCAGGTGGTGCAGTGCTTGTCGGTGTCCTTGCGGACGGTGGCGCCGGTGAATTCTTCGAGGATGGCGATGTTCGCCGGTGAGTAGTTCGACGCGGTGATCTTGTCGGCGTCGGGGCTGCCGAGTTTGCCGGTGAAGGGGGCGGACTTCTCCAGCCAGTAGGCCGTGCGCAGGAACTGCGTCAGGACGAGCTCGCGCAGCTTCGGCTCGTTCTTGATCTTGGCCCAGTAGTCGGGGTGCTTGTCCTTGGCGACGCGCAGGTAGAGCAGCAGGTAGCGGAGGTTGGTGGCGGCGATGTCGCGGGCGTTGCTGGCGCCGACGCCCTTGATGTACTCCTGCACGACGGTGACGGCGGGCAGGCCCGTCAGCCCGGCGTTCAGCTCGGCGAGGACGCCCTGCAGCTTGTAGGAGCCCTGCTGGGAGTCGCGCAGGTAGATGCCGTCCATGCTGTCGCTGAGCTTGTCGGTGATCAGCGGGAGGATCTCGCGGCGGGGGAAGCCGCCGTGCAGCGGGACGGCGGACGCCTGCTGCGAGGCGTTGATCCAGGCCGCGATGTGCACGTCCCACCGGGTGCGGGAAGGGTCGAGGTCCCACATGTGGGTCTCCTCGTGGATCGCCACCATCATCGACTCGGCGAAGCCCTCGAAGCTCCGCGTGTTCACGAACTGCTTCCAGTACTGGTCGTTGGCCTGGGCGATGGCGAGCTTCTCGCCGCTGGGCCAGCGCCGCTTGTACATCTCCTGGAGGGTCGGCATCCAGTTCGAGGCGCTGAAGCGTGATTTGAGATCGCTGATGTCGGCGGTCGGGTTCGAGGGTTCGCCGTAGCAGAAGGGCTCGGCGGCCGGGGCGCTCGGTGCGGCGGAGGCGGCGGCCAGATGGCCGGGCAGCAGTGACAGGGCGACCGTGGCGGTCAGCAGGGTCAGGCGGCGGGAACGTTTCACGGGGGCCTCGCTTCGGCAGAGCCGTCGGCCGCGTCCCGCTCCGATCGGGCGCGACCCATGTCTGATTCGGGAGGGTAATTTGTCCCGGGCCTCGCCGCCGTCCGGCCACCTTGCTGTACGTCGGTCGAATAGGGTCGGAAACCGCAGCTCAGGCACCGCATCCCCGGGTGCGGGAAGGTGGAAAATTCAATGCCGGGAAAAGATCGTCTTCGCATGGCCCTGGATCGCGACAGAAAATTCGCGGCTCGAAAAACGTCCCGTAGAAACGGCGTCCGCCTGGAGCGGTGGGGCCGGGTGCAGTTCTGCGAGGTGGGAGCGGAGATCGGCGCGCATCGGGCCTCGGGCATGGGCGCGGCGGAGGCGCTGATCTTTTCAGCGCCCCCGCCGATGCCCGCGTTCGTCAGCTCTCCTGGCCGTTGAACAGCTTCTTGCAGTCGGCCTCGGTGGTCACCTTGTAGTCGGCCTCGTTGGCCATGGCGTTGAAGTTGCGCACGAACGCCTCATAGGTTCGCGGCTCGTCCATGATCCGGAGGACGTTCTCGTCGTTCTCGCGTATCGACGGGTTGTTGAGGTTCGCGCTGCCCGTGAACACCACCTGGTGCCGTTCGCCGGTGTAGGTGGCGTTGATCAGCATGTTCTTCTGGTGAATGTACGGCTTGCCCTCCCGGAAGCCGTAGAGGGTGACCTTTCCGTCTCCGGGCTTGGTGAGGTTCTCGCACGCCTGGTCGTAGATGTGGTGGGCGACGATCTGGACGCTGCAGCCCGCGTCGGCGAGCCTGCGCAGTTCCTTGGTGGGGGAGCCGCGGCTGATGGACCACATTCCGACATGGATCGTCCCGGGGCAGGCGACCGACTCCAGGGTGCTGGTGACGGTGTCGCCCTCGGCGCGCGGGTAGAAGTAGCTCTTGGTGTTGCCGGTGACCTTCGGCGGGTGGTTCTCGTAGTACTCGTCGTCCTGGACGGCGAATCCGAGGTCGTTGAAGTAGAAGCCGTACTGGTCGTACAGGGCCTCGTTGCCGACGTGGGTGTAGGTGCTGTTGAACAGGTTCCGTCCCGAGCCTTCGTTGAGATTCGCCGACGTCGTGGACACGACCCACTTACTGCCGCTGGTCTTGGAGAACAGGAAGAACTTGTTGTGCATGGCCCCGGTGCCGATGCACGCGGTGCTGCTGCCTCGCGCCGGGCAGCGGACCACCCACGAACCGCCGCCCTGGCCTTCCACGGCGTTCTTGAGCCGCTTGACTTCGGGCTCGTTCTCGTAGGCGTTGTAGTCGGTGATGAGCATGACCTTCACGCCGCGCTCCTTGTTCGCCTTGATGAGGGCGTCGGTGACGCGGGGCTCGTCGAAGTGGTAGGCGGTGCCGGCGATCGATTCGCCGTCCGGGGTGCCGTTGACGAGGTCGACGAGATGGTCGACGAGGGTGTCGTCGTCCTGGCCGAGCCGGTTGAAGTACGCCCCGGAGGCCAGGGCGGACGCGGCCCTCGGCGCCGCCTCTTCGTCGGCCCCGGCGGTGGCCGCGGGCAGCGCGGCGACGGCCAGGGCCGTGAATGCGGTGGCGACGCCGAGAATGGAACGTTTGAACCGGATGGGCGCATGCATGGGCAGGGTCCCCTTCTGCCGATGTGGGAGCGATGCGCGGGGTATTCGATGGACGGTACAACACGTTTCCCGGACGATGACTGTGCGTGACCGGGTTCGGCCCCGGCCGTTGACCGTCGGCGTCAAGAACAGGTACTCGCGCGAGGCATTCCGAACCGAACGATATTCGGTATGGTGGCGGAATGGTGGACGTATTCGATGACCTCGCCGCTGAGTACCGCCAGTTCGACGCCATGCTGGCGTCCCTGAACCCGGAGCAGTGGGCGCGGCCGTCCGGGGCCGAGGGCTGGAGCGTGTCCGACGTCGTCCTGCATCTCGCGCAGACCGAGGAGGTGATCGTCGACCCGTCCATCGGGGAGGGGACGGCCTTCCTGTCGCCGGACGCGGAGAAGACCGTGGACGGGGTCGCCGACGCCATGGTCGCCGCCGAGCGCGGAGCGCCGCCCGCCGGGCTGCTCGCTCGCTGGCGCAAGGCCGCCCACGCGACGCCGGAGATCCTGCGCGCCCATCCGCCCGGCACGCGTCTGTCCTGGGTGCGGACGTCGCTGTCGCCGCGCACGCTGGCGACGACCAGGCTCGCCGAACACTGGGCCCACGCGCAGGACATCGCCGTCCCGCTGGGCGTCCCCTACCCCGACACGGCCCGGATCCGGCACGTGGCGTGGCTGGCGCACCGGACGCTCCCGTACGCGTTCGCCCTCGACGGGCTCCCGGACGTCCCCGTCTACTGCGACCTCGCCGCCCCCGACGGGACGCGCTGGACCTTCGGCGACCCGGCCGCCCCCACGAGGATCACCGGCCCGGCCGCGGACTTCTGCCGCGTCGGCGCCCGCCGCCTCGCGCCCGAGGAGACCGCGCTCGCCGCCGAGGGGCCGCACGCCGCCGATGCGCTCCGCGTCGTCCGTAACTACGCCGCCTGACCCACGAAACAGGCGGTTTCTCAGTATTGTGCACGGCATGTCAGGCAAGAAGATCAGCCCTATTTTCGTCGTGTTCTTCGCCGCCGGCCTCCTGATCGTGGGACTCGCGCTCCTGTTCAGCATGGTGGCGGGCGCGAGGGTCGACGAATCCGATGCCGACAAGGGCGAGATCCAGCTGCAGCTGGCGACGATGCTCAACTTCACCCTCGCCGGAATGTCGCTGATACTCGTCGGGCTCGGCTTCCAGCTCGCGGCCGGTGGGAAAACGGCCCTGCCGGCGATCCCGGGACAGGCTCCGGGGTACGCGTACGGGCAGCAGGCGCAGCAGCAGTACCAGGCCCCGCAGCAGCAGGCGGGGCCCGCGCCCGGCCAGCAGCAGTGGGGCCAGCAGCCGCCCGGCCCGCCCTCCGGACAGGCCTGATCCGCTCCCGCCGCCCCTCACCCCGAGGGGCGGCGATCGTCGTTCAGGACGGGAACGTCGCGCGGAGCCGCCGGGCGCCCTTCACGGTCGCGTCGAACGACGCCTCGGCGATGGCCTTGGTCATGAAGTGGCACAGCCAGGTGACCACGAACGTGCCGACGATCAGCACGGGCGCCCAGGCCCAGGTCAGGTGGACGACGATCCGCTCGATCGTGGCCTGCGGGTCGACGACCGGCTCCCAGCTGTTGAGCCGGGCCCAGCGGCCGAGGAAGACGCCGATGGCGCAGACGGCGTGCGCGGCGATCGTGACGCGGCCCCGCCAGGCGCCGAGGCCGATGCGCGCGAGGTGCCGGAGCGCGGCGCCGAGGGCCAGGTAGTAGGCCAGGAATCCGGAGCCGATGAACAGCGCGTAGACCGGCAGGATCACGGTCACGACGGGCCCGCCGCGGTCGGCGTGGACGATGTCGCCGCGGAGATGGACCAGATCCGTCACGACATACGGCGCATTCGGCAGGAACAGCACGAAAAGGACGAGCCCGGCCCACCAGAAGGGCGAGCGGGAGAGCTCCCGGCCGCGGAAGAGCGCCCAGGCCAGTGCCACGGGGATCCAGGCCAGAAGGGTGTTCCAGCCCATCCACCAGGCGTCACGCCGGAGAACCTCGACCAGATTCGGTGCCACTTGCTCCAAAACCCCCATGATTCACATCATGCATGAGTTTCGGCCTCGGATGTTGTGCAGAAGTTGTGAAGAAGACCGTTCACGTTGGCGAAGCCGGACGTCGCCTCGCGCAAACGCTGAGGCCAGTCAGTGTCGGTACGCAGCGCGCCCGCAGCGGTTTCGATAGCTGACGGAGTCCCTCCCCAGAGGGCGGTGTTGCGGGCGGTCAGGTCCCGTTGGTCGCGTTCCCACCAGGCTGTGACGTGGCCGAGTTGGTCAGCGAGCGTGTCACCGGGAATGGTCCTCTTGTAGAAGGACGCCCATTCTTCGCTACGGGGATGACGGCCCGCGCCAGGCGTCGCATGGTGCGCTCGCTGCAGTTCCTCTAGGACCAGGCACCACCGATATGGGACGGCGAAGTATTCCGTCTCGCCGTCCGCGCAGTGGCGTCCGTGAAAGACGGCCGTGAGATGGCCGGCGAGCCGCGCGGGAGCGCCACGGGCCGCGACGGCGGCGTCCACGGCGTGCGAGATGGCGCAGTCGCGGAGCCGCGGAGGGACGCCGTCCAGCACCGGGACGGTCAGGCGCGGCGGGCCCCAGCCGGTCAGATGGGCGGCCGCGGCCAGCTCCGCCCACAGGACGAGCTCGGGACGGTCGTCCACCACCCGCTGGGCCGTGCGCATGTCGCGGAGGGTGCAGGGGGTGTCGCGGCAGTCCGTCCCGCAAGTGCTGCTCCGCGGGCTCACAAGCGCGCGCGGGGACGCCACCGGGGCGGCGGCCTTCTCCAGGTGCGAACCGTCCGGCACGCGGATCAGGTGCGGATAGTCCATGCCGTCGGTGAACACCGCGCCCTCGCCGGGCGTGAGCGTCACGAGGAACTGCGATTGCGCGTCCGTGATGTTCATGGTGGCGCCGACCGCGTCCCGGTCGTCCTTCGCGGGCAGCCGGTGGACGATCTTCACGGCGGTGTTCTTGATCACGTCCGGGACGAGCTTGGACGGGATCTGCTCCGCCACGATCAGCCCCTCCCCGTACGCGCGGATCTCCGCCAGCAGGCTCGCGAACGTCTCGACCGCGTGGGACGCCGGGCCCGCGTGCTCGCTGCGCCGCAGCAGCCGGTGCGCCTCCTCGAACACGGTCAGATGACGCAACCCTTGTCCGCCGCCCGCGCGCTGCCGCATCCGCAGATGCTCGACCAGCCTGACCAGCACCGTCCCCATGAGGAACGCCTTGTCGCGGTCGTCGCCGACGTCCTCGATCTCCAGGACGACGTTGCGCGCGAGCAGCTCCCCGAAGTCGATCGGATGGCCGCCCTCGAAGAACCGCCCCGTCGTGCCGAGCCGGAGGCTGGACAGCCGCACCCGGACGAACCCGCGCACGTTGTCGGTGATCTCCTGCCCGTAGCCGATCTCTGTGACGACCTGCTCGGCGGCGTCCTGCAGATCGGCGAGCGCCGGATAACGCGGCACCGCCCCCGGAAGGGACGGCTCGCCGAGCGCGAGATCCCAGCCGAGCCGCTCGTAGCAGCGGGTCAGCGCCGCCGACAGCACCTGCGGGAACGGCTCCTCGGCGTCGAACGCGGCGAGGAACAGCGCCCGGACGAGGTCGGCGTGGGTCTGCAGCGGGAACGGCCGCCCGTCCGGGCCGCGCGCCGGTTCGAGCGGGTTGATCCCGGCGGCGATCGCCTCGGTGTCGCCCGGCCGGATCGTGATCACCTCCGCGTCCGGGAGCCGCGCGGCCATCAGCCGGTACTCCGCCTTCGCCGGCTCGACGACCAGCCACGGCAGCCCGGCCCGCGACGCCTCCGCCAGCAGCGACCGGACGGTCTGCGACTTGCCCGCGCCGGTCGCGCCGCACACGAACGTGTGCCGGTTCAGGCTGGACAGCGGCACGGAGAGGGGGCCGACGTCGTGGCGGTTGCGGTCCAGGACCCGCCCGAGCCCGACGCCCGTGCCGCCGGTGCCGGTGGCGCCCGTGCCGCCCGACTCGGGCGTCACGTCGAACTCGGGCCGCATCACGAACCGGACCCCCGGGACCTCCCGGACGGGCGGGCGCGCGACCGCCGCCACCAGCTGCGTGCTCGCCTCGAACGGCCCCGGCGCGCCCGGGACCAGCGCATACGGCAGCCGGCTGAGGTCGGCCGACGCGCACACCAGCGCCGCGACGCGGGCGGCGGCCCGCGGCGTCTCCGCCCCCGCCATCAGATGGACCCGCCACAGACCGGACGTCGCCGCCTGCCGCAGCTCGCGATGCCGCCGCTCCAGCCGGACCGCCGCCACCGCCTCCTCCGGCGACATCTCCGCCATCGACTGGGCGCGCTGCTGACGGACCGCCAGCTCGTCGGCGAGCCGCTCGGCCTCCGCCAGGGCCACGGGCTCGGCGACCAGCATCCACGCGAACGGCTGCACCCATACCGAGAGGAGACCGTCCTCCAGGGACGGCCTTGCGGGGTCTTCTGGCGTGTCGTCGTCGACGAGCAGGCCGTCCGCGATGGCGCCGACGCTCACCCAGTGGGGCATCGAGCCGGCGGCGATCCCGTCCGGGAGCATCACGCCGCGCCCGCCCGCCGGGAGGCTGAGCGTCGCGGACCGCCCGTCATGATCGGCGAGAAGCCCGTCGCCGCCGACGAACACCTCCGTCGGCCCGAACGGCTGCGCGCGCCGCCAGCCGACCAGCACCGGCTCCCCGCCCGCGTGGTAGGCGGACACGAGCGCGGCGAGCCGCTGGTCGCGCCACTCGTCGCGGCCGTCCGCGTCCCCGCCCGGACGGGGGACCTCCAGCAGGCGGCAGACCGGCAGGCCGCGGACGAGGCCCCACATGTCAGCCGTCCCAGCGCATCAGGTTCTGGAACAGTTCGGCCTGCTCCATCGCGTCGTCCCGCGCGTTATGGGTGTGCGGAAGGCACGACAGGAGCGCGCCGGGCATCTGCCGCTTCGTCGACCTGGCGACCATCGCTCTGGCCTTCGCCGCGTAAAGGGTCTTGATGTCGAGATGGCGTGAATGGCCGAACGGGGAGCGGGACGTGAACCGCATCCAATACCAGTAAAGCCACATCCAGTCATAGGCCAGCGGATACGCCACCAGTACCGGCAGCGACCCGCCCGCGACCTCTTTCACCCATGCGGCCGCGTCGCTCATCGCCTTAACCGGGTCGAGACCCTCGCGGGCGAGTTTCTCGCGGTCCAGGCCGCTCACCGCCAGCGCCTCCGGGACGAAATCATCGCTGATCGGCTTCAGCTCGGCGTAGAAGGTGCGCTCGGCCGGGTCGGACGCGGTGAACTCGGTGCCGTCGAACGTCCCGCAGGCCGCGAGCCCGAAACTGAGCATCGAATAGGGGCCGGGGATGGGGCCGTCCGCTTCGACGTCCGCCGAAATGTAGGTCTCGACGCGTGTCATTTCTCGCCGTGTTCTTCGTGCTCCGGTTCGATCACCATCCAGTCATCCTCGCGCAGACCCGCGCCCGCGTGGCCGCGATCCGCGAGGACCAGCGACACCGCGCGGCCGGTGGCGCCCTCCCAGCGCCGCACCCAGCCGCGCAGCGCCGGGGCGTCCTGCTGCGGGTCACGGGCACTGGCGGTGATCCGGAACTCGTAGCCGTCGGGCTCGTCGGCGGCGTCCAGCCTGTACATGCCGTCGAAGAAGGCGGTGATCGGCTTGGGCCGCTCCTGGGAGAACCCGGCCGCCCGGTACTTCGCGACGGCGTTGTCCGCCCGCCGCAGGCGTTCGTCGTCCGACGCGCCACGGTGATGCTGGATGACCCTGGACCGCAATTCGCTCTCGTTCTGCGGGAACCACTTCCTGGGATCCTGCGAGCAGAACCGCGCGCCCGGTCCCAGAAGCCGGACCTCGGCGTCGCCGAAACCGTCGAACAGGAGCGCGGCGCGCAGTTCGACGAGGCACTCGTCCCACTGCTCGGTACGCATTCCGAGTGGGGCGCGGTGCGACCGCATGTCCCACACCTGTTCCGGTGAGACGCCGGAGAACGCGAACTCACGCTCGGAGAACGTGTAGCCGGAATGGTCCGTCACGACCGGGAACATTGGCCGTTCCACCGCCTCGCCGCGCCGTTCCACCGGAGGCGACGACGCCGTTTCCGGAAACGGCTTGGTGGGCGCCGCCTGCGCAGCCCCCTGAACGGGCCTCTGCGGCGGCTCGGGCTGACGGTCATCCTCGCCGGACGGCGCGTCACGCGGCTCGACGGCAACGACCGGCACCTCGTCGTCAGGCGGGTCATCCGTTCCCGCGGCTCTCCCCGCCTCGTCGGCCACGTCCTCGGGTTCGCCGTCGTCCGGCCCGTCGCTTGGCGCCTCCTCCTCTTCCGGTCCGGTGTCTTCGCCGGGCTCTGGCTCGCCGTCGGGCTCACGGTCGTCGTCGTCGGGGGCGTGGCGCGGCTCGGGCACATCCACCTCGGCGCCGCCGATCGGCTCGGGTGGCGTGCTGGGCGGCTCAGGGGCGGCG
>NZ_SMJX01000327.1 GCF_004348535.1 Actinomadura sp. KC216
GCGTGGGGGCGTCGGGGGCGGCGCCCTGGTTGCGGACGGCTTCGATGGCGGCCTTGGCGGCGGCCGGGTCGAGGTAGTCGCCGCCGCGCTTGAGGGGGGCGAAGTCGTCGTCCAGCTCGTAGACGAGGGGGATGCCGGTGGGGATGTTCAGGCCGACGATCTGCTCGTCGGAGACGTCGTCCAGGTGCTTGACGAGGCCGCGGAGGGAGTTGCCGTGCGCGGCGACGAGGACGGTCTTGCCGGCGGCCAGGTCGGGGACGATCGCGTCGTACCAGTAGGGGAGCATGCGGTCGACGACGTCGGCGAGGCATTCGGTCCGGGGGATGAGCTCGGACGGGAGTTCGGCGTAGCGGAGGTCGTTGACCTGGGAGAGGGGGTCGTCGTCCTTGATGGGCGGCGGCGGGGTGTCGTAGGAACGGCGCCAGGTCATGAATTGCTGCTCGCCGAATTCCTCGCGGGTCTGGGCCTTGTTCTTGCCCTGGAGGGCGCCGTAGTGGCGCTCGTTGAGGCGCCAGGAACGGCGGACGGGGATCCAGAGAAGATCGGCGACGTCCAAGGCGATGTTGGCGGTGCGGATGGCGCGCTTCAGCAGGGAGGTGTGCACCACGTCGGGGGTGATGTCGGCGTCGAGCAGCAGGTCGCCGCCCTTGGTCGCCTCGCTCTCGCCCTTCGCGGACAGGTCGACGTCCACCCATCCGGTGAACAGTCCTTCCGCGTTCCAGACGCTTTCGCCGTGCCGGAGCAATACCAGGGTCGCCATGGGACCAGAGCCTAGCGGCGTCAGGTGGATTCGCGGTTGGCCGGGTCGGCGAAGGAGGCGAAGGCCTGGAGGTTGGCGAGGCTCTCGCCGCGCTTGACGCGCCAGTCCCATTCGCGCTGGATGGACGATTTGAACCCGCGTTCCAGCGCCTTGTCGAAGTTCTCGTCGGAGTAGGTGAGGACGCAGCCGAGAAGGCGGTCGATCTCGTCGGGGGAGATGGACGCGAGGGCGAACCTGCCGACCAGGTGGACGTCGCCGACGTCGTCCAGCGCGAACGCGACCCCGTACATGCGGCCGTTCTTCTCCAGGAGGAAGCGGTAGAAGTCGGCGTGGTTCTCGTCGGGACGGCGGCAGAAGAACGCCTCGACGTGCAGGCTGTGCTCGCCGACGATGAGCCAGGTCATGGTGGCGAGCTTGTGCTGCCCGGGGAGCTTGACGAAGAACGCGTTCGGGCGGGGCTCGTCGAACTCCAGCTCGGCGGCCCGCAGGGTCTTCCTGATGACGTCGACCGGGTCTGCGGCGCTCATGCGGTGACCTCGGCGGCGGCCGGGACGGGCGCGGTGCGGATGTCCACGGCTCCGGTATACACGTCCAGCAGGTTGTCGACCGTGGCGTCCCAGCCGAAGGTGTGCGCGTGGCGGATGGCGCCGCGGGCGAGGCGGGCGTGCAGGCCGGGTGCGGCGTGCAGGCGGCGCAGGACGGCGGCGTAGTCGGCGGGGTCGTGGCCGGAGATCAGGACGCCGGACTCCCCGTCGGCGACGGCGGTGCGGAGGCCGCCCACGCGGGACGCGACGACCGGCGTTCCGCAGGCCTGCGACTCTACGGCGACGAGCCCGAACGATTCGCTGTGGGACGGGACGACGGTCACGTCGGCGGCGCGGTACCAGTCGGCGAGCTCGGCCTGCGGGCTCGGGGGCTCGAACCGCATGACGTCGGAGATGCCGAGGTCGGCGGCCAGGTTCTGCAGGCCCTCGGGACGGCAGAGCCCGGATCCGCTGGGCCCGCCGACGACGGCGACGACGAGCCTGCGGCGCAGGGCCGGGTCGTCCGCGAGCATGCGGGCGACGGCGCGCAGGAGGACGTCGGGGGCCTTGAGCGGCTGGATGCGGCCGACGAACAGCAGCACGTACGCGTCGCGGGGGAGTCCGAGGCGGTGGCGCGCCGGGCCGGTGGTGCGGTGCGGGAGGAGGCCGCCGGTGCCCCGGTCCAGGCCGGTGCCGAGCGCCGGGGCCGGTTCGGGGTGGAACAGCGACAGGTCCACGCCGGGGCTGACGGTCGCGACGCGCGACGGGTCGGCGTCGTACAGGTCCACGAGCTGGTGGGCCTCCTCGGCGGTGTTGGCGACGAGCTGGTCCGACGACGCCACGACCTGCTCCTCGCCCAGGACGCGCTCGGCCGGTTCGGGCTTGTCGCCGTCCGCGAGGGCCGCGTTCTTCACCTTCGCCATGGTGTGCATGGAGTGGACGAGCGGGACGCCCCACCGCTGCTTGGCCGCCCACCCGGCCTGACCCGAAAGCCAGTAGTGCGTGTGCAGGAGGTCGTAGTGTCCGGGCTCGTGGGCCGCCTCGGCGCGGAGGATGCCGGACGTGAAGGTGCACACATGCCGGGGCAGTTCGGTCTTGTCCAGCTCCTCGAACGGCCCGGCGATCACGTTGCGGACGAGCACGCCCGGAGCCAGCTCCACGACGGGCGGCATCGCGCGGCAGGTGGCGCGGGTGAAGATGTCCACCTCGACGCCCCTGGCGGCCAGGCGCTTGGCCACCTCGACGATGTAGACGTTCATGCCACCCGCGTCGCCCGTCCCGGGTTGGTCGAGGGGGGAAGTATGAACACTGACCGTCGCAACTCGGCTGATACGACGCGGCACCGGACACCACCTCCGGTAGTGCAACCTATCGACCGCGTTACCTGTTCCCCCAACATGGGTGACAATCGTGACTTCTCGCCACAGTGACGGACCTCACCGGCGACCGGCCCCGGCGCCCCCCGCCGCCCGCCCGGGACGCCGGAACCTGGAAGGCTGGGGACATGCGCAAGACCGCGGTAGTGACCGGAGCGAGCAGCGGGATCGGAGCGGCCACGGCCAGGCGCCTGGCGGCGGAGGGGTTCAGCGTCGTGCTCGCCGCGCGGCGCCGGGACCGCCTGGACGCCCTCGCCAAGGAGATCGCCGAGCAAGTGCCGGGCGCCGGGCCGTCGGGCGCCGGGAAGGTCATGCCCGTCACCCTGGACGTGACCTCGCAGGAATCGGTGGACGCGCTCGCGGAGGCCGTCAACGGCTGCAACGTGCTGGTCAACAACGCCGGCGGCGCGCTCGGCCTCGACACCGTGGCGACCGCCGACCTGGACGAATGGCGGGCGATGTACGAGAGCAACGTCCTCGGGCTCGTCCGGGTGACGCAGGCGCTGCTGCCCAAGCTGATCGAGAGCGGCGACGGCCATGTCGTCAACATCACCTCGCTGGCGGGGCACGTCCCGTACGAGGGCGGCGGCGGGTACAACGCGGCCAAGTTCGCCGCCTACGCGGTCAACGACGTGCTGCGGCTCGAACTGGTCGCCGAGCCCGTCCGCGTCACCGAGATCGCGCCGGGGCTGGTGAAGACGGAGGAGTTCTCGCTGGTCCGGTTCCACGGGGACGCGGAGAAGGCCGCCAAGCCGTACGAGGGCGTCCCGGAGCCCCTGGTGGCCGATGATGTCGCCGACTGCGTCGCGTGGGCCGTGACGCGTCCGCCGCATGTGAACATCGACCGGATCGACGTCCAGCCGCGCGTCCAGGCCGCGCCCCACAAGCTCCATCGCGAATAGTCACCGGGAGGCGGGCGCGACCGCCGTCCAGGGAAGGGTGATCTCACCGAGCCGCCACCGGTTCCTCCCGCCGTGGGGAGGACGGGTGAGGACGGGATGCGTCCGGGCGAGGAGGGCGACCGCCTCCACCCAGCGGGCGCGCGGGCCGAACGCGGAATGCGGGGCCACTGTCGCCCAGCAGCGGTCGAACGCGGTCAGCAGGGCGTGCACGGGCTCGCCCGGCACGTTCCGGTGGATCAGCGTCTTCGGCAGCCGTTCGGCCAGGTCGGACGGGCGTTCCAGGGTGGGCAGATGCGCCGCGAACGTGATCGTCTGCGGGCCGTCCCGGGTGAGCGTGGCCCAGACCGCGCGGCGGCCGATCTCGTCGCACGTCCCCTCGACGAGGACGCCGCCGGACGGGTCGAGGCGCGCGGCCAGCTCCTCCCAGGCGTGCCAGGCCGCCGCCTCCTCGTACTGCCGCAGCACGTTGAACGCCCTGATCAGGACGGGCGGCCGCGCGACCGGCAGCTCGAACCCGCCGCGCCGGAACGACAGCCCTTCGAGCGGGCCCTTCCGGGCGAGGAGGGCGGCCCCGGCGGCCACCCGGTCCGGGTCGATCTCGATGCCGACGACCTCCAGGCGCGGCGACACGGCGCGCAGCCGGGTGTAGAGCTCGACCGTCGTGACCGGGGACGCGCCGTACCCGAGGTCGACGGCCAGCGGGCGCGGGCCGGACCGCAGCGGGCCGCGCTGGGTGGCGGCGATCCAGCGGTCCACGCGGCGCAGCCGGTTGGGGGCGGTCGTGCCGCGGGTCACCTCCCCCCGCGGCCGCTGCATGGGGGGCACCGGCTAATTCTTCCGTGTCGCCCCCGATGCCCGGTACGCAGCCTTCCGTGCGGGTTCCTTGCCTGAACGACATTCTGTTCGGGCCTGTACGGCGAGCGGCGGGACGGTGGATCCTGGCGGAATGCCCGATATGCAGGCCCTCCTCGCCGACCTGGCCGCCGAGGGCGACTCCCTCGACGCCCTGGTCGCGCCGCTGCCCGCCGCGCGCTGGGCCGACGCGACCCCGGCCGAAGGCTGGACGATCGCGCACCAGATCGCCCACCTCGCCTGGACGGACGCGCAGGCCATCGTCGCCGCCACCGACCCCGCCGGGTTCGCGAGGCTCGTCGAGCAGGCCCTGGCCACCCCCGACGATCACGTCGAGGCCGGGGCCCGGGAGGGCGCGGGCGAGGACCCCGCCCGCCTCCTCGCCCGCTGGCGCGACGGACGGCACCGCATGGCCGACGCGCTCGCGACCGTTCCCTCCGGGCAGCGGCTCCCGTGGTTCGGGCCGCCGATGAGCGTGGCGTCGATGGCGACCGCGCGGCTCATGGAGACGTGGGCGCACGGCGAGGACATCGCCGACGCCCTCGGCGTACGGCGGACGCCCACGCGCCGCCTCCGGCACGTCGCGCACATCGGCGTCCGGGCGCGCGACTTCGCGTTCCGCAACCGCGGCCTGGAGCCCCCGGCCGACGCGTTCCACGTCGTCCTGGAGGGACCGGACGGCGACGAGTGGACGTGGGGCCCGGCGGACGCGGCGCAGTCCGTCACCGGCCCAGCGCTCGACTTCTGCCTGCTGGCGACGCAGCGGCGGCACCGCGACGACCTCGCGCTCACCGCCGCCGGGGCCGACGCCGACCGCTGGCTGGACGTGGCGCAGGCCTTCGCCGGACCGCCCGGCCCAGGGCGCGCCCCGGCGGACTCCTGAGTGTCGGGTCACGTTCAGGCGGCCCGATCGCGGACATGTCTCCGGCATGACGATTCTCATCGCCTACGACGGGTCCGGCGACGCGCGGGCCGCGATCGAGTACGCCGCCCGGCAGGTCAGGCCCGAGCCGGCCGTGGTCCTGACGGTGTGGGAGCCGCTGCTGATGCAGGTCGCCTGGGCGCCGCTGGCGGCGGCGACGCCGGTGATCACCGACCCGGAGTCCGGCGAGCAGTGGGAGGAGGAGCGGCAGGCCGAGCGGCTCGCCCAGCAGGGCGCCGACCTCGCGCTGTCCGGTGGGCTGGCGGACGTGACCACCCGCACCGAACGCGGCGGCGGACCGGTCTGGGCCACCATCGTGGACGTCGCCGACGAGCTGGACGCGTCCCTCGTCGTGACCGGGTCCCGCGGCCTCGGGGGAGCCCGCTCCATGATCCTGGGCAGCGTCTCGACCCGTGTTCTTCATCACGCCGGCCGCCCGGTCCTCGTCGTCCCGCCCCCGAAGGAGAAGGCCGAGGACTGACGGACATGCCGTCAGGCGTGCCGATGGGCGGACCGGCGGACGCGCGCCGTCAGGGCGTGCCGAGGGCGCGCTCGAAGGCGGCGTAGGCGTCCGGCGTGAAGAGGACGAACCGCGCGTCCGCCACCTTGGTCGGCGTCGAGCGGACCGTTTCGACGGCGATGCGGGCCGCGTCGTCCATGGGCCAGCCGTAGATGCCCGCCGACACCGCGGGGAAGGCGATCGACTCGACGCCCAGCTCGTCCGCCACCCGCAGCGACTCCCGGTAGCAGGAGGCGAGCTGGTCGGAGCGGTCGTCGGAGGCCGAGTAGACGGGGCCGACGGTGTGGATCACCCATTCCGCGGGAAGCCGCCCGGCGGTCGTCGCGACGGCCTGCCCGGTCGGGAGGCCGCCGCCGTACTGGGCCGCGCGCAGCTTGCGGCAGTCGTCCAGGATCTCCGGGCCGCCCTTGCGGTGGATCGCGCCGTCCACCCCGCCGCCGCCGAGGAGCGAGGAGTTGGCCGCGTTCACGACCGCGTCCACCTTCTGCTCCGTGATATCGCCCCGGACGAGAGTGATCTTCATGCCGCCGCTCCTCCGCTGTGGCCGAACCCGTCAGAAGAGAAGAATTCTCCCCCGGGCCGTGCGCGAAACGCGTTCGGTTGCTTCCCGGCGGTACGCTCATGGCTGACGGGACAACTGGGGCGGTGAGGCCCGTCCGATTCGTCCGGCCGATGCCGTGGGGGGCGCCCGAACGGGAGGCCGGGCGTGACCGCCAGAAGACGAACTGCCTATCCTGCCGTCGAGACGACCACAAAGGCGTGCAAGTCGTGGAGGTACCCCCTTGAAGATTCTCCTCGCCGGAGCGACCGGAGTCGTCGGTCGCCGGCTGATCCCGCTGCTCGTCCAGGCGGGCCACGAGGTCACAGGGACGACACGCCGACCCGAACGCGCCGATATGCTCCGCGACCTCGGCGCCAAGCCGGTCGTCGTGGACGTCCTCGACGCCGCCGCCGTGCACGAGGTCGTCGCCGCCGAACGTCCGGACGCGGTGATCCACCAGCTCACCGATCTCAGCGACGAAGACTTTGCGGCCAACTCGCATCTGCGTATTGAGGGCACCCGGAACCTGGTCGATGCCGCGAAGGCCGCGGGCGTCGAGACGATGATCGCGCAGAGCATCGCGTGGCTGTACGTCCCCGGCAGTGCCCCGGCCGTCGAGACCGACCCGCTGGACGCGTCGCTGCCGCCGTACGAGGGCGTCGCGGCGCTGGAGGCGGCGGTCGCCGAGATGCCGCGCGGCGTGGTGCTGCGCTACGGCGCCCTGTACGGGCCCGGCACCTGGTACGCGCCGGACGGTGCGATCGCCGAGCGGGTGCGCGCGGGCACGATGCGCCCGGCGCCGTCGTGGACGTCGTTCGTGCACGCCGACGACGCGGCGTCGGCCGCGCTCGCGGCGCTCGACTGGCCCGCCGGAGCCGTCAACGTCGTGGACGACGAGCCCGCGACCACGGCCGACTGGCTGCCGGTCTACAGCGCGGCGATCGGCGCGCCCGACCCGGGCAACGCCGGGAAGCACGCGGCCCCGATGGGCCGTCCGGTGTCGAACGCGAAGGCTCTGGACCTCGGCTGGAAGCCGCAGGTCGCGTCCTGGCGCACCGGCTTCTCCCAGAAGGGCGCCGGCCCGAACGGCTCCGCCCCGAAGCCGGAGGGCCAGGGCTCGGACGGCCCGCGGTCGGACGGTGCGGAGGCCGACGGCTCGCGCATGAACGGCACCGCCCGGACGCGCTGACCCGACGAACCGGATGCTTCAGGACGGAACGTGACAACCATCAACCGAACTGGAACGAGCGCTTCGCGAGCCCGAACCAGTAGCCGTCGATGACCGACCGCCGTTCCGACGCATCGCCGGTGTGACTTTCCACACCCGCGCCGAGCGCCGTGAAGAGCGGCGCGAAGTGCTCCGTCCGGGGGTGGGCGATGTCGGCCGCCGGGGCCTTGGCGCGGAAGTCGAGGAGGGCGTCGACGTCGCCGCCCTTCACGGCGTGGTCGGTCCACGCGTCGAACTCGGCCGACCAGGCGGGCGGCGCGGCGTCCGCTCCGCGCGGCATCTCGCGCAGGTTGTGCGTCGTGAACCCGCTTCCGATGATGAGGACGCCCTGGTCGCGTAGCGGTGCGAGGGCACGCCCGACCTCGAAGAGCCGCGCGGGCTCCAGCGTCGGCATCGACATCTGCAGGACGGGGACGTCGGCGTCCGGATACATCTCCACCAGCGGCACGTAGGCGCCGTGGTCGAGGCCGCGCGTCTCGTCGCGGTGCACGCCGGGAATGAGTTTGCCCACGTCATCGGCCAGTTCGGGGGCGCCGGGCGTGTCGTAGCGGACGCGGTAGTAGCGCTCCGGGAAGCCCCAGAAGTCGTACAGCAGCGGCGCCCGGCGGGTGGTGCCGATGCTCAGCGGCGCTTCCTCCCAGTGCGCCGACACGATCAGGATCGACGTCGGCTCCGGCAGTTCCGCCGCCCAGCGCGCGAGTTCCCCGGTCCAGACGGGGTCGTCGGCGAGGGGCGGGGCCCCGTGGCTGAGGTAGAGCACCGGCATCCTGGACATTCAGCCCCCCTTAATTCACATTTGAACTATAACCTACTATAGTTGAATGTTCAAGTCTTGAGGGTTCAATCATTTGGGTAGAGTGTCCGGTATGACGGATCCGCAGTGGCTCGACGCCGACGAGCAGGAGACCTGGCCCGCCTTCCTGTGGACGTCGCGCCTGCTCAACGAGGCCCTCGACCGCCAGCTCCAGCGCGACTCCGGCATGCCGCACACCTACTACATGATCTTGGCGATGCTGTCGGAGTCGCCGGGACGCGCCCGCACCATGACCGAGCTGGCCGAGATCGTCCACTCGTCGCCGAGCCGCCTCTCGCACGCCGTCAACCGGCTGGAGGAGGCGGGCTGGGTGCGGCGGACCAAGAAGGGCGCCGACCGCCGCACCACCGTCGCCGAGCTCACCGACGAGGGCCACGCCGTCCTCGTCAAGGCCGCTCCCGGCCATGTCGCCGAGGTCAGGCGCCACCTGTTCGACCCGCTGACCCGCGAGCAGATGCTGGAGTTCCGCGAGACGCTGCACGCCCTGCTCGCGTCCCTCGACCCGAACCAGGAGGCCCCCTGCGCCCGCGGCGAGGGCTGACCGTTGGGGCGGGGGTTGGCCGC
>NZ_SMJX01000328.1 GCF_004348535.1 Actinomadura sp. KC216
GTCTAGCGCTGGTGCGTGGACTTCCTGCCGATTCCTACTAGGGCGCGGCGGGGGACCATTATGCGCCAGGTGGACGAGTGGTCGACGTATTCGGTGATGCACTCCAGCGACGTCCCGTCTCCGTTCGGGTAGCGGAATATCGCCTTCGCCAGTTCGGCCGCCCAGCGGAACTTCTCCGGTGGCGCGAGCGGTTCCGGCGTATCGTGCAGCCCGTACATGTCGACCAGATATTCGCCCAGCCGCAGTTCCGCCTCGTCCGGGGTGCCGCCTGTGGCCAGGTAGGGGTCATCGATCTCGTTGACCTCGACGGACTCGAACCCCGCGGTGACCAGGTAATCGCGGATCTCGTCGTGGGTGAAGTGCGCGTACCGGTGGCCGGTCGGCGAGTACCGGTCCACCACCTCGCCGAACCATTGATCGACCGGTGAACCGACGGGAAAGTCGTGCAGGACGAACGTCCCCCCTGGGCGCAGTACACGGTACGCCTCTTCCGCCACGCGGAGCCGGTCGGCGGGATCGATGTGGTGGGTGCCGTACGCGAGAAGGACCGCGTCCACCGACTCCGAGCGGAACAGCAGGTGCTCGGCGCGCTGGAGGAGTGCGGGGACGCCTGACGCCCACGCCGCCTCTACCATGTGCGGGGAGGCGTCACAGGTGATGATCTCGGCGTCGGAGATGCCGAGCAGCTCGCTGACCCGCGACAGCAGGCCGTCCCCGCCGAGCAGGTCGAGGACGGTCTGCCGCCCGCTCGGCCGCCGGACCAGGTTCAGCAGCCGCTCGATTCCGTGGAGGCGCGCCTCGATGTTGAGCGACTGCGCCCGGACGTAGCTCGGGCCGCGTCCCCCGTCCGTCTCCGCCGCGAAGTCGTCCCGTTCGGGTGCGGGTTCGCCGAGGCAGTGGTCGACCCGGCGGGGGTCGATGCGGCCATAGATCTCCGGGCGTTTCAGGCGCAGTTCTTCGACCTGGCGGCGAAGGTCGTCTCCGGGTATGCGGTTCTTGCTGCCAATATCCGGGATCATGACTTCCTGGTCCTTTCCTCAGGTCGCCGTGCCAGTTCTTCCAGTAGTCCGGTGAATTGTTCTCGCAGGCTGTCGCATCCCTTTTGGGAGGTGTGGATGAACGTCGCTCCGATCCTTCCGAAGGGTTCCAAGGCGGTCCAATAGTGCGGGATGACGCCGCTGGCCCTGCGGAAGTCGAACGAGACGCCGGGATGATGCTCGAGACGGTGGATGAGCCTCTCCGGTGTGATCCCTCTGTAGGTGTCGGAGAGCAGGCGGTCCGTGGCGGCGTAGCAGATCTCCGCGCCGCCGCGGGTCAGGCGGCTGTCGTCATGCCAGGTGCCGGGGACGAGGGCCCGGACGGTCCGGTGCGGGTGGGTGGTGCCGGTCTGCCGCAGGTTGATCTCCGTCGCGTTGATCTCCCAGGGCGCCCCGGCGGGCCGGTGGGCGACGAAGTCCACGCCGACATGACCGCGGACTCCGGCGTCGAGCAGCAGTTCCCCGACGCGCCGGGACAGCCCGATGACCGTTTCCCGGTAGGCGGGGTCGGCGGGGAACCTGCAGCCCACGACCTCGGACGCGTCCCCCAGTTCCTGATCGTGCGTCGCGAGCAGCCGCACTCCGCCGTGGATCAGGAGCAGTGCGCTCGGTGACCGCGTCAGGCCCGTCTCCGGCCCTTCCAGGAACTTCTCGACGATGGCGCCGTGCTCCGCGACACCCCGCAGATACTCGGCGCGGGAGATGTCGGCGGCCAGCGGTCTGAGGCGGTGGTGCAGCCGTGCCCGGATCTCGGCGGGGTCCGCCCCGGCGAGGTCGACCAGCGCGTTCCCGTGGCCCGACCCGCAGCCTTCGTTGATCTTCACCAGCCACCGGCCGGGGCCGTGGCGCGAGGCGAGGCCGGCCAGCCGGTCGGCGAGGGTGCTCATGTCCCGGGTGGCCTCGTAGGTTCCGGGCGGGTGTGGGATCCGGGCGTGCCGGAAGATGCGCCGGCTTCCGGCCTTGGTGCCTAGGGCGAGCGTCCGGCTGGGAGTCTCTGCGGAGTCCAGGCCGAGCGCCTCGGCCAGTTCGTCCATCCGCGCACTGGACTGGTAGCAGGAAAGGCGCTCGACGATGTGGCCGTGGTGGCGGGCCAGGGAAATCACCGAGCGGATCCGGCGCAGCAGGAGCGGCCTGGCGAGGAACTTCTCGCTGAGATGCCGTTCGGAGGCGTCGTCCAGGTCGATCAGCACGTGCCGCTCGTGGCGGTCCCGGAGGACGGAGTCCGTGCCCGGGTGCAGTCTGAGCAGGTGCTGGATCACCGATGCCGGGACCTTCGGCGCCTGGAGCATGACCAGCGCCAGGTCGGGGTCCGTGGCGACGCTCAGCGACTCCCACAGGCTGCGCACGCACGAGAGCCAATGCCCGGTGCCGTGCTCCATCTCCAGGAGGGAGAACTCCTGGGACGGGCAGCAGACGCGAAGCCTCAGCCTGGGGCGGGCCCGCAGAAGGCCCTCCAGCCGCTCGATTCTCTGGCCGATCTCGTCCCGCGTCATGGCGCGTCTCCGGCCGCCTGGGAGAGCTCCTTATGGGCTCGCGCGGACCGCACGATCTCGTCCGAGAGCTCGACCATCGGCGCAAGGTCGGGGCCGAACGCCGCGGCCGTGTCCGCAAGGAGGGCGTCGAAGCCGCCGCGGTCGTTCCTGGCGACCGTCTCGTCCAAGGCGGTGAGGGCGTCGCGGACGACCGCGCGTGCCTCGGCGCCGTACGGGTTGTCGCGCTGGATGTGCCAGTAGGTGCCCGGGTCGCGGGTCACGATCCGGGCGAGCAGTGCCATCAGGGCGCGCTGGGGCGGCGTCGACGGGCCGCCCGGTCCGTGGTGGCCGGGCCGGCGCAGCGTGGCGGCGTAGGCCAGCAGCGCCGCGTGGACGGCGACCTGGGCCGCGGCGGCATGCCGGTCGTGCTCGTCGGCGCTGAGCTCGGTGACCTGCGCGCCCGTCGACTGGAGGAGCGGACGGAACGCGGCCGTGCGCGGGCCGTCGCGCAGGGGGATGGCGATGACGTGCTGCCCGGCGAAGCCGACGTCCGGGGCGAACATCGGCTCCAGGCTGAGAAGTTCGACGTCCGGGCGGATACCGGCGGCGATGGCGGCGTACCGCGACTTCACCGAGGTCGTGTCGACGACCAGCGCCCCTGCGGGCAGGGCGCCGACGAGCGGTTCCAGGGCGGGGTACAGCGCCGCCTCCGGTAGGCAGAGGACGAGGACGTCGGTGCGGGAGAGCTCGGTGAGCAGCGCGGGCGGCGGGGCGGCGGCGTCCGCGACGAACCAGTGATCCCCGGGACCCTCCGGGGGCAGGCGGTCGGTACCGGTCACCACGCTGCCGTGGGCGGCGAGCAGGGCGCGGAACGCCCGGCCGAATCCCCCCGCGGCCCCGGCCACGACGGCGCGCGGGAAACACGGCGTGCTCATCGGCGACCTCCGGTCGATCGTGCTCGGGCGGCGTCACGTCCGCTCATCAGCGCGGTTCCCTCCGGTGACCAGTCGGCATCGGGCCTGAGCCGGGACGGTTCGGCGGGCGGTACGGGGACCTCCAGCGCGTGGAGCGTTCCGCACATCCGCTCGAAGATCATGAACGTCATGTCGGCCAGCAGGCGCTGCACGGGTCCCCGGGTGGCGGGACCGCCGCGCGCGACGCGCCGGTGGAGCGCGTCGAAGCGGCCGGTGGTGGCCGAGTCCCGGCCCAGGTACGACTCGCGGAACGCCGGATACACGCGCCGCGCGCACGCGGCCATGATCGCGTGCACGCTCGATGTGTCGTCGGCCTGCCAGAACAGCACTTTCGGGGCGCCGGTGAGGTCCGGGGGAAGCCACCGCCGGGCGGCGTCGCGCACGATGCGCTTGTTCCAGAACAGCTCCGGATGCAGGACGGGCGGGATCGCCGCGAGGAACTCGACGAGGCGATGGTCGAGGTAGGGCACCCGCGTCTCGACGCCGAAGGCGGCCGCGACGCGGTCCTCGTTCCACAGATTGTGGGATTGCAGCGCCGTCAGCCGGGCCAGCATCTCGCAGTGGAACGGCGCGTGCGCCCGCTCCCCGGCCGCGGCGGCCGCGCGCACCCGGGGTTCGAGGGAGTCGGCGACGTAGTCCCGCCAGGCCCGGCGCGGCGAGCTGAACGAGGTCGAGTAGCCTCCCGCGAACTCGTCGGCGCCCTGCCCGACCAGGATCACCTTGAGTCCGGGCTGGACGGTCTTGGCATAGCGATGCAGCTCGAACTTGAAGAACAGCTCGGGCGCGAACCGCGGCGCGTCCATCGTCCAGACAAGCTCTTCGAGGCTCGCCAGCGAGAAGTCCAGCTCGTCGGCGAAGGTCGCCCGGTCGTAGCGGACCGGGTGGAACGGGAGGCCGAGGGTGCGGGTCAGCCCCGCCGCGCGCGCCATGTCGCCCGTGGCGATCGTGGTGGCCTCGCAGACCGAGAAGCAGTGCGGCCTGGCGGTCCGCGCCGCCGCGGCGGCGACCAGTGAGGAGTCGAGGCCGCCGCTCAGGAAGACGCCGACGGGCGCGTCGGCTTCGAGGTGCAGCCGGATGCTCTCGTCGAGAAGGTCGGCGTACTCGCGCACGTAGGTCTCGGGAGCGCGCGGCGCCGTCTCGCGCGAGCGCGCGATGGCGGGGAGCAGTGACCAGTAGCGGCGCGGTGCCCCCGCACCGGTCGCACCAAGGCTGAGCGTCTCCCCGCCGCCGAGCATGGAGACGCCGCGGACGAAAGTCGGCACCCGGTCGTAGTTGACCGCCGTGTACTTCTCGCCGCCGATGTAGCCGTGGTCCAGGTCGGCGTGCTCGACCTCGCGCGGGCAGTCGGGGTGGGCGAGCAGCGCCGTGAGCTCGGACGCGAACAGCAGGCCGTCGCGAAGCCTGGCGTAGTACAGCGGCTTGATGCCGAGCCGGTCCCGGGCGATGAGGCCGCGGCGGTGCTCACGGTCCCACACCAGCAGCGCGTACATGCCGCGGAGCCGCTCCAGGAAGGCCGCGTCGCGGGTCTCCTCGTACAGGTGGACGACGACCTCGCAGTCCGAGCGGCCGGCGAAGGCGTGGCGGCCGGCCAGCCCGGCCCGCAGCGCGGCGTGGTTGTAGATCTCCCCGTTCACGGCGGCGACGATCGTGCCGGTCTCGTCGTACAGCGGCTGGCGGCCTCCCGCGGGATCGTTGACGGCCAGCCTGCGGAAGACGAAGGACAGCACCCCGTCGTCGTAGATCCCTTCGTCGTCGGGGCCACGGCGGGCGAGCTGCGCTCCCATCCGGTGCAGCAGCGCGCGCCGTTCCTCCACGGGCAAGGGAGCACCGTCCCAGCGCAGCCACCCGGCGAAGCCGCACATGGCCTCAGCCCTCCGCACCGGCGGCGGCGAGCCTGCCCGTCACCGCGTCGATCACCGCGCCGACGAAGTCGGCGCCCGCGAGGCGCTGCGCGCCGCGCAGGCCGCCGGGCGACCAGAGGCCCGCCTCAAGGATCTTGCCTCCGACGATGTCCAGCGCTGCCAGGAACATGCCGTCGGCGGCCAGGACGGGCCCGGCGGCCTCGGCGATCTCGTGGAGGACCTCCGCCGTGCCATCGTCCGGATCCGGTGCGGCGATCGTTCCGGCCACGCCGAAGTTGCTGCGGATCTCACCGTCGCGCGGGAGAAGGCGCATCGCCGCGATGCTGCCGCCCGCCGTCAGCGGTTCACCGTCGAGCATGAACAGCCGGTGGGAGCCGCGCTCGTTCGCCGGCAGGTACTCCTGCACGACGGCATACCCGTGCGCGGCGACGGCCTCGAAGATCGGCCGCACGTTCGGGTCCCCCCGGACGAGCAGGAAGACGCCCTGGCCGCAGCAGCCGTGCAGCGGTTTGAGGATCGCGTCCCCCGCGAGGTCGCCGACGAACTCGCGCACGGCGTCCACATCACGGGTGATCAGCGTGCGCGGCCGGAGCCGTTCGGGGAACCGGAGCGTGTAGAGCTTGTCGGGACCGGCCAGGGCCAGGCCGCGCGGATCGCTGAGCACGACGACGCCGCTCCGGCGCGCCAGCTCGCCGAAGAGGTGGCCGACCGGCTGCGCCCACGGCCTGCGGAGGGCGTCGAACGCGGGGGTGTTGCGCAGCATGAGCACGTCGAGCTTCTCGACGGCCAGGGGTTCGGGCACGGTCGCGACGACCTTGCGCAGAAAGTCGGCCGGGCCGTCGTGCGGGCTCCTGACGTGCCGCGCGACGGCGTGCATCCGCCCGTCCGGCGCCACCGTGAGCCCGTCGATGTCGACGTAGGCGACGTCGTGGCCGCGCCGGGCGGCCTCGCGTGCGAGCGCCGTCGTGGTGTAGATGTCCTTTTCGTCGGCGACGGCGCTGACCAGGAAGGCGATCCTCACCGCACCGGCTCCGAGATCATCATCTCCAGGCGGGCCCCGTCCCGGCCGGTGAAGTACGGATGGGTTCCGAGCAGCCTGAGCCCGGCGTCGCGGATCATGCGGCGGAAGTCGTCGGCGGCCGGGCGTGCCCGGACGTCGTAGGGCTCGCTGACCTCGGGCGGGATGAAGACGAGGGCGTCGGACGGGTTCACCTCGGAGATGAACAGGCGGGCGTCGGGGGTCAGGAAACGCGCGATACCGCCGTAGAAGGCGCGGTGCGCACGCCACTGCGGATCGCGCGGGCGCAGGTCGTCGTCCGTCAGGCGCCGCGTGGTCGGGTGCCGCGGGTTGAGCGCGACGAAGTTGGGCGGGTTCGCGACGACCAGGTCGAAACGCGCCGCCGGGTCCAGCGGCGCTAGATCGGGGCCGGTGGCCTGGCTGACCCGGTCCGTCAGGCCGTGCGCCCTGGCCGTGAGCGCGGCGCACGCGCTCGCCGCCGGGTTGATGTCGCACAGCGTCAGCCGCCGGCAGAGGCCCGCCGCCAGCAGCGCGAAGCCGATGAACCCCGGCCCGGCGCACCATTCGAGCGCGTGATCGTAGACCGGTTTCACCGAATGCCGCGTCACGCAGTCCACGAAGGCCGGGGTCAGGCGGGTTCCCCCGCCGTCCAGCTCCTCCCGGTAGCGGACCGCGACGTCGCCGTACCGCCAGGTGCGCAGCTCGCCCGGCCGCCGCGCCGGCGTCAACGCGGCGTCATCGCGGCCCGACCCCTGCCTCGTGCGCTCAGACATGGGCCTTCTCCGCCGGGCCTTCGATGACGAACGCCTTCTCCGAGTACGGCCGTTCCTGCCAGGCCAGCAGCGCACGCACGATCCCCTGCGCCTTGAGGACGATCTCGTCCAGCTCGGCCTGCGGATCCGACAGCGCGACGATCGCGCCGCCGATGCCGATGCTCGTCCGCTCGGGGGTCGCCACGGCGGTGCGGATCACGATGTTGAGATCGGCCCGGCCGTCGGCGGACAGGTAACCGAGCGATCCGGAGTAGACGCCGCGGGCACCGCGTTCGAGACCGTCGAGGATCTCCATGCTGCGCAGCTTGGGCGCCCCGGTCATCGAGCCGCCGGGGAACGCCGCGCGCAGGCAGTCCAGGACGCCGAGACCGTCGGCGAGCCGCCCGCGTACGGTGCTCACCATCTGGTGCACCGTCGAGTACGACTCGATGTCCATGAGCAGGGGCACGTCCACCGTGCCGATCTCGCAGACGCGTCCGAGATCGTTGCGCAGCAGATCGACGATCATCAGGTTCTCGGAGCGGTCCTTGACGCTGCCTCTCAGCAGGTCACGGGCCAGCTCGTCGGCGACCGGATCGGCCTGGCGCGCCTCGGTGCCCTTGATGGGCTTGGACGTGACGAAGCGCTCCGAGTCGACGCGGAGGAAACGCTCGGGTGAGGAGCAGAGGATGGCCATGTCCCCGAATCGCAGGTAGGCGGCGTACGGGGCCGGGCTCACCCGGCGAAGCACGCGGTACAGATCCAGCGGCGCCGTGATCGGCGCGGTGGACGCCTGCGTGGTCAGGCACAGCTCGTAGCTCTCTCCGGCGCGGATCGCCTCCAGGCACGCGTCGATGTCGCGGAGATAGGCGCCCGGTTCCCGGTCGAGCCGGAGCACGAGCGGATCGGCGAACGCCTCCGGCGGCGGTGCCGGTGGTGGAGCGGGCCGGACGCGGCGGACATCCCGTTCGACGGTGTCCAGCCACGCGCGGCACGCGTCATCGCCGGTGCCGTCGTCGCCGGCGCCGTGGGCGAGGGCGACGGCGTGCACGACTCCCTGCTCGTGGTCGAACGCGAGCACCCGGTCGGCCAGGATCCACTGCGCGTCCGGCAGGCCGGAGCGGTGCGCGTTGACGCTGCCGCAGTCGGCCTTGACCTCGTACCCGAAGTAGCCGACGAACCCGCCCACGAAGGGCAGGGTGAGCCGGGACGCGTCCGCCTCCACACGCTGGAGCTCCTCTGCCAGGACGTCGAACACGCAGGCGCGCCGCCGCTCCTCCCGGTCGCCCCGGCGCAGCGTCACGCACCCGCGCTCGACGTCGTAGGACAGGCACAGGCCGCCCTCGCGCGCCGCGCCGATGAAGCTGTAACGCGACTGCCCCCGTTCGACCCGGCTGCTGTCGAGCCAGAACGCGGTCTCGGCGTCACCGTAGAGGGCGACGAAGACGTCCTCGGCCTCGGCGGACGTGGCCAGAACACGATGATGCACGCGGGACCGGACGGCCGCGCGCCGCCCATCACCGGCCGGTGCCGCGGACGGGACGGTGACCCCGGCCAGGTCCAGGAAGTTGGCGACGAGCCGGTCGCCGTACGCGGTGCAGATCGACTCCGGGTGGAACTGCACCCCCCACGCCCTGCGCTCGCGATGGCGCACGGCCATCGGGACCCCGTCGGCCGTCCAGGCGGTCAGTTCCAGGACGTCGGGGAGCCGGCCGACCGCCGCCAGGGAGTGGTAGCGGACCGCTTCGAACCCCTGCGGCACGCCCGCGAAGATGTCGCGGCCGCTGTGCATGATCTCGCTCGCCCGCCCGTGCACCGGGTCGATCCGATCGACCCGCCCGCCCGCCGCGTGGACGAGGGCCTGGTACCCGAGGCACACGCCGAGCG
>NZ_SMJX01000329.1 GCF_004348535.1 Actinomadura sp. KC216
GTGAAGGTCAGGGCGCGGGCGGGGTTGTCCACCATGATCTTGTCAATGGCCCCGTCGGGGACGCCGAGGCGGCGCAGCGCCGGAAGGAAATGGTCGGGGATGTAGCTGTACCCCTGGCCGCCGTACCGCTTGAGCTGGATCTTCTGGCAGACGTCGTGGCCGAGCAGGATCTGGCCCGCGTGCCCGTGCTCGACCAGGTCGGCGATCCCGCGGGCGACCTTGTGGTCCCCGAGCAGCACCAGGTGCCCCCAGGGGCTGCCCGGCGAGGCCAGGAAGTCGAACTCGATGAAGACGCCCCGGGCGAGCACCCGCCGCGCGAAGGGCGGGTCGACGGCCATGGTCCCGGCGTGGCCCATGACGACGTTGGACGGGTCCACGCCCTCCTCGTCCAGGATGTCGAGGACCGTGAACTTCTCCTCGCCGACCCCGCCCACGTGGAAGGTGATCGGGGCGCCGGTGATCCGGCTCGCGCGTCCGGCGGCCCGGACGCTCTTGAGCTCCTCCGGCGTCAGCGGCGCGGTCTCGGCGCCGACCTCGCCGATGATCCCGGCGCGGACCCCCGTTCCGTCGGCGCCGTCCACGATGTCGCGGACGATCACGGCCGCGAGGTCATCGACGGTCCGTTCGCCCATGTCCCGCGGGTGGAAGGTCGGGATGTACCAGCCCGCGCCCATCACGATGTGGAGCCCGCTGGCCTGCGCCATCCGCCGCAGCGAGCCGGGATCGCGGCCGATGCCGAGGCTCGTGACCTCCACGACGGTCCCGCCGCCCGCGCGCCGGAACTCCCCCACCTCGGCGAGCATCTCGTCGAAGTCGGCCAGGACGTCGTTGTCGGCGTTGACGGCGCCGTGCCGGGTGCGGGCCAGGTTGGCGAGGGTGAGCGGTTCCCGCGCCTGCGGGGCGTCCTCGCCCGGGCGCAGCGCATGGGCCGGGCGGCGGAGATCGACGAAGAGGTGCTCGTGTATCAGCGTCGGGCCGAGCAGCGACGGGTCGACCGGCCCGGTCACCGTGAGCACCTGACCGGCGAGGTCGGGAATGGTCGGCGGCAGGTTCATCCGCGGCCCTCCGTCATGGTCAGCCAGCGGCGCGGGTTCGCCACCGTGAGGGTGCGCGTGAGGTCGTCGTCCGCGCCCAGGAACCCCAGGTAGGGGACGAACTGCTCGGCGACGAAACCGTACCCGCCGCCGCCGAACGCCTTGAGATCGATCTTGCGGGCGACGCGCGGCGACAGCAGGATCCGCTCGGCGTGGCCGCGCTCGGCAAGGGCCAGGACCGCCGCGGCGACGTCCTGGTCGTCCACCTCGCGGTACACGGTCGGGAGGCGGCCGAGCCCGTCGAACTGCAGGAACACGCCGCGGTCGGCGAGCCGGGCGAGGGCGTCGGCGTCGGTCGCGAGGCCGTCGCAGTGCCCGACGGCGACACGGCCGAGGTCGGCGCCGCACGCGGCCATCAGGTCGAGGAGTCCGTGCGTGGCGGCCGCCGTCGCGGCGCGGGCGAGGAGCACGGGCGCCCCGGTGCGGCGGGCGGCGTGCGCGACACCCGTCGCCAGGGCGCGGTCGGCGGGCCGGTCGAGATCCAGCGCCGCGATCTCACCGATCACACCCGCCCGGACGCCGTCCACTCCCTGGTCGAGCGCACCGATGATCTCCGCGGTGAGGCGCTCGGGCGGCGCTTCGGCGAGCTCGGGCGTCCGGGCCGGGGAGTATCCGCCGCAGCCCATCACCACGGCGACGCCGGTCGCCCGGGAGAGGTCCGCCAGCGCCCGCGCCCGGCGTCCGAGGTCGGCGCCGGTCACCTCGACCACGGCGCCGCCGCCCAGGGCGGCGAAGTCGGCGAGTTCGGGGCGGACGATCGCCTCGGTGAGCCGCCGGTCGTCCCGGTTCGGGGCGCCCAGGGCGAGCGCGCCGAGCATGTCCATGCGCACCGGCGCCTCGTCCGCCTCGGTCATGTCCGTGTCGGAGCGGCCGTTCAGGTCGCTGACCAGGTGCACGGAGGTGACCGTGTGCCCGAGAGAGCGAGGATCGACCGGCCCGGTGACGGTCACGACCTGCCCGGTCGCGTTCGGCGTGCTCATCCCGCGGACAGGACGGTCGTCAATGCTGGATCCACGCCGGTCAATGTATCGACCGGCGCCCGCGCGTCCCCTTGTGCGTCACCGCACGCTTGTTGACCTTCCCCGCATACCGATCGGCTCCGGGGCGGTCGGACCCGCCTGGGCTTTCAGAGGTTGGCCTCATCCGGAAGCGGCCCCGCAGGCAAATAGGCACTCGCCCTGAATGAGGAGACATTGCGTCGCAGCACGGAGGTCCTAGGGGAGAATGCGCGCTCCACTCTCGGGGTCGCCTACAACTTCGCCATCGACCTTTACACGCTGGGCGACCTCGAAACGGCCCGCGCGATGGTGGAGGAGATCCACGCGCGCCGTTGTGAGGTGCTGGGTGTGGAGCATCCCGACACGTTGAACTCGGCTGGCATCATGGCGGGTCACCTGAGCGAGTCGGGACAGGTGGAGGCGGCGCGCACCCAGGCCGAGGACACTCTCGACATGTGCCGCCACGCCCTCGGCGAGGACCATCCACAGACCCTGCTCGTGGCCCGGAGCCTTGCCCTGTATCTGCGGGAGCTTCACGAAACGGCGAAGGCCCGGCGGCTGGAGGCCGAGACCTTGGAGCGCTATCGCGCCGTGCTCGGTGAGGAGCACCCGGATACCGCGGCCATGGCCGCTCGCGTCGCCGCCCACCGCAATGCGGTGGAGGGTGCGGGGAACGGCGCGGCCGCCGATCGGACTGAGGCTTCGGAAGCCGACCCGGGAAGCGTGGAATCACGAACTCATGCAGCTCTACCGGGCTTTTCGTCTCCTGTGACCGGCAGCGGCCCGGTCAGTTCTGTTCTTTCACGATCGCCCAGCGTTCGTGGTCCATCCATCGCCCGTTGATCTTGATGAAGTTGGGCGAGAATCCTTCTTTTCGGAACCGCAACCGCTGGACCAGTTTCCGCGACCTGTGGTTATCCGGCTGAATGTCGGCTTCGACGCGATGCAGGCCCAAGTCGTCGAAGGCATAGTTGAGCAGCAGCTGAAGCCCTTCGGTCATGTAGCCGTGTCCGGTACCGGACACGAATGCGCCGTACCCGATGACCCCGCGCTGGTACGGCCCGCGAACGATCTCGTTTATGTTCACGAACCCGGCCATGGCCTTCGTCTCCAGCAGGCACACCACGAACCCTTCGGCGGCCACCCCGTCGAATCGCTTGACGTACCGGTCGAACTCGGCCGCGGTCTTCGGGGCCAGGATCCAGGGACGGAAGTACGACTCGCTCCGCCTGGACAGGTCGACAAAGGCTTCCTGATCGATGGCGGCGACCCTGCGGAGACCCACTCTCTCCCCGCTGCGAAGGAACAGATCCTCCGCCTCCTCCGTCGCGCTATGTGTCCCCATGCTCACGATTGGAGAGTACACCTTTATCATTGATCGCGCATCGGCCGGGAAGCCGATCAATGACAACCCGACTAACGTCCCTGTGGACTCAGGTGGTGGAATTTTACGGGCGATCTTACCCGAAGAAGGCCTTCCAGTGGATCGGGAGCAAGGCCGTCCTTGACTCGCCATAGCCGCGCCGTCAACTACCCGAACCGCCAGAAGTCGATCGCTGGCGCGTCCGGCATCGGACCAAAGCCTCTCGAAGTCCAGCGGTAACAGGATGCCCGGCCGGCCATTCACCGGATCGCCGCAGCGCAGATCGTTTAGCAGACCGGCGGTAAGCCGCAGGACGGCGGTAAGCAGCACACCGGGGGTAGCCGACAGCGCTCCCTCTCACCGGGCCGCTGGGTGTTCAGGGCTGTCCGAGCCGGTGGTGCCGGTTCCGGTCGACCCGCCGGGGGTCAGCGTTGCTTGCCCTGGCTGAGCGTGTCCACCGACTTGGCGATGCGCCGTTGCCTGGTCTGCTCGCTCTTGGCGCCCTCGATCTGCAGCACGTGATAGCGCTGGTTGCTGTACGACAGGCTGTTCCAGGTCTGCTGCGCGGCCGGGTCGGAGGCAAGGACCTGCGCGAAGTCTTCGGGAACCTCGACCACGCGAGGCGCCGTGTCCAATTCGAGAGCGACCTCGGTCTCGTCTCCCGCCTCGACACCGGCCTTGGCCCTGTTCTCGGCGCTGAGCGGCAGCATGTACCGGTCGCCGTAGACGGCGACCGTGCTGCGGTAGCTGTGGGCGCCGATGGTCACATTCACCTTCGGCTTCTTGCCCGCCCCCAGTTGTTCGACCACATCGGCCGGAACCTCGAAACCGGTCGCGGTCTTGCCGCCCAGTTCGATTGTGGTACGAAACTTCACCATCGTGCGTCCTCCCGATCAGCCCGATCACGAAAGCACACCGTCTTCAAACGCCGCAACAGACGTGGCTGGACGAAGCAGGACGACGCCCATGGCCGCTGCGGCGCCGGGCGTTGAACGCGCAGCACTTGGCCCACCCTCGTCCACGCCGTGCGGGCTCGTGCGCGTTGTCCGCGCTCGTGTGCCCCGTCCGCGCCGTCTGCGAAGTTCCAGAACGGCAAGCAGGCCCCCCGTAGGACTTGGCAAATCAGCAGGGGAGCGTCAACCCCCATGACCAGGACCAGCCGTGAACCCGGCCGGAACGTCATCGGACCTTCCGCAACAGCCTCGCCGCAGGACGGGTGGGATATGGGAACGGTCTCAGGTATGCAGGGTGGGCCGGTAGATGAGCTCCTGGATGTGGCCGTCGAGCGTCCGGCTCTCGATCAGCTCCAGGTCGAAGTCGGCCGCACCCTGGAAGATCGGATCCGTCCCGGTCTGACCCGTGAGCGCCGGGAAGATCGTCACCTGGACGCGGTCGACCAGACCGGCGGCCATCAGCGCCCGGTTCAGCGACAGGCTGCCGTGCGAACGCAACGGCACCTCGGACTCCGCCTTGAGCCGGGCGACGACGTCGACGGCGTCGCCGTTCTCTAGGGTCGCGTCCGGCCAGTCGAGGGGCCCTTCAAGTGTCGTGGACACCACCGTCGTCGGGATGTTCCGCATCTGGGTGTTCACAGGGTCGAGCTCCTTCAACTCCCCGGTGCGCGGGCCCATCAACTGCACGAACTGCCGGAAAGTGATCGCACCGAGAACCATCCGCTGCTCCTCGCCGTAGAGGGCGAGACGGCGGTCGAGAAAGTCGGGGCCTTGCTTCCCCCAGTAGCCGCCCCAGTCGCCGCCGTCGTAGGAACCGAAACCGTCGAGAGTGGAGAATACGTCGAAGGTATAGATAGCGGTCATGTGCCCTGCTCTCCTCGGACTGAAATCACCCGAAACTCATCGCCATCAGGCCAGTGCGCTCAGCAACACCACAAGCGGGAGGAAGGAACATAGCACGCCGATCCACAGACTTCGAATAGTCATCGTCACCATCCACCCTCCCGATCCACCCGTTGACCAAAGCACCCCGCCGTCCACCGGACAACAGAACAGGCTGGACCCGACAAGCCAATGCCCAAGCTCCGCCGCCGGTGAAATACGTGTCCTGATGCCGCCGAGCGTCACTCCCCCACCAGCCTCCTGTTCACCCGCCGCGAGCCCGCGAACTTGCGCATCGGCGATCGGCGGCCAGCGACCGGCCGCCGACATCCCGTCCGACCTACTGCAGGCTCTCGATAGCCCAGGCTCTTAGAGCGGGCGGCCTGCGAATCGCAGATATCAGGGCTTGCGAAGCACTCCGCCGAACTCCCTGGCGAGTTCGCGTTCGGTCGAGGCGCCAAGGACGGAGGCCAAGTCAGGATCGACCGGCGCCAAGGGCGGCTGCGTGGGGTCAGGGCGCCAGTCCATGACGTTCACCATTCCCGGTTCGACGGGTTCCCACCCGCTCACGAATTCCGTGACCTGGCTCGGGGTACGGCTTTTCCATTTCATGCCGACGCTGTGCATGATCGCGGTGAAATCGTCGGCCGTCTGCTGGTCGGCGCCAACGAACTGGGACAGAGCGACGTAGCTGCCGGAAACCAGCGCGTCCGTGATGGTGCCGATGGTGTGCCGAGCCGTCTCGTCATCGGGAATCGAGTGCGGAACCGACAGGAAGAGCGCCGCGACCGGTTGCGTGAAGTCGATGAGGCGTTGCACCTCAGGGTGATCGAGCACCTCGTCGGGCCGGGTCATGTCCTGCGCGATCACCGTGGTGTGCTCGTTCTCGGCCAGGACGGCTCGGCCGTGCGTCAGCACGATGGGGTCGTTGTCGACGTAGACCACGTGCGCGTCCGGCCGGAACCGTTGCGCCACCTGGTGCACGTTGTGCTGGGTGGGCAATCCGCTGCCGAGGTCGAGAAACTGCGCGATCCCGGCGTCCCGTGCCAGGAATCGGACCACGCGGTAGAGAAAGAGCCGGTTGGCCCGTGTCGCGTCGAGAGCCTCGGGAAACCTGGCATTGACCGCCCGGACGGCCGCGCGATCAACGGCGTAGTTGTCCTTGCCGCCGAGCGCGTAATCGTACATTCGTGCGGGCGTCGGAACGTCGACCGAGAATTTCGCGGAGTACGAGGGATCATCCGTTGACACGGCAGGCTCCACATCGTCCGAGCCAGGCTGACTGGGCCCGGGAAGCCTACCGGCGAAACATCCGAAGGAGAAGACCGCACAGAGCATCGCCCACGCGCCCGCTCACCGCCCTACAGCCACTCAAGCGCCGCCGGACCCGGTTCGGGTCAGTTCGATTCCACCGATCTGACACGTCCACAACAGATTCACCGACCACTCACGAAGACCACTTCTGAGAATTGCAACCACTCTGCCCGCGGTATCAGGACGCCCAAGGAAGACCATGAGCCGACCGCACGAGATCGAAGAGACCCGCGACAAGGAGGCCTAGAAGCTTCCGAAGCCCGCGACCAGCCGTCCGAGAGCAGGTCAAGGGCCGGTTTCCGAACGCACCGGAACCGGCCCCACTCGCGATACCTATCGTCAGCTGACTTCGGCGCCGAATATCTGGAGGGGTTCGGTCACCGGCTGGAAGAAGGTGACACCACCGGACTGGCAGTCGCCCGAGCCACCTGACGTGAGGCCCAGGGCGGTGCTCCCGCTGAACAGCGACCCGCCACTGTCACCCGGTTCCGCGCAGACGGTCGTCTGGATCGCCCCGGTGACGGTGCCCTCGGGATAGTTCACCGTTGCGTTGACGGCAGTGACGGTGCCATCGCGGAGGCCCGTGGTGCTGCCGCTGCGCGTGACGCGTTGCCCGACGACGGCCTCCCCGGCCTCGGTGATGTCCTGCGACTGGCCGTTGTACAGGTTGACGGCCCCTTCTCCGGCCTCCTCGGCCTGGACGAGCGCGAAGTCGTCCCCTGGGAAGCTGCTCTCCACCGTGGTGCCGAGCGCCTGGCCGCCCTGCTGGTCAGCGGTCCAGGTGCGGACGACGTTGCCGCAGTGCCCGGCTGTGAGGAAGAAGTCCTGGCCGCCGCGCTTGACGTTGAAGCCCAGCGAGCAGCGCGTGCCCTGCCCGAAAATCGCGTCACCGCCGAGGGCGAACGTGCGGAGGCGTCCCGGGATCCGGACCATGCGGATCGCCGGCCCCAATTCCCGGGCCATCCTCCGGACGGCTGCCATGCGCCTCCCGGTGACGGAATCGTCCGTCCAGACGGTCACCTTGGACGTAGCGGGGTCGACGGCCCAGCCCGTGCCCGGTATGCCGGACGTCGACTGGCGAAGGGCGGCGGTGATCCGCTTCAACGTCGCCGGGCTTCTCGGCAGCGCCTTCGGCACGGCACCGGCGGCGCGCACCATCGCGGCGTCCGCCGAGTTGGTGACCGTCACGACGGGCCGGCCGGCCGCGTCGAGGTACGCACCGGCGGTGCGCGGCCCGAGCCGGTCGGCCAGCTCGGCGGCCAGTGCGCTGGCCGATCTCTTCCGGGTGTTCGATGCCTCCTGTCCGGCGAGCGTGGCTTGCCGGCCACCGCCGGACTGGTCCGGCATCCGGACCGCGTACAGCGAGCCGGCCACGAGGCCGGCGGATCCGGCGGTCACCGCGGCCCACGTGACCACGGTGCGCAGACGAGTCTTCCTCGCGGCGTTACGGCGGGTCATTCGTCCTCCAAGGTCCGGTCTGTGCGTGGAGATACGGCGCACGGGCGGACGGAGTTCAAGCGCCGTAGCGAACCCAGGTCAGCCCCCGATTTCGATAGCGTCGTGTTCATGCGGCTTCATGTGGGGTGCGCGATGTGGGCTCATCCGCCATGGCACGGGCGTTTCCTCCCGCATCCGCTGGCTCCAGGCGAACGGTTGCGCGCCTACGCGAGCTGGTGCAACGCGGTAGAAGGCAACACGACCTTCTACGCGACGCCGTCGCGCGGCACGGTGCAGTCCTGGGCCGAGCAGACGGAACCCGACTTCCGCCTGGTGGTCAAGCTGCCGAAGTCGATCACGCATGAGCGCCGACTGGTCGGAATCGATGACGAACTCCGCACATTCCTGACCGCGATGGAGCCCCTCGGCTCGCGAATGCACGCACTGTGGGTGCAGCTTCCGGGCTCATTCGGCCCCGCCGATCTGGGCACGCTGGCCGGATTCCTGCGTCGCCTCCCGACGGCGCACAGGTACGCGGTCGAGGTGCGCCACCGCGCGTTCTTCGAGGACGCCGGGTGCGCCCGAAATCTCGAACGCGTCCTCACCTCCGCCAAGACGGAATGGGTTCCGTTCGACACGACGGTGTTCTTCCAGAAACGTCCGGGCAGCGACGCCGAACGGGACGCCTGGACGAAGAAGCCCCGCGTTCCACGCCGATCCGAGGCACTGACCGACCGTCCGATCGTCCGCTACCTCGGACGAGACGACACGACGGAAACGGTCGAAGGATGGCGGTTCTGGGTCGAGAGGGTCACCGATTGGCTGCGCGAGGGCCGCTCACCGACCGTCTTCCTCCACACCCCCGACAACGCGGACGCCCTGACCCTAGCCCGCCGCTTCCACGACGAGGCAAGAACCCACC
>NZ_SMJX01000032.1 GCF_004348535.1 Actinomadura sp. KC216
TGTCACAGTCCTGTCACAATCGAGTCCGTCGTCGCTGGTCAAATCTGGACATGTCACACTCTCCGCTCGGGTGTTTTGGCAGGTCAAGGAGGGTATAGGCGTGGAGCGTCTTGTGTGGGTGGATTGCGAGATGACGGGCCTCGACCTGCGCGACGACGCGCTCATCGAGATTGCCGCACTGGTCACCGACAGCGAACTCAACATCCTCGACGAGGGCGTCGACGTGGTGATCAAGCCCCCGCCGGAGTCGCTCGCCCAGATGACGCAGGTCGTCCGGGATATGCACACCACGTCCGGCCTGCTCGAAGCGCTGCCGTCCGGCGTCACCCTCGCCGAGGCGGAAGACACCGTCCTGAAGTACGTCCGGTCCCACGTCAAGGAGGCCAACCGGGCGCCCCTATGCGGCAACTCCATCGCCACCGACCGCTCGTTCCTCGCCCGCGACATGCCTGCCCTAGACGCCCACCTCCACTACCGCATGGTGGACGTGTCCTCCATCAAGGAACTCGCCCGCCGCTGGTACCCCCGCGTCTACTTCGCCAGCCCCGAGAAGAAGGGCGGCCACCGGGCCCTGGCCGACATCACCGAGAGCATCCAGGAACTGCGCTACTACCGCGCCGCCGTCTTCGTCCCCCAGCCGGGCCCAGACTCCGAAACCGCCCGCGCAGTCGCCGCCAGGGTCGCCTCCGGCTGACCCACCCGCCCGGAGCCGCTACACTAATGGGAGCCGGACAACGATCCCGGCCACGGTGGGTGTAGCTCAGCTGGCAGAGCACTTGGTTGTGGTCCAAGATGTCGGGGGTTCAAGTCCCCTCACTCACCCCAAGCGAAGGGCCTGGTCACCAAGGGTGGCCGGGCTCTGTCTCGTCTCAGAGCCCGTGATCTTCGGTGTCCGATTTTGGGAGCCCGCTGGGAGTGATCTTGCTGTGACGCCCCCTGAAGAACCGCTCGCCCCCCTGCTCGCCGCCCCAGACAGGCTCTGGACGGCTGCGGAGATTCTCACCAAGCCCAGCCCGATCCCGTCCGCTCCAGGCGTCTACGGATGGCACTTCAGCGTCTCGCCGTTCGCATCCTTGCCGGCCCAACAGCTGCTGTACGTGGGAATCGCGCCGCGCAGGATGACCTCGCGGCGTAGCCGGCAGAACCTGCGCACACGGGTCCGCTACCACTACCGCGGCAACGCGGAGGGATCCACCCTCCGGCGCACGCTCGGTTGCCTGCTCGGCCTCGAGCTCCGACGCGTGGGCAGCGGCAAGCGCATGACGTTCGGCAAGCTCGGCGAGCAACAGCTCACGGATTGGATGGCCGAGCACGCTTTCGTGTGCTGGACGCCCCACCCGGAGCCCTGGCTCCTGGAGACCCAGCTCATCACCCAGCTTGACCTTCCACTCAACCTGGACCAGAACAAGCACAACGCGTTCCACGCCCAGCTCACGGAGATCAGATCAGCAGCCAGACAACTCGCACGCGAGCTGCCCATCTTGGCCTGAGCCAGCTCAGTCGCTTGCCGAAGGCTTTCCGTCATGCGCTCGCGCGTCGCCAGCGGCGCAGAGACCCGCTGGAAGATTCCGCCCCCTGGCGGCAGTCCGCCCGTGCTACGCACGGGCCCGTCGCCGGTTTCGGGGGCGCCGGTCAGGTAGTAGGGCTGATCCTGGTCTAGCTCGAACTCGCCCAGTTGTTCCATTCCGGCTGACACTGCACGGAACAAACGCAGTGTTCACCCACCAAGCGAAGGCCCTAGTCGCCGCAGGGATGACGAGGGCTTCCTCATGATCCGGACCAGGCCCCCGCGCCTGGGAGTGATCTCGCTGGCAGAGCGCCCGTGTCCCGCCAATTGAGGCGGTGGCCAGAGAGGGACAGGCTTCCGGCCTCGGCCACGCATTCGGATACCAGGCGTCAGCCGCGTGCCGGAGCACCCGCTCCCTCTGGTTGGAACGACGGATCACAATGGTGTGCGGGCTCCTAGGGGTGGGGTCCACACAGCCGGCAGCAGTTCCGTCGCCATTTGATAGGCGAGTTTGAGCGTCCTATGCCGGGCAGCCACGGTTTCGCCGGTCTGGGCCATGAGGGCCTCGCGCAGCGGATGACGTGACTCGATGAGGTCGTTGTTGCGCTGCTCAAGCCAAGGCATCCAGGATTCGTGCGGTGCCCGGCCCCCCTTGGCATATCCCCGCGCTGATGGCGAAGCTGACCGAAGAGGGCGAAGAGCTGCGTCTGGCGGCGCCCGAGGAGCGGCTAGGAGAACTGGCCGACCTCCAGGAGGTGCTAGGGGCCCTCGCTGAGGCACTGGGGTTCTCCGACGACCAGGTGCAAGAGGCCGCGCGCCGTAAGCGGGCCGAACGAGGCGGCTTCAGCCGACGCCTGTGGCTGGACAGCGTGACAACACCCGAGTAAGACACGTCCCCCCAGCCGCGCCCAACACAACCACCCATTCGCCACCTCGCGACGGGTCGAGGTGGAAGCGTCGTTGCTGAGCGCCCATTGTGTGGCCGGTCGGCTACTGCCAGATGCGGCCAGCGATCTAGCCGCAGACTCCCCTGAGTCGCACCCTCGGAGTAGGGAGCCCCCGAGGGAGAGGCGTCCAACGGTGGGCACACCGGACCAGCCGTCGCTGTTTGAACCCGACCCGAACGAGCCGCTGACCAAGACCCCCGGTACCCGGACCGAACGCATGCGGGTACTGATCACCGTCAAGGCGGCCCCCAACCCCTCGGAGACGTACGGCGAAACCGTGTGCGTCGCGGGCATACGGATCGACCAGATACCGCACCGGTGGATCCGGCTCTATCCGATCAACTTCCGAGAGCTCGACAACCCCCGCAAGTTCCACAAGTACGACATCGTGTCCCTAGAGGCGCGGCCTGCGGTCGCGGATCCCCGGCCGGAGAGCTACCGGCCGGTGCTCGACACAGTCCGGTCCGAAAAGAAGCTGGTCGGCTGGTCCAGGCGTAAGCCGTTCATCATCGACCACGTCCAAGCGTCGATGTGCGAAGTCCTCACCGCCGTACGAGACCATCCGCCCGCGCGTTCGCTGGCCGCCATCAGACCACGCCTGGTCAAGGACCTTGAGATCCGGCCGCATGGCGGATGGGATCCGTCCGAGCAGGCGAAGATAGACCGCTACGTGCGGCAGGAGGACCTGCTCAGCACCGGGCTCCGCACGGCCCTCGAAGCCCCGAGGTTCAAGGGCTGGTACCGGTACCTGTGTCAATCTCCGAACTGCAAGGGCCACCGCCAAGGTATCTACGACTGGGAATGGGTGGCGCTACAGCGCCGGTTCTCGCATCTGGACGACGTCGCCCTGACGGCAACGCTAAGACGCAACTTCTTCGATCAGATGTGCGGCCCCGCCTACGACACCGTGTTCTACGTGGGCAACCAGAAGAAGCACCAGAATGTGTTCATGATCCTGGGCGTCTTCTATCCCAAGCGGTGAACCTCAGCGGCGATCACGTCGCGGTGGCACCGCTCCTGATCGGCCTCGAAGCAGAGCAGCGCGACCCTGCGCTCGGTGGCCCAGCCGGCGATGGTCGTGAGCCATTCGCGAGCGGCCGGTGCGGCCAGCTCTTCAGCGAAGCGCCGCCTGGCCTCCTGGACCTCGCCGGGCGGACCTCCGAAGCCCGCACGGTTCTCTCTCGGGTTGCCGAGCGGCCGAGCATGCTCGTAGGCGATCCCCACCGACTCCAGCGACTCCGACAGGGCCCGCTTGCTGAATCCGCGCTTGCGTGAGATCGGGTTGAGCCGAACGTCCACCAGCAACGACACGCCTTCCGTGGAGAGCTGATCCAGGAAGGACGCAAGATCATGCCCCTGGTAGCCGATGCCGGTCAGACCGGTCTGGCGGGTGAACTGATCGGCTACGGACATGCCGCACAGCCTCTCACGGTGGACACGGTTGCGAAGCACCCTCCCCGGCTTCGTCGTCGGCGACGCGTCGACTCAGGATGATCGGCCCGTTATGCTCCGACCCTATACATGCCAACGACACCGCAAGGGCATCGGATGAGTGTCGATGAGACGGCCCCGCTGCGCGTCCTCGTAGTGGACGGAGACCCCCGGGTCCGGGCCGACGTGACCACCATGCTCGACGCCAGCGACGAGCTCAGCGTCGTCGCCGAGACCCCGGACCCCGCCGCGGCCCTCTCCCTGGCCGAACGCCTGCGCCCCGACATCGTCCTCCTGGACGCCGCCGCCGCCGGGCACGCCAGCCCCCTCAGCCACACGTCCCGCGTGTTCGTCCTCGCCGGCGTGGACGACCCCGCCGTCCAGGACGCCCTCCGCGCCGGCGCCTGCGGCCACCTGGTCCCCGGGTCCTTCACCGTCCCCGACCTCATCCGCAGCGTCCGCGACGCCTCCCGCACGTCCCTCGGCCTGTCCGCCCGCGAGTCCGAGGTCATGGACCTCATCGCCACCGGACGCTCCAACGGGGAGATCGCACGCCAGCTCTTCCTCAGCGAGAAGACGGTCAAGAACCACGTCAACCGCATCTACTCCAAGCTCGGCGTCAGCTCCCGCGCGACCGCCATCGCCCTCTGGCGCGGCATGGTCAGCGTCCTCCCCGCCCGGGACTAACCGATTCGCACAGGTCCGCAGCTCCTGATACTGTTCTTCCTGTCGCAAGGGCCGGAGGCCCGCCGACAGGCGCCGTTAGCTCAATTGGCAGAGCAGCGGACTCTTAATCCGCGGGTTCGGGGTTCAAGTCCCTGACGGCGCACCCCGCCCCACCAGTGTGGATCCCAAGATTCTAGAGTATTTCCGGCTGTTTTGGATTGATCCAAACACCAGGTTCGCTCGCCGTTCCCGACCGGACGGTCATGCCCCCTGAACCCCACATCAAGGCTGGCTACGCCCCTTGCCGTGGGCTGGCCATCAGTCCCCGGAGCAACACGCCAGCAGCGGAGCCGACAGCAGTGGCTGCGCCTATATGGGTGTTTGAAAGGCTTGGGCCAGGCCTCGTCCGCTCGAGTCCGGAAGGTCCACGTATGGCTGCCTGAACCGAGGACCTCCACCGGCCCCTTCAAAGAGGCCGGGGCGCCGCCGTTGGGCGCGATCGCTGGCCGGGTCGCCGAGGACGATCAATTGCCCGGCACGTCCGAGCGGGGCTCCGTTGTCGGATGATGTGAGCTCACTGACCGAACAGGGGCAGGATCGCCCGGATGGTCTCGACGACGCCGTAGATCAGCGGGATGCCGACGATGGACCACGAGATGACGAGCCGCGGCAGATCCGCGGCGCCGCTCCCGATCCGGCCGTCGTCCGGGCTGCGGTCCTCGGTTGCTGACATGGTGCGCTCTTCCTTCGGTGTCGGGCCGGAGCGGTCGTCAGGTGGCGGGGCTCGGGTCGGAGACCGGGGGCTCCGCCGCGGAAGTGCGGTGACGTTCGGCCACCGGCCGGATGAACAGGTTGGCGGCGAAACCGATCGCGAGAACTCCGACCATGGTGAAGAGGGCGGGTCGGTAGTCGGCGGCCACCAGGGCGCCCGGCTCTCCGCGAGCGTCGAGGAAACGGTTCACGATCAGCGGTCCGGCGATGCCCGCCGCCGACCACGCGGTCAGCAGACGGCCGTGGATGGCACCCACCTGGTAGGTGCCGAACAGGTCCCGGAGGTAGGCCGGGACGGTCGCGAATCCGCCCCCGTAGAAGGAGATGATCAAAGCCGCGAGCGCGATGAAGAACGCGGTGGAAGCGTCGCCGAACAGCGCCAGCAGGACGTAGGCCGCCATCCCGACGCCGAGGTAGCCCACGTACGTGGGTTTGCGGCCGATGTAGTCCGAGGTCGATGACCAGACGAACCTGCCGGCCATGTTGAACATCGACAGCAGCCCGACGAACCCGGCCGCCTCGGTCGCCGACACCGAGGTCGAGGCACCGGAGCGGAAGAAGTCGCTGATCATCGGCCCGGCCTGCTCGAGGATGCCGATGCCCGCGGTGACGTTGCAGAACAGCACCGTCCAGAGCAGCCAGAACTGCGGTGTCCTGATGGCCGAAGCCGCCGAGACGCTGTGCGCCGTGACCATCGTCCTGGAGCGTTCCGACACCGGGTCGAAGCCCGCCGGACGCCATCCCGGGGCGGGGACCCGGACGTTGAACACGCCGAGCATCATCACCAGGAAGTAGGCGACGCCCAGCGTGACGAAGAGGAGGGCGACGGCCGCGCCGGACGGAGGGGAGCCACCCGGGTCGTACAGGGACAGCAGCCGGCGGGACAGCGGCGAGGCGACCAGCGCGCCACCGCCGAATCCCATGATGGCCATGCCCGTCGCGAGACCTGGCCGGTCCGGGAACCATTTGATCAGCGTCGAGACCGGCGAGATGTAGCCGATGCCCAGGCCGATGCCGCCGATGAACCCGTAGCCGAGGTAGACCAGCCAGAGCTGCCCGGCGGCGATGCCCAGCGCGGCGACGAGGAACCCGGACGCCCAGAAGCAGGCCGCGGTGAACATCGCGCGCCGTGGCCCGACCCGGTCGACCCAGGTGCCCATGACCGCCGCGGAGGCGCCGAGCATGACGATCGCGATGGAGAAGATCACGCCGATCGCGGTGAGGCTGACGTCGAAGTGCTCGACGAGGGCGGTCTTGTAGACGCTGGTGGCATACGCCTGGCCGATGCAGAGGTGGACGGCCAGCGCCGCTGGAGGGATCAGCCAGCGGTTGTAGCCCGGTTTCGCGACGGTGTGCCGCTGGTCGAGGAAGGAGAGCGCCACTGCGGGCCTCCAGGTTCGGGGAGCGTGCGGGGGGCGTTGTCTGGTTCTGGAAAGGTCGTGAGGCCCCGATACCGAAGAAACATAGACACGAACGTGCTATTAGAACAGTCCTCTGCGCAGTTTGAAGTGTTGAGTGTGCCGTCTGTCCGGCCCTACTGGGTCGCGCCTCCCGCCGGCGTCGGACTGGCTGGGCGGTGTGGAGTCCGCCGAAGCCTAGGCGGCGGTGTGCCTGGCGAGCCGTCGGCGGGTCGGCGGATCCTTCGTATCCAGCAAGGCCCAGATGATCTCGGCGAAGACCCGGCGGGAGGACGTCCAGGGGCCAGTATCTATGGCGTGCTCTGTTCGCCTATTGCGCGGGACGCAGCCCTGCGCAAGGGCAGCACGTTGACCGAATGGAACGCGGGGCGCGGGCCATTCGAGGCAGCCGTCTGGATGAGGTCGAGAGTGCCGTCCGGCGCCACCGCGAACGCGTTGACGATGCTCTCGGTGTAATCGCTGACATACAGGTGGCGCCCGTCCACCGAGAACCCGACGCCGATCGGACTGGCCATCGTGACGCGCCGGTGCTTTTCGGTAAGCCTCCCGTCGTCGCCGATCGTGAATCCCAGCACCTGGCCCGCGCGCGCATCCGGGTCGTTGCCCTCAACGCCGACCGCGGCGACGTACAGTCCGCGTCCGTCCGGGCTTATCGCGGCGCCCTCCGGGAAGTCACCGCCATCGACGGGTGAGCGCGGCACGCGAGTCAGCGTGCCACCGGAGCCGATGCGGAACCCGTGCACGTCGTTCGAGCCCTGGTTCACGACGTACACGAAACGGCCGTCCGGGGTGATGACGGTCTCCGCGCCGGAGATCCCGATCTCCTTCCGCGCGACCTCGCGCCCCACGGAGCCGTCCGATCGCAGGGCGAAGCCGGTCATCACGGTCGGCGTGGTGTCGCTTGGCGAGCCGTGGCTGACGTACACGAACCGGCCGTCGGGGGTCACGGCGACCCCCTTGGCGGCCTCCGCCCCGGTGTCCACCGGGCGCAGCGGAACGAGTTCGCCCCCTGCCCCCACCGTGAACGGCGACAGCATGCGGGTGCCCGAGTTGCTCACGTAGATCGTCTTTCCGTCCGGGGCGATCGCCATCGCGAACGGTCCCGGGGTCTCGACCTCGCCGAGGCGTTCGAGCGCGCCATCGGGCCCGATCCGGAACCTCACCAACCGGCTGACCAGGGTGTTCGCCAGGTAAGCGAACCGCAGGTCGGGGGTGAAGACCATACTGCGCGCCCCGCCGCGGTCGCCCAGCGCCACCGCGTCGACCGGCGTCAGGGCGCCGGTGCCGCCGATCGAGAAGCGGGTGACATTGGCGGCGCCGCCGACGTTCGCACTGTTCGTCACGTAGACGGTGCGCCCGCCGGGGGACGCGGCGCTCCGCCGCGCGGCCGCCCGGCTCGGATCAGATGCCGCGTCAGCCGGTCCGGCCGATAAGGGCGCGACCACGGCCGCGAGGGTGAGCAGGCCGAGGGCCGCAACGATCGCCACCCGGCCACGAATGAGTCGTCGCATGATGCAACCTCCCATGTGTTCATCGAGCCGACGCACGTCGACGACGCCGTCACACCACCCACGTACCGCGCCGAGAATCGGTTCAAAGCACACGCACATGCCGTGCCAGCCGGACGGCTCCATGAGCACTACGCGAACCCGGAAACCGGAATGGCGGATATGGGCATGGCCGTGCCGCCACGCGCGCGGGCGTCGTCTCGAATGGCGAGGTCATGGGACGAAAGGCGGCGAGGAAGGCACTCACCCGCGAGTGACCGGCTTAGGCCGGGCACCCTGCGCTATTTACTCGGTTCGCGGCCTGGGATACGAGAGGGGGCGGAAATGATCAATGCCGATCCCCCGGAGGTACGGGATGCTGCGCTCTCCACTCCGGCCAAGGCGTGCGACCCGCGTCCTGGCACTCACCGTGATCCTGGCTCCGGTGGCCGCCCTCGCCGCCGTGCCGGCCGACGCGAACACCGCGGCGCCGGCCGCACCGCCACGGCCGCGGGGGCCGATGGCGCCGGGAGAGTACAAGGCCCGGCAGGACACCTCCGGCGGTCTCGGGCTGCCGGAGCGCGCCCTGGTCAAGGCTTCGGAAGCGGCCGCGAAGGGGCCGCGGCTGCCGGTCGACTGGCGCTCCGAGGGGCCCGCCAACATCGGCGGCCGGGTCACCGGGATCGCCGTCGATCCCAACCGGCGGGACACCGTCTACGTCGGCGCAGCCAGTGGCGGAGTCTGGAAGAGCACCGACCGGGCCGCCACCTTGACCTCCGTGTGGCCGCGGCGCAACCCGCAGGCCATCGGCGCGATGGCGGCCGGCCCCGACGGGGCGATCTACGCCGGGACCGGCGAGGCCAATCCCGGCGGCGGCTCCATCACCTACGAGGGCGACGGCGTCTACAAGTCGACCGACGGCGGGCGCTCGTGGACGCGGCTCGGCCTGCGGAACTCCGCCACCATCTCGCTGATCGCCGTCGACCCGGAGAACCCGCGGCGGATCTTCGTGGCCGCGACCGGGTCGCTGTTCCGGCCGGGCGGCGAGCGCGGCGTCTACCGCTCGGAGGACGGCGGCCGTACCTGGACGCTGGTGCTGGCCGGGGCCAACGACACCACCGGCGCCAACAGCGTGGTGATCGACCCGGGGAATCCGCGGCGCGTGTGGGCGTCGATGTGGGACCGCCGGAGGGAGCCCGACCTGCGGCGCTACGGCGGCGTCGGCTCCGGGCTGTTCCGCTCCGACGACGGCGGGAGCACCTGGCGGCGGCTGGAGAACATCGTCACGCCGACGCCCGGCGACGACATCGGGCTCCGGTCCGACCCGCGGCTCGGGCGCATCGGCCTCGGCGTGGCGCCCGGCGATCCGGACCGGGTGTACGTGCTGACCTCCACGTTCAGCCAGTTCGGCGACGTGAAGGGGTTCTATGTCTCCGACGACGGCGGCGACTCGTTCAGGACCGGCACGCTGCCGGCCAGCGACGTCCCCTTCTGGTGGACCGGCCACCTCTGGGTGGACCCCGCGGACCGCGACCACCTCTACATGCCCTCGGCCAACCTGCGCGAGTCGGCCGACGCCGGCCGGACGTGGAAGGTCAACCAGGGCATGCACGTCGACCACCACGCGATGGTCTGGGACGCGAAGGTGCCCGGACGGGTGTACGAGGGCAACGACGGCGGCGTCTACCGTTCCGACGCCAATGGCGCCACGCAGACCTGGACCAAGGCGGCCAACGAGCCGTACACCCAGTTCTACAGCGTGACCGCCAGCGCGCAGGACGTCACCCGGATGGCGGGCGGCACCCAGGACAACGGCTCGGTGCGCACCTGGAACGGCCCGCGCTGGAACGAGTTCCTCGGCGGCGACGGGGAGGCCAACGTCATCCACCCGCACAACCACGACATCCTCTACAGCTGCTACCAGTTCGGCGCCTGCTTCCGCTCGGACGACGCCGGCGACACCCTCACCGAGTTGCGCGGCGCGGCGGCCGACCGCTTCAACTGGTTCAGCCCGATCGAGCTGCACCCGGCCGATCCGAGCGTCGTCTACTTCGGCGGCGACCGGCTCAACCGGTCCGCCAACGGGCTCGACTTCACCCCGATCAGCCCCGACCTCACCGGCGGACCCGGCCGCGACGAGGTGTACCCGTTCGGCACCCTCACCACCGTGGCCGCCAGCAAGACCGCCCCGGGCACCGTCGTCGTCGGCTCTGACGACGGCCGCATCTCCCTCACCCGCGACGACGGCGCCCACTGGTCGCTGGAACTGAAGGACCAGCCCTGGGTCACCCGAGTCGAGATCGATCCGCGGAACGCCCGCCGGATGTTCGCCACCCTTTCCGGGTACCGGGCCAGCGGCACCGGCGGGAACGTCCTGTACTCCGATGACGGCGGCGACACCTGGCGCGACATCAGCGGCGACCTTCCCGGGGCACCGGTGAACGACATCGTCATCGGCCCGCACGGGCTGCTGCTGATCGCCACCGATGTCGGCGTCTACGCCGGGCCGCCGTCCGGCCGCTTCTGGTTCCGCCTCGGCGACCTCCCGCTGGCCGCGATCACGGACATCGAATTCCAGGGGTCGTCCAGCCGCCTCATCGCCGCCACCTTCGGCCGCGGCATCTACAGCACCCGAATTCCGCGCGGCGTGGCCGGCAAGGTCCAGGCCGCCGGCCGTCAGACGCCGTAAGGCCGCCGCGAGCAGACGGCGCAGTGGGGTCCCATCGGCTCCCCTCTCCTCCTAAAGTCCTTGGTCACCATTCGATGAGGAGCCCCTGGGGCGCGCGGAACGCTATGTTCGGCACGAACTCGAACCGCTGCGGATCGACCAGGCGCGCATCGGGAAGGCGCTGGGTGAGGATCTTCAACACAGTTCGGGCCTCAAGCCGCGCCAGCGGCGCTCCAAGGCAGAAGTGGATTCCGTGGCCGAAGCTGAGATGGTCGGAGGCGTTCTTTCGGCGGATGTCGAACGTTTCCGGGGCGTCGAACGTCGCGGGGTCGTGGTTGGCGGCGCCGAGCAGCAGCAGGAGCGGGGCGCCGGCCGAGATGTCGATACCGCCGACCGTCACGTCCCGCAGCGCGCGCCGCCGCCAGGCGACGACCGAGCTGTCGAACCGCAGGATCTCCTCCACGGCGCCGTCGATCAGTTCCGGATCGTCGTGCAGCGCCCGCCAGGACCCGGGGTGCTCCAGCAGCCGCCGCACCCCGTTCGTGAGCAGGCTGGACGTCGTCTTGTGCCCGGCATTCAGGAACGCGAACAGCACGCTGCAGACTTCGTCCAGCGTGAAGACACCGTCGTCGCCGTCGCGGACCGCGAGCAGCGCGCTGGTCAGGTCGTCGCGTGGCGCGGCCAGCCGGTCGTCGACGAAGGCCCGCAGGTAGGTCCAGAACCGCACCATCGCGGTGGCCAGTTCCTCCTGCTCGGACGCGGTAAGGCGCCCCCAGATGAAGCGCACCTGGTTGTCGGACCCCTTCCGCACCATCGCCAGGGCGTCCTGCGGGACGCCGAGCAGGTGCAGGATCACCCGTGCCGGCAGGTCCTCCAGGAACGCGCCGACGAGGTCGTCGCCGGGACGCAGTTCGTCCAAGGCGGCGTGGGTGTTCGCCGCGATGAACGGTTCGAGTCCCGCCACGCGGCGGGCGGTGAACACTCTGCCGACGCTCCGGCGAAACCGGGTGTGGTCCGGCCGGTCGTTGTTGCCGAGGACGGGGATCAGCCCCCAGCCGCCCTCCTCCAGGACGCGCCGCGCCCCCTCACCCACCTCGGTGATCGGCTGGATCGCGTTGCTCGCGGAGTACACCTCGGGCGCCATGAGGATCGACAGGATGTCGTCGCGCCCGGTCACCACCCAGTGGCCGATCAGCTCGGAGTAGAACACCGGCGCCGTCTCGCGAGCGAGGGCGAAGAAGCCGTAGGGGTCGTCGACCATGCCTCTCGCGAACGGGTCGTAGCCGGGGTCGGGGGGCGCGTGCATCAGCGGAGTCGTCCTTTCGTCCAGCGATCTCATGGCGGAAGGGAATGCCGTGACCGATTTCGCGGATGGCCGCGGAACCACCGGCGGCGCGGGCGCCCTGGGGAGGGCCCATTCGGTCTTCCTGGGCGCAAGGGCGGCCACGTCCCGTGCGGAAGACACGGCACGGCCGCATCGTGAACCTCAGCTGCGACACGGCCGTGTCCGGACGGCCAACTTACTACACTGTGTGACCATTCATGCGGTAATCGTGAGCATGTTGCAGCCGCATGGTGCTAGGCCGGGATGCTGACGGTGGTGCTGAGTGATCCGATCGCAAGAGGTCGGGAACGGGGGTGTCAGGGGGCACAGATGGCGTAGGCGGTCACGCTCCAGGGGTCGGGTGAGCCGGCGCCTGGGGTTTCCCGTCCGGTCGCGGTGACGCTGGTGAGCGCCGTGTTCGGGACGACCCGCTCGCGGATGAGCGAGTTGGTGTCGGGAAAGCCTCCGATCGAGGAACTGCCGGCGTGCACGCGGGTGCCCGCCGGGCAGGTGGCGGTGGCCGACTTGGGCGTCGTGGAGTCGTTGGCCGACGATCCGAAGACCACGGTGCGGCCCTGGATCGGATTCGCGCAGACCGCGACGGAGGTGATGGTCCAGGTGCCGGTGTAGCCGGTGTCATCGGGCACCGCCGGGGTCAGGACCTCGGCAGGGTCGAAGGGGTTGCTGCCGAGCAGCATCACCTGTCCCTGGCCGTTGTTGATCTGGCCGCCCATGCCGATGATGTGCTTGCCGCTTGGGCAGAAGACCGAGGTGTAGGTCACACCCGTCGAGCCTGGTCCGGTGCTGGCGACGTGCTCCGCCCCGGCAGGTGCCGAGCCGCAGACGGCGTGGGCTCTGATCTTCCAGTTGCCGCTGTAGCCGGTCTCGTCCTCGTGCGCGCCGACCTGGTAGCCGCTCAGCGTCGAGGTCGGCCGCAGGCCGGTGAACACGACCTCACCGGCTCCGTTGATGATCTCTCCGCCGCCGCCGAGCACTGAGGTGCCCGCCGGGCAGGCGGCCGTGACGGACTTGGTCGTCGACGAATCGCTGACTGTGGTGGCGCTGATCCTTTGCAGATTCGGTACCGCCTGCGCCGGCGCCGTAGTGATCACCATTAAGGCGAAGGCGGTTGCGGTGACGGATAATGAGCGAATCAGGCGGTTTGCGGTCATGGTCCTCTCCGAATTCTTCTCCGCGGTAATGCGGACGGGCGTGTGCGCCTATCGTCGGCCGCGCCGGTTCGGATGCCAAGGGCGGGTGAAGGCCGGATTGTGCCATGCATCGATCCGGTATCTCGGAACTCGGGAAGGATTCTGCACGATCGCCCATCCGACGGAAAATCAGTGACCTCAGAGAACTTCCGTACCGACGGGGCGGCCACCTTGAAAATCAAGGTCGACGGCGCCGCAGAGACGATCACTGTCAGCTCCAAAAGCCTACCTGCGACCGAATCGGCTAAGGCGTGTTCCCAATATGCGGAGAGGCGCGCGAGGAAATCTCCTCCGGTTTCGGGCGACTTCCATCGGACGATCTGTCGGTACCGCTCCTGTGCCCCAGACGCGCGGACACTTCTCGATGTCACGGGGATGCATACTGATTGCTGACGGGACGCCGACCCGAAGTTCGAGGTCGAGCGAGTTGCGGCCTTCGTAGTAAATGCGGGCCGATGAAGTCGATGGCGAAGCCCTCGCGGGCGGAACCGGCCTGCTGTTCGCGGTACCGGTTCGGCCCCGGGCCGCCAGCGGCCCCACCAGCATGGTGGGGAATCTTCCCGTGAGATCCGAAACAGGGCGACCTTTGCGCCGGTTGCCGGCCGGAACGCGGGGGCTATCGGCCCTTGTCCGTCACCGGATCGCCGCTGCCAGTCTGGCCTCTACCCTGGAGCGTCGCGGTCGGTGCCAGGACGGTCTCGGTTGAGACGGTGGCCCGGTAATGGCCGTTGTCGTCGGCCGAACGGTACCGGGGACGGTCGATCGTCCAGGTGAGGTTGTAGGTGTCCGGGGCGAGCGGGGCCGCGGGGATCAGCAGGGCACGATCCTCCGTGCTGTTGGTCAGCACGGAGAGGTCGATCTCCTCGGTACGCTCGACGGGCAGCGGCAGGGCCGGACCGAGCGGCTTGCCGGAGGCGTCCAGCAGCCGTATGTGATCCAGCGGCATGGGATGCGGCGGGGTCTTGCGCGTCCGCCCCAGGTCACCGTGGAAGAGCGTGCCATCGATCTCGGCGCTGTACAGCCGGTACTCCGGGCCGGGCAGGCCGCGCACCGAGTGGACGAGCGTGTGCGCCTCGCTGACGGTCGGCAACGCCTTGGTGGAGATCGGTCCGTCGACGACGCCGTCTCCGAAGACCAGCCCGGCGGCGAACTCCAGCAGCTCGCGTGGCGCGTCGGAGGGCGGCTGCCCCTGCGACGTGTGCGTCACGCGGAGGCTGACGTCGCGGCTGAACGGCAAGCGTTCCGGGCTCTCCAGAACCAGCAGCCGCGGCCCGACCGAGCCGAGCCGCAGCCCGGGCACCGACGGCGACAGCGGGATCGCGAGTTCGCTGATCCACCGGTCGAACAGGCGCTGGCGGATCTGGGGGTCGCCAGCCATCACCGCCGGAATCCGGCCGATCGTGGCGACACGGAGCGCGGCGACGCCGTCCGCGTTGCCCGGGAGCGGCCGGACCTGGCCGTCCCAGCTGCCGATGTGCTCCTCGAAAGAGGCGTACCTGCTCGTGGTCACGTGGGTGATGTACGCGTCCAGGCCGTCGACGTGAAGCGCGGTGCATCCGGCGGATCCGGAAAGGACGACCGCGACCCGGCCCTCGCGCAGGTCTCCGCGCGCGGCCTCGACCGAGACCTCCCCGACGCGTGCGCGCACACGGTCGTCGAAGACGAGCACTTCCAGCGCGTACGGGCCCCCGGCGGGCAACGGGGCGGTGGCCAGCTGTTGCGTCGCGCCGCCGCGCCGGGCGAGGAGCCGTAGTCGCCCGGCGTCGATCAAGGCCACCAGGGCGCGGTCCACGCGGGGCAGCCCGCTGACGGCGACGGCGATGCCAGCGGCGGCTCCTTCGCCGTCGGCGGAGGAGAACTCGGCATTGATCTTGATGTGATCCCAGGTCGCTTCGCCGAACAGCGCGTAGTGCCGCAGCCCCGGCGCTCCGGAGGCGGTGAGCGCGCCATCGCCGACCCGCCACGCCGATGCGGTGGTCAGCCCTTCGTCCGCGGGGGTGAAGGCGGTCTCGTCACCGGCGGCGAACGGTCGGCGCGACACGTGGGGGCCGGCCTTCTCCCGGACGGCGACCCGCAGCGTGGCCCGCGCGGGCCAGAGTTCCTCGGTGGGCCCGTGCGCAAGGACTTGCGAGAAATGCAGCCGGAGCTCGCCGAGGTCGCAGGACGGCGACAGGACTTCGAGGTTCTCCAGCCGCCGCGCCATGGGCCGCAGCGTCGGAGCATGACGGACCGTCGCCTGCACCACCGAACCATCGATGACCCGCGGCGCACGGATCGGCGGCGGCGTGGCCCGGTGCGCGACGACCCAATCGGCGCTGGGCACCGACAGCCGCTCCCCGTCGAGCTGCGAGACGACCGGTACCCACTCCAGCAGCTGAGTGCGCTCGGCGGGGGCGTTCGGCGGAGGCGTACGGTCGACGGGGAGCAGCGAGTTGAACCGTTCGTCGAAGGCCAGCACGATCGGTTCGCGGCGATACAGCAGGTCGCCGTAGACCGACTCGACATAAGGCTCCAGCTCGGTTCCCGGCGTCACCGTCGCGTTGAGTCCGGGCAGTCCGCGAGTACGGAAACCGGCCCGCTGGACGACGAGCACCTCCTGCACGCTGCGGTCGTAGTCGACCGTCGCGCGCACGGTCAACGCGATCTCGTAGTCATGGTTGGGCAGCCAGGCCAGCTTTCCGCCACCGGCGGCGTGGGCACCGCACCGGCCTTCGTCGGCCAGCCGGTCACGTTCCTCGCGCACGGTCCGATACCGCAGCTCTTGGATCTCCAGCCATTCCCCGGCGGGCTCGGCCGGACCCGCCTGACGCTCATAGCGCAGCGTCACCGACGTGATCCCACCGGCGTCCTGGCATCGGATCGGCATCGCGGGATTGCCCTGATGCAACGGGATCACCTGACGATCGACGACGCTCAGCCCGCGCACTGCCTCGACCACGAGCGCGCTGCGCAGATCCGGCAGGGCCACCGGCCGCCAGGACGCGGTGAGGTCCAGCATGAAGGCGGGTTCGTCGAAGGTCACCACCGCGATCGTCAGATCCCGCGCGCTCGTGACCAGCACTCTGGCGGCCGCGTTCGCGACCACGACCGGGGGCCGCACCCAGCGCATCGTGCTCTCGCTCTCGGTGAAGCGCTGCACCACGGGCACGCGGCTCCCGGCGGGCAGCCCGACGAAGTCGAGAACGTGGTCGACCGCGGGCCGTTTGAAGCAGCACGGGAACGACGGATCTTTGGCGAGCAGCCCCTCCTCGACGGCCGGAGAGCCGGTCAGGAACGTGTACGGCGTATCGGCGTTCACCAGCAGCCTGCGCGGATCGACCGTGTCGTCGTCGGTGACGACGTCCGCGTCCCACCTGAAGCGCACCTCCGACCGGAACCGCACGCTCAGATCGGGGTCGTTCAGCAGGTCGCCGAGACCGCCGATCTCGCTGTCGGCCGGTGCCAGCAGGTCGGTCCACACACCGGCCCCGGGACCGAAGCGCGGCCGGCGCCGGACGCCGACCCGGACGAGCGTGTACGTCGCGCTCAGCTGATTCTCCGCGGGAGGAGTCGCCGCCTGCCGTCCGGCGCCCACCGGAGTGCTCGGCACCGCCGTGGTCTCGTTGCCGACCGCGACGGCGAGGTCGACCGCGATGACCGAGTCCACGCTGACCGGAGCCAGCCCGGCCCAGACCGATTCGTCGATCGGCCCGCCGGACGCGCTCAGCCCGGTGACCGAATGGACGGCGCCGGGCGCGCCCAGCTCCGTCGCCGCGAGCGCGGTCTCGGTCGACGTCCCGGGATCCAGTGCCCCGGCGTTCAGCAACGGCGCGGACAGCACGGGCATCGCCTCCGGCTGCGGCGTCTCCCGAATCCGGGTCACGCGCCAGGTGACGTCGGGGAGCCACCACGGCGTCTCGATCCGCACCTCAAGGCTGACCCGGCGGTAGTTGGGCTCCTGCGGCCCCAGCTGCTCGAAGACCGCCTTCACCACGGCGCCGAACGAGAACACCTGGAACACCTTGATCCGCAGCGCCACCTCGGCCCAGGCGATGAAGCCGGACGAGCCCGCCTCGTTGCCCCACACCCCGACCAGAAGGCCGAACGCGGCGTAGAGCTGGACCTTGCCGATCGGGCACAGTCCCTGCACGGACAGGGTGAGCGCGAACCCGGCTCCGCGCGTCTCCCTGGACATCTCGAAGGCGAACGCGACGGAGACGCGGCCGCTCAGCCCGAGCAGCGTCTTGTCCATCGACAACGTCAGCCAGGTCGCCTGGTCGGCGAGCCGGCCGATGGCGAACGTGGCCGGCGAGTCGCTCGCGACCACCCTCCCGGCCAGCTTCGCCAGCCCTTTGAGCATGCTGCTGTCGGTGTCGAGCAGCTTGGCGAGGTCGATGTCCACTTCGACCAAGGCGCTCCACCGGCCGTCGCCGACCTCGACCGCGCCAGTGCCGATCTTGTTCTTGAGCGCGAACACGTCGGCGGCGACGAACAGCACGGTCGAATCGCTGTCGTAGACGAAGATGAACGACCGCAGGAACACCGCCTTGCCCACCGGCAGCGTGATGTCGGCGCCGATGCCGCCCGCCACGGCGCCCTGGTCGACCCGCCAGCCGCCGCGCTGCTGGTCGCGATCGCCGCGCAGCTCGACCGCGCCGGATCCGCTGTGCTGCTTGTACCAGTCGAGCAGCCGCATCTCCTGCGGGCGACCGCTCGGCTCGGGCAGGAGCGGCGACAGGCCGGAGGCGCCCAGCGCCCGCACGTTGCGCAGTTGCGTGAAGCCGAGCGGCAGGTGGGACAGCTGGACGCCGAACAGCCAGTACGTGAAGTTCTCCACCGGGCCGGTGACGCGGCCGTACGCGAACTGCGCGCCGACGCTCACGTCCGTGCCGAGCGCCGGGAACCGGAGCAGCAGGCCGAGGGCGAACTCCCGGACGCGGTGCCCGTTCACGGCGATGTCGGTGACCCCGCCGGAGCCGCTGAGTTCGAGCCTCCCCTTCCTGACGAACAGGCTGACGCCGTCGAGCAGCCATTCCGCCGCCTGCTCGCCGCCGCCGGTGCGCAGCCGCAGCCGCCGGAACCGCAGCCCGGCGGCGCCGCCGGCCGGCCGCACCGGCGCAAGCTCACCTGGAGGGCCCGGGTGAAACGGAAGTTCCGGCCGGTCGCCCGCGCCCGGGTACACCGAGGCGCCGCCGCTGAAGCTGATGTAGCGGCCGCCGTTGTCCTCGCTGAGGAACGCGACCTCCTCGACCTCCAGGTGGACCACGTCGAAGGCGTACAGCTTGAGCGACTCGGGGAACCAGAGGTCGGGCAGGAGCCTGACCTCTCCCTGATCCCAGCCGAGGTCGCGCAGCACCATCGTCTGCTCGACCCGGGTCCTGAACAGCTTGCCGGTGCTCTCGCCGACCTGGACGCCGATGTCGCACAGCAGCCGCACGTGGTCGTCCCAGCTGCTGTCCGGGACGTGGCGCAGCAGGTAGCCGAGCTTCACCGTCATCAGGCTGACCGTCACGTTGACGAACGTGAAGAGCTTGAGCGGCTTCGGTGGCACCCAGGCGCCCTGCACGAGCCAGCCGTCGGTGACGTCGATGAGCAGCGCCTGGTCCTCTTCTTCCCGGTCGCCGAACAGGACGGCCATCCGGACGACCGCAGTGGCCGGCGTCTCGAAGAGCAGCCGGAATATCTTCAGCCGCCATCCGTCCAGGACGGGCAGTTCTATCTCGACGGGCGCGAGGGTGAGGTCGTACGCCTCCGGCTGGTCGGCTCCCGCCAGTACGGCGCGACGCAGCCCGAACCGGCCGTGCACGGTGATCGGAGCGAACATCATCACCGGCAGCGCCAGGTCCTCGAGGACGAACTCCAGTTCGGCCAGGGCCTCCTTGTCCTTGGCCTTGTCGACGAGTCCCTTGATCGGGTCGAGGGTGTGGTCGAGATCCAGCGTCCGTACGGTGAACAGCCCGCCGAGGTCGTCGGTGATGGGATGCCGCGTCCACTCCAGGGCCAGTTCGTGCTCGGTGTGCTCGCCGGTCAGTTGCGGATACGGCAGGAGGCCGAAGTCGTGCACGGCCCGGCACGGCAGTGCGCTGAACCGGCATGGGCCGAACGAGATCGGCACGGCCGGCTCGATCACCACTTGCGATTCCTCGGTGAGCCGCACCCGCAGGTGGACGAACACCGACGATGGCGCCACGTCCCGGAGCACCGCCTCGAACGTGTCGTAGAAACCGGGGGCGAACGGCCCGCCCTGCTTGACCTCCGTGGACGTCAACGGAGTCACCAGCCCGGGAGGCAACCGGATCTCGACCGGCAGTCCCTCGATCACCACCTCGACACCGGCGCCGGACTGCGTGACGAACAGCCGTACCGGCCGGGCCGGGACGACCGGGCGCAGCAGGAACAAGAGGTCGGGCATTCTCCGCAAGGCCATCGGATGCGGGTCGGGATGCGGCTTGACGGCCACTTCGGCGAACATCCCGACCCGGTCGGCCGCGGCGCCCGGCCGGACGGCGCCGAACTCCAGCACGGAGTTCAGATAGCCGGCCAGCGGCTGGAGATTCTCGTCCGCGAACACGCCGTCCGGCAGTTTCGCGGCCGCGCCGGCGGTGCTCGTCACGCCGAGCAAGGCGAACAGGGTCAGTGGTTCGCTGGTCATCGGGACAACCTCACACCTGGCCCAGTTCAGGGCCGATCTCCGGATCAGGGTCGTTGGCGGTGGTGGACTCGGCGAAGACGTTCCACAGGTACGGGATGATCGCCAGCTCGAAGGTCGGCACCGCGGTGAAGGCCAGCATCTTCTTCCAGGTCGAGGATTCGCTGGGGAACCCGAGCTCCGGGGTGACGCCGAGCACCCCGAACGTGCTCAGCCGGTTGCCGTTGACGACGGGGCGGCGGAACAGCTCGAACGCGGCGACCGGGTCGGCCAGCAGCGCACGGCCCATCGCGGGCGGAATCCCGAGGTGCTCGGCCCACAGCGCGGTCCGCAGCGCCAGCGCCGGGTTGTCCCGCGCCGCCTTGAGCCTTTCCGGGACGGCGAACGCGGTGATCTCCCCATCGTGGAAGAACCCGCGCCGGTTGGTGTTGCACGAGCCGATCCCGGCGAAGACGTCGTCCACCATGATCGCCTTGGTGTGCACGTAGATGCCGGTGACCTGGTGGAGGCTCACCGGGGCGCCCTGGGCGTGCGCCCGGGGCCTGGCCTCCCACGTCGAACCGGAGCCGCCCGACCGCCGCACCAGGTACCGGCGTGCCGGGAAGTCGGCCTGCACGTCGCCGCGCTTCTCGACCGCGAGCATCCGCTCCCCTTCGACCCAGAGCCAGAACGGCACGTCGCCGGGCAGCCGCGACCGCGGCCCGAGGGTGAGCAGCGCGTCCCCGCCCGATTCCCCGAGCGGTTCGAGCAGGATCAGCCGTCCCTTGCTCGCCACCCGTTCGGCGTCGCCCAGCACCGGGCGCCGGACGACGGTGCCGACGATCATGCGGTCGCCCCAGGCGTCGTCCAGCCGCTGGAAGATCTGCCGCCGCCGGATGTCTCCGACGACCTGGTCGGCTCCGCCGGTGAGCACGATCAGCAGCCGGGGCCTGGGGTCGCGGGCGGCCGCCTCGACCAGCGCGCGGACGTATCCGTCGTGCGGGGTGAAGTACTGGTCCTCGATGTAGATGTACTCCCGCGCCTGCCTGATCGCGCGGAGGGTCGCCTGCTCGATCGTGGCCTCACCGGCCGGTGACCACGGCAGCGGCGTGCCGCCGCCGTCCGGTCCGGGCGCGAAGCCGGTGCGCGTGATCTGGACCAGGTGCCGGGCGGGCTGCGCCGGCATGGCGGCGGCGTCCGGGGTCGGGAAGGCCAGGTCCAGCGCCGGCGTGCCGGACGGCCGGCGGCCGGTGTCGAACGCCCAGCGGCGGTCGAAGGTCAGCGCGAGGTCGGCCGCGGCCGGGCCGGTGATGCGGGCGTGCACGTCGTGAAAGGGATCGACCTTGGGGCTGTTGGAGCTCTCGCCGGGCGGGCGCCATGCCTTTCCGTGGTGGCCGGGGGTGTCCAGCCGGTTGCGGGTGACGTCGATCCCGCCGACGTAGCCGACCACCTCGCCGCCCACGCGCCGTACGACCTGGAACTTCTGGTGCCAGCTCGTCGGCCCGTCGACGAACCGCGCGGGATCGATGTCGGCCGGGTTGTCGACCAGCGGGACGAGCGGATTGTCGGCGAAACGCGCCGGGTGCCGGGCCCGCAGCGCGATTCCCGGCCGCATCTCGTCGAGGACGGCGGCCATTCCCTTGCTGTTGTCCATGGCGTCCTCGAGCACGCCCATCAGGACCTCGATGAGGGGGTTGGCCGCCAGGGCGAGAATGATGTTGACGCTCAGAAGGGCGAGGTAGCTGTGATCATCGGTTTTGAGCTCCTTCGACAGGGACGCCACGACGAGTGCGTCGACGCCGAGGGTCAGCAGCAGCACCATCAGCCGGCTGGCGTCGTCGGCCGGCGCGTCCTGACGGAATTCCAGGAGCTTGTCCATCAGGAACCGCGCGCCGTCGCCGTCGCCGCCGTCGCCGAGGCCGCGGATCACTTCGGTGAACATCGACTGGTCGGGATCGGCCAGGTCGAGCGGGACGTCGTCGAACGACCACCCCGCGAAATGCGCGCCGTCGGCGGCGCGCAGGTCGGTGAGCAGCGCGCGGAAGGCCGGGACGCCGTCGACCAGTGGTTCCAGCCTGCTGTCCTGGCGGACATGCCCGAGCCCGGGGTGGAGTTGCGGCGGCCGGTCGGCGAACCAGCTCGCGGCGTCGAACAGCTGCAGGTGGCCGGCCGTCAGCGCGGCGGGAACGGTCAGCGGCGTACCCGGAGGAGTGCTCGTGTTCCGGTCGCCCGGTGCGGCCAGCCCGTTCTCGTACAAGGCGTGCACGGGCCGGGCGGCCTGCCAGGTCAGCTGCACGTCCCCGGGCGGCAGCGGCAGCGTCCCGTCCGCTCCCGTGGTGGTGATGGACGCGTTCACCTGGAAGGCGGCCCCGGCAGCGGGCCGTCCGACGTGATCGAGGACCCGTATCGACCTCCCGGCGGGCGCGAACCGGCCGAGCCCTTGCCACGCGGTGACCGCAGGGGCGTCCTCGATCCCGGTCATGGCCAGCGCGATCTGCTGCACCCAGGCCGCGGGCGACAGCGCGATCCGGTCGTCGAACAGCAGCCCGGCGTACGCGGCGTCGGCGAACCCGATGGTGCTATCGATGCGAACCAGGTGGTTCTCGGCGGGCAGCGGGTCGGTGATGACCGGCGCCAGGTAGAACGTGGGATATCCGGGCAGCCGCCGCAGCACGCCGGCGCCCTCGAACGGGAGCGGCGAAAGCTCGACGGCCATCGTCACATCGGGCAGGCCGGCCACTTCCACCCGGCGGCACGTGCCGGTGACCGGCGCCGCCAACCGGAACGGCGACGTGCCCTCGGCCGCGAGCCGCAGCCAGACGACGGTCGCGCCGGCATGGCGTGCGACCCCGTCCCGGACGATCGGCTCGGCGGCGCCGCGCGGCGGATCGGGCAGCGCCACGGTCAGGTCGGGGCCGTCCCGGCGGACCCCGGTCGCGGGCACGAAGGGCATGAAGGCCGGCATCGGGTCACACCTCCACGGTGTACGGGCCGATCAGGCGCGACGGGACGCCGTCGTGCGTCAGGGTGGCCAGCCAGACCCGGGGACGTTCTCCGGTCACCGGCACGGTGAGCTCGCGCGTGCCGTCCGGATCGGTCACCACGTCCGGGCCGGTCATGGGGAGCGCGGTCGGGGCCAGCATTCCGCCGTCCGGCGCGCGCAGCCACAGCCCGCCGCCGGGCGGCAGGTCCGGCCGGTTCGGCACCCGGCTGATCTCGGTGGCCTCGACCGGGCCGGTCGCCGCCGACGGGGCCTGGAAGACCAGCACGTGGCTCACGGCCGGGTCGGCCGGCACCGCGACCCGCAGCCCGTCGGCCCGGCGCAGCCGGACGGGGGCGGCGCCGGGCATGAGCGACGGCACCCGGACCACGACCCGGGCGGTCGCCGATCCCGCCGAGACCTGACCGGCCGCGTCCACCGCGCGGACGCGGTAGATCCACCGGCCCGCGGCGGGGGGCAGGATCTCGGTGAACGGCCCCGGCGGCACCGGTTCGTCATGGGCCGCGGCGAACAGCCGGTCGCGGTAGGCGTGCCGGCCCGCGAGGTACACCAGGAACCGGTCGCTCACCGCGGTGCTGACGCCGGACTGGAGCGCCGCGACGAGCTCGGCGCGGTCTGCCGCGCTGGGCACCTCGATCTCGACCTCGGCGTCACCGGGCGCCGAGGGCTCGACCGGGATCGCGTGCACCCGCCCGTCGGACGTGGCGCGGCACGCCTCGATCAGCGCGCCGGCGGCGACGCGTTCGTGCCGGAGCCGTCCGGCCTGGAACGCAGCGGGCGGAAGGAAGGCCGTGAGGTCCAGCGGGAAGCGCAGCGGCTCCGCGCCGGGTTCCGGGGTCCGCAGGCGCGGAACCGACGCGAGCGGCGGCGGGATCTCCAGCACCGGCCGGCCGGCGTAGCGTCCGGAGGCGACGACCGGCGCGATCCCGCTTTCGTTGCCGGGCCGCGACTCCGGACGCTGATCCGCGACGTACGGCTGGTCGTCGGCGGCGCTGACCCCGACCCACAACGCGTCCGCGGGATGGCCGGGGGTGAGGGTGAGCCGATCGCGCAGCACGGCCTCATAGGCCGTGGCGTCGGTGATCGGGATGACCTGGATCCGTTCCGCCCATGCCGGTGGGCGGGTCAGGCCGGGTGTGAGCGGGTGGTCGAGCCGGATCGGCCCGAGGGCGGGCACCGGCGCCGCGCCGCCGACCGGTAGCCGGGTCTCGACGACCATGGACACCGTGGTGCCGCCGGTATGCGCGCGGATCAGGAACGGATGGCCGGCGTGCAGCCGCAGCCCCGCCGCCACGTCTGCCTGTACGGGCCGGTCGAGCCGCAGATCCAGGCCGTACGACGTGACCGGTCCGGTGCTGAGCGTCGTGGTCTTCAGAACCTGCCCGGGGACGACGTTCAGGGGCGGCGCGGCATAGATCCGGAACTCGCGTGCGTATTCGTCCTGTCCGCGTTGTTCGGCCTGCCAGCTCCAGCGCAGCACGATCGCGTTGTCGCTGGTGCCGAGCAGGGCCTGCTCCGCCGCGGTCAGGTCGGGCGCTCCGCGCACCAGGACGCGCGCCGCGACCTCGATCGGCACGGGCGGGGGAACGTGCTTCTCCAGCCGGAGCGGTGCCGTCTCCGTCCACGTCGCGCTGGGCCGCCCGATCGCGTCGACGGCGCGGACCCGGTAGCGGACGGACGTGCCGGGCCCGAGCCCGGAGGTGAGAACGTCCACCAGGCTCAGATCGAGGTCGCCGCCGGTGGGGCGGCCCGCCGTCTCCGGGAACGCCAGCATCAGTTCGGCGCCCGGGTACAGCCGTGGATCGCGGATCGCGGCGTCCCGGTCCCCGAGGGTCCAGTTCTCGTCCTCGTGGACGGGCGCCCAGCCGCCCTCCGCCCGGCGCTGCACCTCGAAGATCGCGGCGTCCAGCGGCGGGGGCGCCACGGCGTCGCGCGGCCAGCCCGTCAGGCCGAACGCGGGCGACGGGCGCCAGGACACCCGGCAGCCGAGCTCATGCCGGGGCCCCGGGACCGGCTGCGTCGATCCCTGGGGCGATTGGAGATTCGTCGCGGAGGCGTTCAGCGGGGCCGTGGGCGGCGGGGTATCGGCCAGGACGATGGGAGGCGGCACGACGGACGCCTCCGCCGGGGTGTGGTTCGCGGTCGAAATCCGCAGTGCGTGCAGAAAGCCTCGCCCCCGCAACCGCAGTTGACCGGCCGGCCCGCCGAACACGAGCCGCGGCGCCGTGCCCGCGGGCACCTGGCCACTGCCGTGCACCGTGTCGAACACGAGGTCGTGGCCTTCGGCGAGTTCGAGGATCACGGACGTCGCCGGCGCCGGAAGGTCCGCGACCAGGCTCCAGTCGTCGAGCGACGGGGTGACCCAGAACGGATCGTGGCGCGGCTCCAGCGCGATGCCGCGCCTGACGACCCGCACCGGATCGCCGGACGCCGCCGCCGTGAGGCCGACGATCACCGGCTGCGGCAGCCGGATCCGGACGCCGCCGATCGAGAAGTCGGCCGGCAGCAGCGTCCCGGACGGCACGGTCGCGAAACCGTGGTTGGCGTCGGCCAGGTCCTCGGCCGGGAAGTCCGCGCTGATCCGGTATTCGTAACTCCCCCCGTTGAGCAGCGAGGGATCGTCGTCGAACAACGCGAACCCGAGGACTCGCCGCCATTTCGGATGTGCCAGCAGGATGCTCAGCGAGTCGAGTGCCCGGACCTCGTCGTCGTCGGCGCCGGGCTCCTCCCGCATCAGCAGCGCGAGCTCGGACGGGCGCGTCCCGGCGGCCCGCAGGATCGGCCGGACGACCCGGGCGACCCTGCCGAACTCCTCCGCCGCGATGCTCTCGCCGGGCAGCAGCCGGTGCCTGGCCTCGGCCAGCTCGTCGGCCTCCGTGACCAGCGAGGGCATCACCTCGCGGAACGGCAGCGTCAGGTCCCGGACGACCACCGTCGCGTCCCGCCACTCGGTCGCCTCGTCGTCGCCGGGAAGCTCGACGCAGACCCGTACCGCCGTCGGATCGAGCGTCACCACCGACACCGCGTCGATCCGCGGCGCCCGCAGCATGTGCTCGGCCTGGCCCGCGGCCGCCCCCCGCACGGCGACCGCCCGGCCCTCGCAGTAGGCGATGGCCATGGACGATCCGGCCGTGACGGCGACCCGCACCAGCCGGTGATCGTCGGTGAGATCGACGTGGAACACCTCGGCCGGTGTCCCGCCGTCCGGCGACGACCCCGCGCCGTCCAGCGGATCGAGCCATCCGCCCGGCCGCAACGTGACGACGCCGAAGCTCAGCATCGCCTCCCGGGTCGACCGCAGTTCCGCGATCGCCGCGGCATCGAGCTGCTGGCAGTTCAGTGCTTCCCGGCCGCGCGAGAACCGGCGCCGCACCGTCCAGCCGCCCGGCGCGTACAGCCACGACCGCGGCCCGCTCCAGGCCAGATGGATTCCCCTCGCACCCACTGTGACCTGTGAGATCCCGTAGGCGTCCACGCCGTAGGCGCCCATGCCCCCGTCCCCCTTCCCGGTATCGTGCACATCTCAACCCGGCGGCGGCCCGCGGCGCTTCGGGGAACTCCCTCAACCTGGTTCGGACGCCCTCAATCCGACCGGCCGTTGCGGGTGACGTGGGCGGTGAGTTCGGTACGAGAACGCAGGCCCAGCTTGCGGTAGACCGCGGACAGGTGCCGCTCCACGGTCTTGCGGGAGATGAACAGCGCGGCGGCGACCTCCGGATTGCTCAGCCCCCGGGCGACCGCGAGCGAGACCTGCAGTTCCTGCGCCGTGAGGTCGTCGAGCCCCGGAGTCCTGACGGTGGCCGGTACGGCCACGCCCGCGGCGGCCAGCGCCGCCTGGGCCTGCCGGATCCAGGGCGTGGCGCGAAGCCGCTCGAAGGTCCGCAGCGCGTCGGCCAGGACTTCGCCGGCGCGGGCCGGCTGCCGGCGCCGCCGGCTCAGCAGGCTGTTGCCCCAGCACAGGAGCGTGCGAGCCTGCTCGAACGGGACGTCGACACGGGCGTGCCGGCTCATCGCCTCCTCGAAGTGCTCGTCGGCCGCGTCGCCCGAGGCGAGCAGCGCGCGGCACCGGGCGGCGGCCGCGGCGGGCCAGGACAGCCCGGTACGGTCCGCCTGACCGGCGAGATCGGCATGCCTGCGGAGCGCGTCGTCCCGCCGGCCCGTGCGGATCAGCACCTCGATGTAGTCGGCGGCCCACGGCACCGTCAGCGGGTTGCCCAGCGAGATCTCGTCCAGCTGCGCGGCAAGCCGGTCCAGCGCCCGGGCCGCGCCGCGGAAGTTGGATCTGCCCAGCTCGAACCGGCCGCGGATGGCGTTGGCATAGGCGGTCATGCAGTCCACGCCGCCCCGCGCGCCGAGCTCCTCCGCCGCGCCCGCCATGGCCAGCGCCGCCGCGTCGCCCCGGTCCGCCTGGACGTTGCCCAGCCGGGTCGCCGCGTACGCCTCGGCGCCGAGCTGGTCGAGCTCGCGGCCCAGCCGGACGGCCTCGGCCGCGTCGGCGGCGGCGATCGTCCACGAACCCGTCCAGTGCGCGATCTCGCTGCGGCCGGCCAGCGCGTCGGGCAGGATCAGCGGTGCGCTCGCGTTCCTGGCGGCCTCGATGACCTGGTCGATCAGCTCGAACGCCTGACCGAACCGCTCGCACCAGGTGAACGACTGCGCGGTGTGGCACAGCGCGGGCAGGGCGTGCGGGGTCTCGCGCGGCGTCAGGTCGAGTACGCCGTGGTCGAGCAGTTCGAGCCCACCGGCGACGTCACCGTTGAGGATCATGGCGTGCGGCGCGAGCGGCCAGGGCAACCGGCGGCTCCGCATGTCCTCGACGCTCAGGTACTTCAGGGCGTTGACCGCGGCGACGGCCGCGTCGGGGGGACGGCCGCCCATGGTCTCCAGCAAGGCCAGTTCCAGGTGGATCTCCGCGGCCCTGCCCGGATCGGACTCTCCGATGTGCCGCAACGCGTCGGCGAAGACCGCGCGGGCCTTGTTGATCTGGCCCGACCACATGGCCGCACGGGCGTACTCGGTGCGCGCGTCGGCCCGGACCGCGGCGACGTCCGTGGCGGCGTAGGCGTCCCGTACCCAGCCCTCGACCAGGTCCAGCCGTCCGGCCGAGCGGGCGTCGGCCGCCGCCAGCAGGAGCCGTCTCGCGCGGGCTTTCGCGGACCCGGTCAGCTCGGCGGCGCGCCGGAGGGTCCGTGCCGCGGTGAGGTGACCGCCCGCGTGCCGCGCCCGCTCGGCCGCGTGCTCCAGGCCGCCGGCGATCGCCTCATCGGGTGTTCGCGCGCTCGCCGCCCGGTAGAGCACTTTCACCTCGTCCGCGGCGGTGGCGGCGAGCGCCTCGTACGCACGCGACCTGGCCCGCGCGGACGCGGCGTCGCTGATCGCCGAACGCAGCAACGGGTGGCTGAACTCCACCCGCCCGTCGGTCAGGGTGATCAGGCCGGCGGCGGCCGCGTGCTCCAGGCTCTCCGGGGTCCGGACGGCCCTGCTGACCGCCGCCAGGTCCGCGTCGACGGACAGTGCGGCGATCAGCAGCGCCTCGCCGGTGTCGGCGTCGAGGCGGGCGACCCGGCTGGACATCAGTCCGCGCAGCGCACGCCCACCGGCGAGTGTCTCGGGCAGCGCCACATGACCGCGCAGCTGCCCCGCCGACAGCGACGCGACCAGCTCGCGCACCGCCAGCGGGTTGCCGTCGGCGGCCGCGGCGAGTTCGGCCGCCACCCGCGGCTCGATGCCGATCTCGACGGTCAGCGCCGCGAGGAGCGCGTGGCTGTCCGTCATGCTCAACCTGGGCAGCTCCAGCACCGGCAGCCCCGTCGCCCGGTGATCCAAGGCCGGTTCGTGGGTCCGCAACGTCATCAGCAGCAACGCCGCGTGCTCCGTGAGCCGCCTGCCGACGAACAACAGCGCGTCGCGTGAGATCGGGTCCAGCCAATGCGCGTCGTCGACCGCGACGATCAGCGGGCGTTCCTCCGCCAGCAGGGTCACCAGGCCGTGCACCGCAGCGAAGATCGCATACGGGCTGGCCGCCGCGGGCCGCCCGGCCGCCCCCCGCACCGCCCGCAGCGCGTTCGCCTGCGACTCCGGCAGCCGCCCCAGCTCGTCGGCGAATGCGCCGATGAGCTCGCCCAGGCCGGAGCCGGCCAGTTCGACCTCCGATTCCACACCTCTGATGACCACTACCTGATGCCCTTGCGAACGGCCGACCGCGTCCAGCAAGAGCGCGGTCTTACCGATCCCCGGCTCCCCGGTGATCACCAGCGCACCGCCGCGTGCGGACCTCGCATCCTCTATCGATCGGGCGACGCGCGCGCACTCCGCCGTCCGCCCGACCAGCCCTTCTATGACCTGCCGCCCCATCGCCGACCCCCTGCGGAAGCGCCTCCTGCCAAGAATCAAAACTGGTCAGGATCAGAACTCGATGAGAACCAGAACAGCCGCCGAACAAGTGCGGGCTTCGTGTCCGGTCCCGCCCCGATGGTCGCCCAACGATTGCCGCTCGCACATCCGGGCAGGCACGGACTTCCGGCGCTCGATTCCGCTGTTCAGAGTGCGGGTAGGCGTTGTTGGGCGGAGTGGGCTTGGGTGTCGTCGGAGGGTTTGGGCGGGGTCAGGAAGTCCTGGAGTTCGCGGTGGCGGAACTGGTAGGTCGCGCCGCTGACGCGTAGCAGCCGCGCCTCGCAGGCCCAGTCGAGGAAGGTCCACAGCTGGAGCGGGAGCAGGCCGCGCGCGGCCGCGACGAGCAGGCCGATCATGGCGCGGCACCAGGCGATCGCGCCGAAGGCGAGGCCGAAGGTGACGCCGCCGACGAGGGCGCAGGCCAGCGACTCGATGACGCTCTGGTTCATGAGGAACACCAGGAATGCCGCGACGCCGCCGGTGAGGCCGAAGGCCGTGCCGATGATCGGATTGCGGTGCAGGGCCTCGCGCGGGTGCGTCAGTTCCGCGTCCCTGCTCCAGCCACCTGTGGTGATCTTGAAGACGACGCCGAGCGCGAAGGCCAGGGCGAACGCCCCCGTGACGCCGAGCGCCATGGGGACCGGGCCGGCGTGCGCCAGCCGGAGCGGCGGGAGCCCGGTCAGCGCGCCGCACAGTCCGAAGCCCAGCAGCGTGAACGGTTCCGCGCGGACGGCCTCGCGGACGGCCATGCGCTCGGAGTCCCGCCGCCCGGCCGCCGTGAGCCCGATGACCGCTCCGAGCACCGCGCCGCCGGTCGCCCCCGCCGTGGTGGCGTAGAGGAGGCCGAAGACCTTCCCGCTGGTCAGGACGAGTCCGGCCAGTCCGCCGAGGACGCCGAGCGGGAGGCCGACCAGGGCGCCCAGCAGGCTGCCGATCACCCGCCGCTTGCGCGGCACGTTGGCACGGCCACCGGCGGCGGCCGGCCATGGCGACAGCGACAGGCCGGTGGCGATGGCGACCCAGGCGGCCATGAGCGCCAGGGTGACCCCCTCGCTGGGGGTGAGATCGTCCGGTTGGTCCATCGCCGAACCCGTCCAGAACGCCAGCATGGCGATGACCGCGAGGACGACGCAGGCCAGGCAGTGCAGCGCCCGGACCCGGCGGCGCCCGCCGATCGGCCACAGCAGATGCGGGACGATGTCGACCGCGGTCAGGCCGGGCGGCCGTTTCGTGTCGGCGGCCTGCCAGGACAGGTGCGCGGCCAGGTGCTCCAGCCACTTCCGCACCTGCTCGGGCTGGTGCGGGGCGGTGCGCGGGGTGAGCCGGGTCGCCGCGGGGACGTACAGGTCGAGCAGTCGCCGGACGATCCGGGACGCCGCCTCGCGAGGGTCGCGGTCCGGGTCCACGTCCAGCAGCTCGGCGGGATGGGCGCCGGACTCCACCGCGGTCGCGAGCAGCTGCAACCGCCACGGCGTGGACAGCGCCATGTGGACGGCCGTCTCCGGCGGACCGGACAGGGCCGCGCGGATGCCGTCGCGGTGCGCACCGCACGGATGCCCGTCCGGCCAGCGAGCCTGCAGGTAGGCGCGGATCTGGTCGGTGGTCAGGTCGTGGAGGTGGATCCGGGCGGCGTCGTCCAAGCCGATCCGGGCCTCGAACAGTTCGGTGTAGCGGTCGGCCCGGCAGGTCACCACGACCGCACCCGGCCGCCGTCCGGAGAGGTCGCTGTACCGGTTGAGCTCGGTCAGCAGCCCGATCGCCCGGCGGGGCGGGCCCGACGGTCCGGAGTCGAGCTCGTCCAGGCCGTCCACCACGGGCAGGACCCGGCGGTCCCGCACCAGCCGCACCGCTTCGTTCTCCGAAAGCCCGAAGTCGCGCTGCAACTGCTCGGCGAGCCATTGCTCGAACGGGCATCCCAGAATCCATCTGGCGGCGTTGAGATGGACGGGCACCATTTGCCGGTCATCGGGTCGCTGGTCGCTGGTCAGGAAGGACTCCAGCAGTTGCAGCACCAGTTCTATGGCGAGGACGGTCTTGCCCGCCCCCGACTCGCCGACGACCAGCAGGCGCCGCGAGCGCAGGCCGCTGAAGAACCGGCCGATCGAGTGCAGGTCGCCGTCCGCCTCGCCGGGAACCGCGCTCGGCCCGAAGGACACCGGGGCGAGGCTGTACCCGCCGAGCATCCCCTTGCGCGCCCTGTCCTCCTCTCTGGCCACTCGCCTCGCCAGCAGCTCGACGGCGTGATCCCGCTCGGGAGGGGCGGTGGCGTCGACCGGCGCGGGCCGCTCCACGGGATCGGGTGACGCAGGAGCGGCCGGGCCCGCCAGGGCGGCCCTGGCCGCACGCCAGCGTTCGATCTCACCCGGAATCCGCTCGGCCGGATAGTCGCGGTAGCGGTAGCAGGCGGTGACGAAGGCCTGGACGAAATCCCACCGCGGCAGCTTGCCGGTCTGCCGGAGAACGTGGGAGATCGTGCTCTTGGGCAACGCGTCGACCGTGGTCCCGTCCGAGGCCAGCGTCTGGCCGCCGAGCGACCGCAGCCTGCTCAGCGACGGCTCGCCCGCCCACTGCTTGAGCCGGATCAGCGATCGCACGAAGTCCGCGGTGGTGGCGGCCGTCGTCGGGTCGGGCGGCGGGGGGACGTCAGCGGTCATCGGCCGGTCCTCACGAGCGCCCACTCGAACGTCGCCCTGCCGCGCCGCGGCCACCCGCCGTCCAGATAGGTGCCCCCGAGTGTCTGGACATGTCGTGACTCCATCAGGAAGTTGCGCGCCTCATCGGCCTCGACCAGATCCCGGCCGACCGCGATGGGGACGAAGCCGTGCCGCGGAATGTAGACCCACCGGCCGCGGTCCCAGTCGTAGGGATCGAACCAATGGTGGCGGACCGTGCCGGACACCCGCACCTTCGCCCCGGCACGGGTCAGGACGAACGAGCCCTGCGATCGCAGCAGGCTCATCCGGCTGACATAGAACAGTTCGGTGCCGATGAACGCGTTGATCCGCGCGTCCCAGTGATCGTGCACCCAGGTCGAGGCGCCGTCCTCCAGCGCCGCCGCCGCGCGGACGATCTGCCGTTCGAAACGGCGCTGGTTCTTGCGTTCCGCCTTCTTGATGACCTTGAAGGAGCGCAGCCACCGCCGCGGCAGCGTTCTGGAGGAACCGGCGCCGTCCATGAAATGGTTCAGGACGTCGGACGCCATCGGGTAGATATCCCGGCTTTCGGTGGCGATCGAGCGGAACAGCACCGCCAGCTCCGGGGCGGGTTTGCCCGTCCGCCGCCTGAAACCTCGCAGAAGCATTCCTGTCTCGTCCGTTCGTTCACGCGTCGCGGCCCATGTGCACGGTCACGGGCATATCTCTTGGAATTCCTCCCCCGATATGTACTGTTCCCACTCGGCGCGGGTCAGTGATCGGCCGGCGTTGGCGCAGGTCATGGCGGCGGGATCGGCGGACGTGACGACGTTCCACAGCCGCGCCGTCCCGTCGTTGCCGACCGTGGCGACGGTGGTCCCGCCGGGGCTGTAGGCGACGGCGGTCACGCTCGAGGTGTGGCCGGTCAGCGGGGGGCCGATCTGGCTGCGGGTCTGCAGATCCCACAGCCGGACGGTGCGGTCCGCGGAGCCGGTGACCAGCGACCTGCCGTCCGGGCTGAACGCGAGCGCGAAGACGAGGCCGGTGTGACCGGTCAGGGTCGCTGCGAGCCGGCCGCCGCCTGCGATGTCCCACAGCCGCACGGTTCCGTTGCCGGCCGTGGTGGCGAGGGTCTTCCCGTCAGGGCTGAACGCCATGTCTTGGGCGAAGCTTCCGGCGGTCGCGGCGGGCAGCGGATCCCCGGTCTGGCGCCTGGCGGCCACGTCGAACAGCCGCACGGTACGGTCGGCGGTCGCGGCGGCCAGCGTGGCGCCGTCCGGGCTGAACTCCACTTCCGAGATGGAGTCGGCCTCGCGGGGAAGGGCGATACGGGGCCCGGTCTCGCGCTTTCGCGCGATGTCCCAGAATCCGATGGAGCGATCGAAGACAATGGCGAATATCCGCCCGTCAGGGCTGAATTTCACCCTCCAGTCGTCCCGGTCCGAATAAACGGGAGGCCCGTTCTGGCGATGGGTGGCGGCGTCCCACTGGATAACGTTCCCGCCGACGCTCGCCGTGGTCAGCGTCCTGCCGTCAGGGCTGAACCCGATCTCGTACACGGCGCCCACGTTGCCGCGCGCCAGGGCGCCGGCCGGCTGGAGGCGGGGGCCGATCTCACGCTGGGTGGCGACATCCCAGAGCCGGACCGCCCGGTCGGCGTCCTCGGCCGAGGGGCGGACGCCGGGACCGGCCGCCGCCAGGGTCGTGCCGTCCGGGCTGAACGCGACCTCGGCCGCGGCGGGCAGCGCGGTACCGCTCTGCCGGTGGAGCAGCGGGTCCCACAGCCACACCTTGCCGTCGTCGTCGGTGACGGCGAGGAGCCTCCCGTCCGGGCTGAACGCCGCCTTGTGGACCGGTACCCGCCGATCACCGAGGACGGACCCCACGGGGCGGCGGCCGGCGGTGTCCCAGAGCCGCGTGGAGCCGGCGGCCCCGGTCGTGACGAGCCTCTTCCCGTCGGGGCTGAAGGCGATGCCGCGGAACCCCCGATCTTCGCCGGGCTCCCGGAGCTCGCCGGTCTCGTCGCGGGTGCTGAGGCTCCACAGCCGGGCGGTTCCGTCCGTGCTCGCCGTCGCGAGGGCCGTCCCGTCAGGGCTGATCGCGAGGTCGGTGATGTCGTCGGTGTGCCCGGTGAAGGCGGCCCCGACCCGGCGTTGCGCGGCGGTGTCCCAGAGCCGTGCGACGTCGTCGGCCCCGGCGGTGACCAGGCGTTTCCCGTCGGGAGTGAAGGCCACCGCGTTGATCGCGTGACCGCCGGTCTCGGTGTCGGGGCTGCCGAGGGGCTTCCCGATCTTGCGGCGCGTGCGCACGTCCCACAGGCGGGTGACGCCCTCGTAGCCGGCGGTCGCGAGGATGCCGCCGTCCGGGCTGAACGCCATCGCCTCCACCGACCCGAGCATCCCCGTGGCGTCGCTGGTGGCGAGCGGGGCGCCCGCCGGCCTGCGCGTGGCCACGTCCCAGAACCGGACGGTCGCGAAGCACGCCACGGCCAGCAGCCTTCCATCGGGGCTGAAGGCCACGTCGAACCCCGCGGAGCACCCCGGCCCCGGATGGACGATCGAGCCCGGGAGCCGCCAGCGCGACGCCGTGTCCCACAGCCGCACGACACCGTCGTCGGTCCCGGCGGCGATGATCGAACCGTCGGGGCTGAACACCGGCTCGGTCTTCGCGCCGGCTCCGCCGTGGCCAGGGAGGACGGCCCGGCCGGGCCGGGCCGCCGCGTCGAGCATGCTGTGACGGGCCTCGGGCGTCGGGGCGATGCGCCACGCGGCCACGGCGAGCAGCGCCGAGAGCACCGGATCGCCGGCGACCTTGCTCTGCGCCGCGAGCTGGCGCGAGACCGCGAGGTCGCGCTGGCGCTCGGCGTCGTTCGCCGCGTCGACGGCGGCGCCGGCCGCGGCGAGGGCGAGCGCCGCCAGCACCGCCAGGCCGGTCATGACGAGGCGGCGGCGGCGACCGGCGCGCCGGGCCTCCCGGGCGGACGCGGCGACGAAGCCCTCGACGGTCGGGCCGGGCGGCGGGAAGCTGACGGGGTCGCGGTCCCAGCGGGCCCGGACGTCGTCGACGGCCAGCAGCCGGGCGCCCCGGTAGAGGAACGCGGGGTCGCGGTGGTGTTCGGCCCACTGCGCGGCGTCCTGGATGAGCCGGTCGTACACCGCCTGCGCGGTCAGGTCCGGTTCGAGCCACTGCCGCAGCGCCGGCCAGGCGGTCAGCAGCACCTCGTGGGCGATCTCGACGGTGTCCTCGTGGAGGGTGAGCAGCCGCCGGGCGGCGAACGCCGACAGCAGCTCCCGGACCCGGTCGCGCTGCTCCGCCGAGCCGGCGGACGCGGCGGCGTGGAGCTCGGCCAGCGTCGCCGTCCGCCGCGCCGTCCGCCCGCCCGCGGTGATCACCGTCATCCGGCGGAACAGCCTGAGCGCCAGCTTGCGGTCCGCGGCCGGCAGCCCCTGGAGGGCGTCATCGGCCGTGCGCCGGACCGAGTCGCGGACCCGGCCGGACTCCTCGTACCCCCGGATCGTCAGCCGCGCGCCCTCGCGCCGGTCCCAGGTGTTGCGCAGGGCCTGCGAGAGCAGGGGCAGGGCCCCGGCCTCGTACCGGTCACCGGCGGCGCGCCCGGCGCGCAGCTCGGCCAGGATGGTCTCCACCAGGCCGGGGTCGATCTCCAGGCCGGCCGCGGCCGCGGGTCCGGTGATGGCCAGCCGCAGATCCGCCTCCGTCATCGGCCCGACGATGACCTGACCGTCCTGGATCGCCTCGGCGAACTGCGGGTAGGCGGCGCACCGGTCCCAGTAGTCCGCCCGCAAACCGATGATCACCGCGGCGCCCGGCCGGCCTTCCGCCAAGGCGTGCAGCGACCGGACGAACGCCTGGCGCTCCTCCTCGTCGGACACCAGCGTGAACAGCTCCTCGAACTGGTCGACCACCAGGACCAGCCGGCCGTCCGGCGTGAGGGGCCCGGCCTGCGGCGGATCGTCGCGCAGCCGCCCGTGCACCGTTTCGGCATCGCCGCCGTACGTCCGCGCCCACCCCTCGGCCAGTGCCCGCAGCGGTTCCGGCGTCGGCGTGATGAGCAGGCGGGGCCAGTGCCGGGATTCGGGGAGCTGTGGTGCTCCCCGAGCGAGTTCGGGTATCAGGCCGGCTCGCAGAAGCGACGATTTGCCCACTCCCGAGGCGCCGGACACCAGCAGAATGGTCCCGCTTTCGGCCAGGCGCGGTTTCAGCCGGTCGAGGAGGTCGCGGACGGCCCGCGAACGCCCGAAGAACAGATCGGACCTGTCGGTCTCGAATGGCGCGAGCCCTTGATATGGGCAGGTGTCGTCGCGGTCCGCGGAATTCGCCGGCCGGGGCCGCGGCGGTGTCTCCGGCGAAGTCGAAGCCGGCGCGGGAGCCGGAGCCGGAGCCGCGCGGTGATCATCTTCGTGCACCCCGCCCATGCGCTCATTCTCGCCAACCCCCGGCGGTAAGACCAATCGCGGCCGATCGGCGCTGGTGACGGCCGTCCGATTCCGTCCACTTCCGTCCGAGAGCTGGCTGGACGGCCCGAGCCCGCCGTTCGATGGGATGCGGGCCCCGACCCGCGGGGCCGGTGAAGGACGGGACACCCCCGTCCGTGATCATCAGACATCTCTCGGGGGCGATGTGAGCGTGCGCAACGGGGTATCGGACGGCCTGCCCGGCGGCGATCTGCGCGAATGGCGGAAACCGAACCACGCCGATCGGCCGGTCCGGCCGGTGGCCGGGGAGGTGAACGGTCGTCACGCGATTTCGTTCGCGGCCGACGGTCCCTCACCCGACCAGATCAGGACGCCGGCGGAATTCATGGTCCGGCTCCGGCAGCTCAAGGAATGGACCGGATTCACCTATCGCGAACTGGAGACGCGAACCGCCGAAATCGGGGACCATTTGCCGCGCAGCACGCTCGCCTCCACCCTCCGGCGGGACGCGCTCCCGCGCCAGCGGTTCGTGGAGACGCTGGTCCGCGCCTGCGGCCTCGACCCGGTTCCCTGGACGCGCACCCGCACGCGGCTCGCCGTCCGCCTCGCGACCGCCGCGCACCCGGCGGAGCCGCCCTCCTCCCCGGAACCCCGGCGGGTGCCGTGCCAGCTCCCGGTCGGCCCGCCCGGCCTGGTGGGACGTGACCGGGAACTCGACCGGCTGGTCCGGATGCTCGCCACCACGCCCGTCACCGTCGTCAGCGGGCCGCCGGGGGCCGGCAAGTCCGCGGTCGGCGTGCGCGCCGCGCACATGGCCGCCCACCTCTTCCCCGACGGGCAGCTCTACGCCGGCCTGCGGGCGAGGGCTCCCGGAGCCGAACCGCCGGCCCCGGCGGAGATCGCGGGCCTGCTCCTGCGGAGCCTCGGGGTTCCCGGCGCATCGGTGCCCGCGGACGCCGAGGAGGCGGCGGGAGCGCTGCGGACGGTGCTGTCCGGCCGCCGGGTGCTCGTGCTGCTGGACGACGTCGCCACCGCCGCGCAGGTCCGGCCGCTCGTGCCGGTCGGCGGCCGCAGCGCGGCGATCCTCACCTCCACGGCCGCGCTGACCTCGCTGGACGGCTCCGGCTGCGTCTATCTCGACCCGCTGTCACCTGACGAGGCGCGGCAGATGCTGGAGCGCCTCATCGGCGCGGAACGCGTCCGGGCCGAGCCGGAGGCGGCACGGACGCTCGCCGACCTGTGCGGTCACCTTCCGCTGGGGCTGCGGCTCGCCGCCGCGAGGCTCGCCGCCCGCCCGCACTGGCCCGTGCGCGCCCTCACCGAGCGGATGGACGACGAACGGCGGCGGCTCGACGAGTTCCGGGTGGACGGCATGGAGCTGCGGGCGAGCCTGGCCGTCAGCTTCGAGCATCTGGCCCGAAGCCACGACGAGCACGCGCGGCTGGCGGCGCGCGTGCTCGGCCTCCTCGCCGGGCTGCCCCCCGGGGAGATGCGGCTGGCGGAGGCGGCGGCGCTGCTGGACATGTCGCAGGAGGCCGCGGACCGCGCGCTCGAACGGCTGGTGGACGCCAACCTCGTGGAAAGCCGGGGGCCGGGCAGCTACCGCGTCCCCGACCTGGTCCGGCTCTTCGCGCTGGAGCGCAGCGGCGGCGGCGGAAACGGCAGGGACGGCGGAGGCGGCGGGCACGGCGCGCGGCACGAGCGCCCGCACCTTTGGCAGGCACCGGAGGCTCATACCTGAGCCGCGCCGCTCGTCCCGGATCGCTCGAACGGATGCCGCAGGAGCGCGCGCAGGCGGTCGGCGACGGCCCCCGCATATCGGGGACGGGCCCTCTCGTCGAGCCCGCTGATGGCATCGCGCCACATCAGGGCCCGGCTGACCAGGGCCGGAGCCGCCGCCAGGCGCACCGCCTCGGCCAGCCGACCGCGGCTTCCGTAGCGTCCCCACGCGTCGAGGTAGACGTCCGTGATCCGGGACAGGGACGCGTGGTCTCCAGGGGAGAGCATCCGCACGTCCTGCCGGATGACCTCCAGGGAGTAGAAGGGGTGGGCGACCATGCTCTCGGCCCAGTCGAAGACCAGCGGCCCGCCCTCGGCGATCACGAAGTTCCCGCGCCAGATGTCGGCGTGGACCACCGTCTCCGGCAGGGCGAACGAGGCGAGCCGCCCGCAGGTCTCCCGGAACGGCCGGGCGAGGAGCCGCAGGCGCTCGAGTTCCTCCGGCGCGAGCCCATGGGGACCGCCGATCAGCAGCTCCAGATCGCCGCCGCCGGACACGAGCTCGTCGAAGAGGCCGGGGAGCACGGCCAGCCGGTGGTCCGGGCAGCCCAGGTCGAGCAGCTCGCCGACGCGCCGCGCCGCGTTCACCTGGATCCCGGTGAAGGCCGGGATCATCTCCGCGCAGGCCCGCAGGATCCGCTCGGGTTCCATCGACCGCTGGTCCGCGCCGAAGTCGGCGGTGAGCATCCAGTTGCGTCCGGCGTCGATGGCCAGGACCTCCGGGACGTTTCCGGGGAACCATTCGCAGAGCGCCCGGGTCAGCGCGGCCTCGTGGCCGAAGGCCGGCGGGGAGGACTTGAAATAGACGTACCCCACCGACGTGGGGATACGGAACTGGCGTGACCACGCGCGGGCGCCGAGCCGCTCGACGGGCCCGCCGACCTCGACGCCGGCGTCCCGCAGCCGCTCCGCGGCCCAGTTCTCTGCCGCCGCCGCCATCACCCGATTCTTTCTCTCCGCCATTCGCCAATTGTCGTCCATCCATTCACCCATGCCCAGGCGTCCGTATATGCGGGACAGAACGGGACAGAACGGGACGGCGTACATACCTTGCCGACACCGTTCCCGGACATTTAGCGTCCTGAGTGTCCGAAGAAACGGCGGATAGGCCGATGCGGTTCATCCGCCACAAGGAAAGGAGAGGCCGTGTCCACGACCTCGATCGCTGCGCGCATCGCCGGCAACGGCCTGCAGCAGCACCTGCACGCGGAGCCGGCCACCGTGGCCGAGTGCCGCAGGCTCGGCACCAGCTGCTGGCACGACACCGACTGCTGCAGCGGCCTGCTCTGCGAGTGGTGGACCTGCCGCCGCGCCTGATCGCCGCCGAGAAACCCCTGTCCGGTTAGCCGGAGAGTCTTGCCGGGCGGCGGTGAGCGCGACCTCGCCGCCGCCCGGCTGCCATTTCATATCTCCTTGGAGCACCGAATGCTGCGTGTGATGAGGGCGTTTCTGGCCGCGCGCGGGGCGCGCGAATTCCTGCGGGAGGCCAAGGGCGCCGAGGCCGCCGCCTACCGGCTTGAAAAATGGCCCGAAGTGCGCGGTGGAGGCTGGCGGGCTCGGCGGGCGCGGAACGTGCGGGCCGCCGTGGTCGGGCTCAGGTTCGCCCAGCGGCTGACCGTGGGATTCCTCGACCCCGTCGACGACTCGGTGTTCCTCACGGCCGGGCTGCGGCGGCTGGGAGTTCCGGCGTCGTTCCACCTCGGCCGCGAGCTGGCCCCGGCCATGCCCCCGGCGGGCTACTTCGCCTGGGTGCAGCACGGGGATGACGTGGTGAGCACCTCGCTGCCGGTCAAGGACGAGTACATCGAGATCCACAGATCGGCGGTGGCGTGATGAAGCACAGGCCAGGGCTGGTCGAGACGGTTCCCGGCGGCGGGGTGCGCCGCATCGATCCGGAGGCGCCGGAGACCAGGGCGGGTGCGGGGGCGCCACCCGAGGCGCACGGCGTCCGGATCGACGCGTCTCCCTCGTCGTTCGAGCTCCTCCGCGAGTACCCGGACGCGACATCCGTCTACTACCGGGTCGACTACGGACGCCTCGAATGGGGGTTCGACCTCGAGGCGTTCCTGCCGGAGAGCGGGCCCCCTCCCGTCCCGTCGCCCGGGATCCTGCTCCCCCTGCTCCAGGGCAGCGCGCCCGCACCGGACGCCACGGTCCTCCCCGGCGTGCAGCGGCTGCCCGTCGGCACCGCCGTCCGCGTGACCGGACAAGGGATCAACGTGACCAGGCGGCAGCCGGTCCTCCCGGAACCCGCGCGCCGGGGCGGGCTGGTCGAGGCCGTGGCGGAGGTGCTCGGCGGGAGCGGCGACTACGCCATCGCCTACAGCGGGGGCTTGGGTTCGGCGTTCCTCGCGGCCTGCGCGCTGGCGGCCGGCCACCGCCCGCCGCTCCTGCACGCCGACCTCGGCGCGAGCGTCCACCGGACTCCGGCCCCGGACGTCCCCGGGCTCTCCCTCAAGCGGATCCGGATCGACCCGTCCGAGCTGCTGGACGAGCATCCCATCACCGGTGAGGAACTCGTCCCGCCCATGCCCGACCGCGAGGTCCCGAGGAGGCTGGCGGCCGCACTCGCCGGGGCCCGGGACGGGACCGGCGGCCCTCCGCTGATCGGCGGGACGCTGGTGAAAGAGCTGACGTCGGCGAAACTGCCCGACGTCAACACGGGGGTGCGGGGCTGGCGGCTGCTGGGCTGCGAGCCGTTCCACGCCGCCGGGACCCTGCGGACGCTCGACGACGCCCGGACGCTGCTCGGCAAGGGCGTGGTCTACTCGCCGGACGCGCAGCCCGTGGGGGCGCCGGCGCCGCCGTCACCGACCGGCGGCACCGCCCTGCCTGGACTGACCGCGGAGGGCGCCGAGGTCTTCCAGTCGGCCCACCGGGCCGGCATGGCGATCTGGCAGGAGCTGCTGGACTCCCTGGACCCGGTGCTCGGCGCGGCGACGGCGGGCATCGCGGAATGCGGCGACGGCGGTATGCGGCTGCCGGTCCTCGACCCGCGGGTCCTGGCGACCCTGGCCGCGCTCAAGCCGTCCAGGCTGGGGCGGATCCGCGGCGGCACGTTCGAGCGCAACCTGCCGCTGCACGCCGCGCTGGCCCGGCACGGGATCACCGGCGTGCGGCGGACCGCGCGGGGGCACTGGCTCAGACGGGCGGCGGCCACGCACCTGCACCGGGAGCGCCGGAAGATCATCGCGCGGCTGGACCGGGAGTGCGCCCTGGCCGACCTGGGCCTGGTCGACCCCCAGGCGGTGATCCGCGTACTGAGCGACGGGCGCGATCTCGCCGACAACGCCCTGCCGCTGCTGCGCCTGGTCTGGCTCGAACACTGGTTGCGAGGTGGATCATGAGAACCGCGCCCGGGGTGACGTTCACCCGGCTCCCGCACGGCGGCGCCGTCCTGGTCGACGGGACCACGCTGGCGCTGGCCGAGTGCGGCGAACCCGAAGCGGTGCTCATCGAGCACCTGCTCGCCCACGGCCCGCGCAACGCCGCGGAGGCCGATCCCACTGCGGAGACCGATCCCACTGCGGAGGCCGATCCCGTCGCGGAGGCCGTCCCCGCCGCCGGGAAGCGGGCGGGGGACCCGCCGCCCGCCCTGCTCCGCCGGATGGCCGAGCAGATGATCGAGTCCGGCTGGCTGCTGGACGACCGGAGGTCGTGACCGATGTTCGCCGATGCCGTGACCGCCGCGCTGGCGGGTCCGCTGATCGTCGCCGGGGCGGCGAAGGTGCTCACGCCCCCGCACAGGCTCGACTGGCCCTTCGGGAGCGGGCCGCTGCGTCCGCCATGGGGACCGCGGCTGACCGGTGCCGCGGAGCTCGCCGCGGCCGCCGCGATCGTGGCCGTTCCCGGCAGGCCGGCGGCGCTCCTCGCGCTGGTCGCCTACCTCGCGCTGACCGCCGTGGCCTTCAGGCTGCGCGGGACGCGGTGCGCCTGCTTCGGGCCGGCCCGCCTGGCGTCCGTGGGCAGGGCCCGCATCGGCCAGAACTTGGCCGCCGCGCTGGTCGCGGCGGCCGTCCTGGCCGTGGGGCCCGGCTACGAACCGGCCGTGCGGACGGCGGCCGCGGGCGGAGCGGCCGCGGCCACGCTCACCGCCGTGCTCCTCATCGACCGGCGGGCGCGCCGGCGCGAGGACGCGGCCGTCCCGGCGCATCCCGACCGGCCGATCATGGGGGTGCGGATCTACGTGACGGAGACCTGCCCGTCGTGCCGGTCGCTCAGGCAACTGCTGCAGATCATGGAACCGGCGCGGCGGGACGCCATCGTCATGATCACCATCGGGGACGCGGAGGCGCTGCCCGAACCGGTGACCGGTCTGGGCGTGCCGTGCGGCGTGGCCATCGACGCGTCCGGTGAGCAGGTCGGGTCCCCGGCCGAGGGCATCGGAGCGGTGAAGGCGCTCGTCGACGGCATCACCGTCCGGCACACCCGCGGCGCCAGGGAAGACACCCATGTCGGCTGAGTGGACGTCCGTGCCGGCCGAGTGGGAACGCCGGGACCAGGCACCGGATCCTTCCGTCTGGGCGACCGTCCGCACTCCGGCGCTGCCGTCCATCAGCGAATGCAACCCCGCGGCGGTACGGTGGCGCGACCTCGTGATCGATCCGGATCTGGCGGGGCTCGTCCCCGGGAGGGCCCGCCCCTCGTCGATCGTGATCACCGACGGCGGGGACGAGTGGCGGCTGCCCCTGGACGACGTCCTGCCGACACGCCTGGCCTGGCACCCCCAGCGCCCGCTGCTCGCGGGGCTCGCCATACGGGAACGACGCGCTTATGTGTGGACGGCCGACCACCGGGCCCGGACGGTCACCGTGCACCTGCACCTGCGGGCCGCCGTGTCGTTCACCGCCTACGGGCATCCGCCGGTGGCCTGGTGCGGGGACGACCGCCTCGTGCTGCCCGTCCCCGGCCCGGACGCAGACGCCCGCCCGGACGGAGACGCCGAGGCGGCGCCGCCGGAGGCGCGGCCCGTGGCCTTCGAGGCGACCGGGCCGAACGTCGTCGCGTTCGAGCCGCCGCCCGAAGAGCTGGTACGGCTGGCCGGGGCCAGGCTCGCCGTCGCCGATCTGGGATCGGGCACCGGGGAGAGCACGCCTCTCACCCCTCCCATGCTCCTCCGGAGCCTGCTTCCGGCACCCACCGGCAACAAGGTGATCGCGACTCATGGCTACTGGGACGCCGGGGACGAGGCACTGCACTGGGCCGACGTCCTGATCGACCTCGACGCTCCGGGGACGCCCCGTCCCGTGCCGTCCGGCGGCGAGTACCGCGCGCTCCTGGAACCGCCGCCGAGCGACCCCGAGCCCACCGCCGGCGCGGTGACCGCCACGCGGCCCGCCGTGCCGATCCCCACCGGGCTCGGCACGGCGACGCTCGCGCTCCCGCCCGCCGTTCCCGGCC